>JAQSWD010000182.1 GCA_029266835.1 Steroidobacteraceae bacterium
TGCGCTGCCGGGTGTAGCCGCCGCCGGTGTTGATGGAAGGCGCGAGGTCGAAGGCCGCGTCACGGCGCAGTGCGCGCGCTTCGCGCACGCGCGTCTGCGCGATGCGCAAGTCGTGGTTGGCGGCAACGGCTTCGGTGATCAGGCCGTCGAGAGTGGCGTCCTGGAAGTTCTGCCAGAACTGCGCCAGTGAAGCGCCGGCGGTTTCGGTCTGCGTGGCGAAGGTGGACGACTCCGCATGGTCGAAGCGGTCCGCGACCTTCTGTTCCGGCGCCTGGTAGTTGGGGCCCACGGCGCAGGCGGCGAGTACGGCCGCGGCAAGTGGGGCGAGCGCGAATCGGAACTTGGACATTGTCGGATCCTCTGGCAACGGGCAGGCCTGGGCCTGTTTGGATGTGTTGCCATCTTCCAGTTCCAGCGTGTTTTACACATTGACCCGGCGGGTGGGAGGAGTGGTCCCGGGCGATGGGCGGGTATCTATCCCTTTCGGGGTAGTGGGCTGCCGGAAGCGGGAAATTGCCGGGACTTCATGGTCCGACCGCAGGATCACCTCTCATCGGATTTCCATTGACCTTTCGAGAATTCTTGAAATATCGTTCGGTACATGAAGACTCCGGCCGTCATCGCCGCCCTCGCGGCGCTTGCCCATGAATACCGGCTCGCCATCTACCGCCTGCTGGTCGAGCAGGGTACCGGCGGCCTGCCGGCGGGCGCTATCGGTGATCGCATGGGGTTGCAGCCCTCGTCGCTCACGTTTCACCTGCAGGCGCTGCAGCGCGCCGGCCTCATCAGCCAGCAGCGAGCCAGCCGGCAGATCATCTACAGCGCCGACTACGACACCATGAATGGTCTGGTCGGATATCTGACGGACAATTGCTGCGCGGCCGAGGGTGCGGCCTGCTGTCCCGCGCCGTCCGCGCGTGCTGCCAGGACTGCGCGGCGGAAGAAGGCCGCCTGAGGCAAACATGCAACCCACGGATATTTCTCACCGACCGGAATTCCCGGCCGTCCTTTCCCTGCTGGCCAGCGCCAATCTGCCCGTCGAGGATCTCGCAGAAGAGCATTGCGACCATTTCTTCTACATTGGCACAGGCGATTCCCCAAAAGGTTTGGTGGGTCTCGAGTTGTTTGGTGATGTAGCGTTGCTTCGCTCATTGGTGGTAGCGGAATCGCGCCGTGGCCACGGCGACGGCTCCCGACTCCTGGCGCACGCGGAGTCGCATGCTCGAGCACAGGGCGTGCGGCGTCTCTACCTTCTCACCACCACGGCCGAGAATTTTTTCGCCAGCCGCGGTTACCAGCGCGCCGCGCGCGATGCCGCCCCAGCCGCGATCCGCGCCACGCGGGAGTTCTCGGGAATCTGCCCGGCAAGCTCGGCGTTCATGGCCAAACAACTCTGAGAGGCTCCAATGGCCGAAGACCATTCAACGTCCCTGCGGATGACGCGGTTGCCTGAGGTGCGGCGCAGCAAAGGATCGCCGAGGTGCAGGGACATGGCTTGCCGTGGCTGGTGGCCGATGCAGGCGGGCGGTTGGTGGGCTTCAGCTGCGCAACCCGGTGGAAAACCCGCAGCGCCTACCGCCACTCGGTGGAAACCACGATCTATCTCGCACCCGGCTTCGAAGGCGCGGGAATCGGCAAGGCCTTGTATTCGGCGCTTTTTCCCATACTTCGAGAAGCTGGAATCCATGCCGTGATCGGTGGCGCCGCGCTCCCCAATCCCGCCAGTGAGGCCCTGCACGAACGGCTCGGATTCGAGCGAGTTGCGACGTTTCGCCAGGTGGGTTTCAAACACGGGCGATGGGTGGATGTGGCCTATTGGCAATTGATCCTGCAGGAGCCCGCATGAGCTCGTTGTCGCGCGCTGAAAGCCTCAATAAAAACTGCGACTGCGAATCGGTGGGCGCCGATCGGCTGGCGCAGTTCTATTCGCGGACACCCGTTTTCATCAGCGCCGCTCAATTGCGCGAGATGAATGCCGCGATCGCTGCCATCCACCGTGTGATCGCGCTGCCGGCCTATCGAAGCGCCGTTCTTGCCGGCGCGCCGGCCATCGCGAGCATGGCCGCCGACACGCCCGGCGTATTTGCCGGCTTCGATTTTCATGTCGGCGCGGATGGCCCGAAGCTCATCGAGATCAACACCAACGCGGGCGGCGCGATGCTGAATGCAGCGGCCGAATGGCGCCATCCGGCTTGCTGCAACGAGACCAATCCCGCGGTGCGCGGGCCGGCCTCTCGTGCGCGGCTCGAAGCCGATTTTCTGGCGATGTTCCGGAAAGAGTGGCGGCTGGTGCGAGGCGAGCAGCCGCTCAATACCGTGGCCATCGTCGATGAAAATCCGCGCGGCCAGTTCCTGTATCCGGAATTCCAGCTTTTCCAGCAGCTGTTTGCCGCGCAGGGCATCGAGGCCTTCATCGCCGACGCGGCCGAGCTTCAGTTCGCGGGCGGCGTGCTCACGCACGCAGGCCGTGCCATCGACCTGGTTTACAACCGCCTCACGGATTTCTACTTCGAACAGCCGTCACATGAGGCGCTGCGTCGCGCCTGCGAAACCGGCGCCGCCCTCATCACGCCGCATCCGCGCGCCCACGCGTTGTTAGCCGACAAGCGGAACCTCACGCGGCTCACCGATGCGGCATTCCTGGGCACCATCGGCGTCAGCGCCGACGACATCCAGACATTGCTCCGGGCCATTCCGCGCACTGTTGAAGTGTCGGGTTGCGAGGAAACCTGGTGGCGCGAACGAAAACGCTGGTTTTTCAAGCCGGCGACGGGCTTCGGCAGCCGCGGCGCTTACCGCGGCGACAAGCTCACACGGCGCGTGTTCGGCGAGGTGATGCGCGGCGGATATGTCGCGCAGGAAATCGCGCCGCCGGGAGAACGGTTGCGCAGTCTCGAAGCGGGCTCCGAGCAGTTCAAGGTGGATCTGCGCTGCTACGTCCATGATGGCGACGTGCAGCTCGTCGCGGCGCGCCTGTATCAGGGGCAGACCACGAATTTCCGGACCGCTGGCGGCGGATTCGCGCCGGTGATCGAGTTGCACGACGTATAGCCCCCGGATGTCCGACTCCGCACGAGCCCTGCGACGCGCCGTCATCTGGGTGGCGGCGCTGAACCTCGCCTATTTCTTCGTGGAATTCGGGATCGCCCGCGCCATCGCTTCCGTGGCGCTGTTCGCCGATTCCATCGACTTCCTCGAAGACGCCAGCGTCAATTTTCTCGTACTGCTGGCGCTGGGTTGGACGGTGCGCAAGCGCGCGATGGTGGGGCTGGTACTGGCTGCGTTGCTGCTGGTCCCGGGCATCGCGACGGCGTGGATGGCCTGGAGCAAGTTCAATGATCCGGTTGTTCCAGCCGAGCTTCCCATGACCTTGGCCGGCCTCGGCGCACTGGCCGTGAACGTCACCTGTGCCTACCTGCTGGTGAAGGTGCGCAACGTGGCGGGCAGCCTTTCGCGGGCGGCGTTTCTCTCGGCGCGCAATGATGCCTACGCCAATGGCGCTATTGTCCTGGCCGCCGGGGTGACGGTTTTCTGGCCTTCAGCCTGGCCGGACCTGATCGTCGGCATCGGAATTCTCCTGCTCAATCTCGGCGCGGCCCGCGAGGTGTTCGAGGCCGCGCGCAGGGAGGCCGCGCACCGGCCCTGACAGGTATAGTTGCACCGATGCCCACGCACATGGAACTGGTCCTTCAGGCCGCGGCCTTCGCCGCCGAAAAACACCGCAATGGGCGGCGCAAGGATGTGGACGCCTCGCCCTACATCAATCACCCGATCCAGCTGGCCTACATACTCGTGCAGGCGAATATCGAGGACCCGGTGGTGCTGGCGGCGGCGCTGCTCCACGACACCATCGAAGACACCAACACCACGCACGACGAGATCGAGATCGTGTTCGGCCACGAGATCGCCAATATCGTGGCCGAGTGCTCCGACGACAAGCGGCTGAGCAAGCTGGAGCGCAAGCAGGCGCAGGTGGATCACGCCGGCAAGATCAGCATGAAGGCCAAACTCGTGAAGCTCGCCGACAAGATCGCGAATGTGAGCGACATCGACGGCGCGCCGCCCGCGGGCTGGTCGGTGGAACGCAAGCGCGAATATTTCGACTGGGCCAAGAAGGTGGTGGACCAGATGCGCGGCACTCACGAGATACTCGAAGCCCGGTTCGACGCCGAATACGCGAAGCGCCCGTGATGACTCCGGCCGTTCTCGCGCTCATCGTCGCCAACGTGGCCATTTACTTCCTGCAGGTCAATGCGGATCCGGCATTGGTGGCGCAGTTCCAGCTCTGGCCGCTGGGGAAATTCTTTCACCCCGCGTTCGGGGGTTACGTCGGGTTCGAGCCCTGGCAGCTCGTCACCTCGGCTTTCCTGCACGATCCCCGCAGCATCGCGCACCTGCTGCTGAACATGTTCGCGCTGTTCATGTTCGGCCGCGACGTGGAGGCGGCGATGGGCACCAGGCGATTCGTCTGGTTGTACGGGGCGTCGGTCCTGGCCGGAAGCCTGGCGCAACTGGTCGTGGTCACGGCAACCATCGACCAGGGCGTGGGCCCGACGGTGGGCGCATCGGGTGGCGTGTTCGGGGTGCTGCTGGCCTTCGCCGTGATGTTTCCCAAGCGTCGCATGATCGTGTTTCCGATTCCCGTGCCCATGCCCGCTTGGGTGGCGGTGACGGGTTTTGCCGTCATCGAACTCGTCAGCGGCGTGTATCGCACGCAATCGGGAGTGGCGCATTTCGCGCACCTCGGGGGCATGGTGGGCGCGGCCATCGTACTGCTGTGGCTGAGCCGTCGACGCGGGCCTCCGCGCGCACCGTCCGTGTAAATCCGCATCGGCGTTGCGCCGACTGCGGGTCAGCCAAGCGAACCTTGTCGCGGTCCGGTCGTCGGATGAGCGAAATCGTGCCGACGTCGCAGACTCCTTCCACACGGAAAGGAGACCCGACATGCACGCGCAGACACAGCAGCCTCCCGGCAGCGAAGAGCAGCTTCATCCCAGGGCCGATCACGGCGAGCACAGCTACGAAGGCCATGACCTGCTCAAGAACAAGATCGCCGTGGTCACCGGTGGCGACAGCGGCATTGGCCGCGCTATCTGCATCGCCTTCGCGCGTGAAGGCGCCGACGTGGTGGTGTCGTACCTCGATGAGCATCGCGACGCCGAGGAGACCCGGCGATGGGTGGAGCAGGCGGGCCGCAAGTGCCTGTTGATCCCCGGTGACATCAGCGAGGCCGCGCATTGCCGCGACATCATCGACCGCGCCGTCAGGGAATTCGGGCGCATCGACATCCTCGTGAACAACGCGGCGTACCAGATGACGCACGAGTCGTTGGAGGAGATCACCGACGAGGAATGGGTGCGCACGTTCGCCACCAACATCCATGCGCAATTCTTCCTGGCAAAGGCCGCGCTCGACCACATGCCCGAGGGCGCGAGCATCCTCAACACCAGCTCGATCCAGTCCGACAAGCCATCGCCGGGATTGTTGCCCTACGCGACCACCAAGGGCGCCATCGCCAACTTCACTTCGGGTCTGGCGCAGCTGCTGGCCGAGCGCGGCATCCGCGTCAACTGCGTGGCGCCCGGGCCGATCTGGACGCCACTCATTCCGTCGACCATGCCGACGGAGAAGGTCGAGCACTTCGGAGAGAACACGCCTCTCACGGGCGGTACGCCGCTGCTCTGAGTAGATAGGCTGGACGAAGAAGTCCGGGCAAAAAAAGGGCCCTGCCTGGCAGGGCCCGAGTACGGACCTTGAATCAAGGTCTCAGGGAGTCGCGGAAAACAATCTTCAGTGGCGCTGCGGCCGCATGTAGTTGCCGAAGATGTAGTTGGCCACCTTCGGGCAGACTTCCCAGCTCGCGGTGGTGTCGAAGTGGAAATGGATGCCACCGTACTCGCGGCTGATCGCCTGGTGCTCTGACACCTGCTGGAACCCCGCGAAGTGGCGCGTCACGTTGGAATTGCCGTTGATGCCTTCCCAGGTGATCGACACCGGGATGTCATTGGTGCCGAAGAACAACTGCAGCGAGCGCGAGGCCGCGGCGCCAATGCAGGCCATGTTGCCGGCATAGGCGGGGTACGGCGGCGTGGTCAGCAGCGGCATCCAGCTCGGGTCGGCATCCGTGGCCGGGTTCGTGTCCTGGTCGGCCAGCTGGATGGCATGCACCGGGCGCCACAGCGAGTAGGCGTACTTGCTGGCCATCGAGGTCTGCACGCCATCCTGCATGGCGGCGTTCACGAGCACGAAGAGTCGCGCCGACTGTGCGAGCGAGAGCTTGTTCTGCGCGGCGAGATTGCGCGCCACCTGGTTCCAGGCGCCGGCCCACAAGGTCTTGTAGTTCACGCTGGCCCAGAGACGAGCCTGCAGGGTCTGCTCGGCCGTGCGCACGGTGCTGTCCACGCCGCCGATGGCCTTGATCTCGTTCACTCCATCCGCGTATTCCTGGCTGTCCAGCTCAGGCGGACGGCGCGGCATGAAGTAGTAAGGACGGGGCAGGCCCAGCGGCTGAGCATCGACGGACTGCACGAAGCCCGCGGCCGCATTGGCTGGCGGCGTCGGGCGCCAGACACCGGGCATCGGCGCCGGGGTGAAGGTCTGCGGCGTGGCCCAACCGTCGTTGGCGCGCCACTCGAGGATCTTCCTGGCGACTTCGCGGCCCACCTGCGAGCCCAGCTGGGCGCGCATGGGCTGGATGTCGGCGAGACGCGCGGCCAGCGCGGCGTCGTAGGTGGCCGTGCCCGCGGGCTGCAATGCCACCAGGATATCGTGCGCGGCTTGCGCGGCCGCCGCTTCGCTCGAGGCGAAACGCTGCGCCGGCACGCGCACGCGATAGGGCGTGTGATCGCCTTCGATGGAGTTGACGGCATCGAACATCGCGATGTGCATCAACGCGTAGGGGCGGGGCAGCAGCACGCCGGCCGAGGCCGGGATATTGGCTTCCGCGATGGTGTTCCACTGCGTGACCACGCTCGGGTCATCGTAGTTGCGCCCCGGGCCGTGGGCCTGGGCGGTGATGGAAAGCGCGCCGGCCACGATGGCCAGCGTCGCGCTGACGAACTTGAACATTGGAATCTCCCGAACAGATTTGACTGAGGTGTGATCGAACGGCGCGCAGACTGAAGGCCACGCGTGGGAGCCGGCGTGGAAGCGAGCGTGGAATTTTACGTCGAGCGGAGCAGGCGCCAGTTCGCCGTCCACAATGCGCCCAGTGCGCCGAGATTCAGCAGACAACTGAGCGCATGGCCGAGCTCCCAGTGGCGCCTCAGGGTTTGCCAGTTCTCGGGCAGCCGGGTCCAGTTCGAGGTCTGCTGGTTGGCGGGGAAGTTGAGCGTCCAGAACACCACCTGGGTGGCGATGGCCAGCATGAAGGCGGCGAGGGCGAGCGCGAACGACGAGTCGCCGCGCATGCGCCAGGTGAGCAGTCCGGTGGACAGCAACGCGCCAAGCACCACGATCGCGGAAAGATTCCAGCCAGCATAAGCCTGCTGCGCGACCAGGTAGTCAGGCGCCGACATGCCGATCTTGTTAGGCAGGGACATCAGGTGCGCACCGGCCGGCACCAGCGTGAGGGTGGTGAATATCAGACTTGCAATCAGTGCGCCGCGCGTCGACATCCAGTCGCCAGTGTCTCGCCACGGCGGTGGTACGCCTGCCGGAGAGGGTCGCCATGGCTGTAGGACGGCGAGATTGATCCGCGACATCAGCGCGACCGCTTGCCCTTCGGAAAGGACACGATGCGGGCCGACGACGAACCACCCGTGTGCCACACCTTGATGGACTGCGCATCGCGGTTGAGGCACTGCGAGCACCGGAACCGCGCGCCCGCGGGCAGCGGCAGTTGCGTCACCTCGCGTTGCGCCTTGTGACCGCACCGGCGGCATCTCGTTGACGAGATCATCGTAACGCTCGCGCAGCGCTTGCTGCCGGGTGGCGTCGAGCTGCGCCTCCGCGGTGTACATCACCATCGGCGTTTTGAGCAGCGAGTCCATCAGCACCATGCGACGCGACAGTGTGTTGGCGACGATGTAGTACTCCCACAGAAAATCGTGGCAGGTGAGCTTGGTCACCCGTTCGCTCTCGCTGATCGCGTTCGCCTCCGGCGCGCCGTCGGCGGAGGCAGGGCGATCGGAAATACCTCTGGTGTCGTAGGTGATCACCGAATGGCTTTCGACCGGCTCGCCAGCGGCATCGACAGCGGGCACATAGCGCCAGTCGGACAGCGACTTCTTCCATTCCTTGTCGAAAGCCGGGTCCCCGGAGCTGGTGACGATCTCGACGAAGTCGACGCGGCCTTTCTTGGATACGATCAGCTTGGCCTGGGCGCTGAAGTTCTGGACGCCGCTGGGGGCTTTGGAGGGCATGGGCCGGCTGATCAGCCGCGCCGAGACCGGACCCATCTGCGCCTGAGCCGCAGACATGAAAATGAACGAGCCCAACAGGGCAATGACCTTTAACACCGGGACCCCTCCCCACTCATCCAGGGCCCTAGAATACCCGGCAAGTCCAGCCCATGCCTGCGCGCTGCGTCACGCGCGATGTCATAACCGGCGTCCGCATGTCGCATTACGCCGGTTGCAGGGTCGTTCCAGAGCACGCGTGAGACGCGTTTCGCGGCCGCATCGGTGCCATCGCAGACGATGACCACGCCCGCGTGTTGCGAAAACCCCATGCCCACGCCGCCGCCATGGTGCAATGACACCCAGGTGGCGCCGCTGGCCGTGTTCAACAGGGCGTTCAGCAGCGGCCAGTCCGAGACGGCGTCAGAGCCATCCTTCATCGCCTCGGTTTCCCGGTTCGGTGACGCCACCGAGCCCGAGTCGAGGTGATCACGGCCGATGACGATGGGTGCCTTGAGCTCGCCGTTCTTCACCATCTCGTTGAAGGCGAGACCCAGCCGGTGGCGGTCGCCCAGCCCCACCCAGCAGATGCGCGCGGGCAGGCCCTGGAACCTGATCCGCTGACGCGCCATGTCCAGCCAGTGATGCAGATGCGGGTCGTCGGGCAGAATTTCCTTGACCTTCGCGTCGGTGCGATAGATGTCTTCAGGGTCGCCCGACAACGCCACCCAGCGGAATGGCCCCACGCCGCGGCAGAACAGCGGGCGGATGTACGCCGGCACGAAGCCCGGGAAGTCGAAGGCATTGCGCACGCCTTCCTCCAGCGCCACCTGGCGGATGTTGTTGCCGTAGTCCACCGTCGGCACGCCGGCTTTCTGGAAGTCGAGCATGGCCTGCACGTGCACCGCCATCGATTGTCTGGCGGCCTGTGCCGTGCCCGCCGGGTCGCTGACGCGCCGCTCGAGCCATTGCTCGACGGTCCATCCTTCGGGTAGATAGCCATTGACGGGGTCGTGCGCGCTGGTCTGGTCGGTCAGCAGGTCGGGGCGAACACCGCGCAGGTACATCACCGGCAGCAGTTCCGCGGCGTTGCCTAACAACCCGACGGAGACGGGCCTGCGATCCTGGCAGGATTGTTCGATGAGTTTCAGCGCTTCGTCCAGGTTGTCGGTGGCGTGATCGAGATAGCCGGACCTGAGCCGCATGTCGATGCGCGAGCGCTGGCACTCGATGGCGAGGCAGGAC
>JAQSWD010000183.1 GCA_029266835.1 Steroidobacteraceae bacterium
CTCGGCCTCGGCCCGAACGACATCGGCGCGTTGCAGAAGATGGAGTGGTCGAAGCTCATGGCGGCGGGCAACGCCGCAGCCGCCAAGATCAACCCCGCGGGGCCCCCGGTCTCAGGGCCGGGCGCGCCGGGCACGCCGCGAGTGGGCTGGTCGCCTTGTGTCGACGGAAAGATCGTCAACATGCGCTCGTTCTTCGATGCCGCGCCCGAGATTTCCAAGCATGTGCCCATGCTGATCGGCTCGACCAGCGAAGAAGGCAATCGCATGTCGCAGCAGCCGACCGAGGACGAGTGGCGTGCGAATCTCGCCAAGGCTTATGGCGAAGAGAAGGCGGGCGCCATCGTCAGTGCGCTGAAGAAGGCCTATCCACAGAAGAAGATTCCGACGCTGTCGTACATCTGCAGTGGCGCGCCGGGTCTCAATGGCCTGGCCATCCGGAACCGCGTGGTGCAGATGGCGGGCTTCAAGCACGCGCTCAACGCCGCGCCGGCCTACACGTACTACTTCACCTGGCAGACACCGATACTGGATGGCCTGCCCGGCGCCTGGCACACCGCCGAGCTGCAATTCTGTTTCGACAACACCAAGCGCTGCGAGCAGGGCACGGGCAACACGCCCGAAGCGCAGGCGTTGGCGAAGAAGATGGCGGCATCGTGGGCCAAGTTCGCGGCGACCGGAAATCCCAGCCTGCCGGGGCTCACGTGGCAGCCTTCCGATCCGAAGACCAATCGCACCATGATCTGGGACAACCAGTGCCGCATGGTGGACGACCCGGATGGAGAGGCTCGCAAGATCCTTCTGGCCTGAGGGTATTTGCGGGGGGAGGGCGTGGTGCACGCACGATGCTGAAATAGATAGTGCGCTTGCTCCCGCTGGAACTCGTGCGCAGGGACGCGGTAAGCGGTGGCGCCCCTCCGCGCGACCTTGTAGTTTCGGTTCCATGGGAGAGATGAAGGGGCAAGTGCCGGAAGAAGATAGAAGCGCCACCGCCCGGCACGCCTCGTTCTGGGGCGTGCTGGCGCTGTCGATGGCGGGCATCGCCATTCCAGCCGAGCCCGCCATCAATCTTCCTTGCGCGCCGAGCCGCGCCTGCGCCATCGAAATGGCGCGAGCCGCTGCCTACGAGAATGAGCGTCGCAGCAAGGGAAACCTCGGCGAGATGTTCGGGTTGCTGGCCGTTGCGAGAGTCCAACTCGATTCCGGTGATATCGCGGGATTCACGGCTGCGGCCGCCGAGGCGCGCCGCGCGATCGAACACACCATGGTTCAAGCCGCCGGCCTCGACAACCTCGCGGAGATGCTCGCGCGGGCGGGAATGTTCGACCAGGCACTCGGCACGGCCGCCGCCGCGCGCACTCCGTTCGAGCGCGAGATGGCCTACCGCAGGGTGGCGGAGGAATTCGCGCGCCGCGGCCGATGGCGCGAGGCGCTTGCCGCCCGGTTGTCAGCGCACAGTGGCCACGCCGAGTACTCAAACTACATCGTCATGAAAGACCTGGTGCAGACGCGCCGCCGCGACTGGGTCATGGACGCGCTTCCAACGCTTGCCCCGGGCCGCGAGGCCGAGGTGCTGACGGAGCTGGAGCGGCTGAGCGGCAATCTGGAAGCCGCACGTGAGCAAGCCGTGCGAATTGCCGACCCGGAGGCGCGGTGGATGCCTTTGTTCGAGATCGCGAAGGCGGGTATCGAAAGCGGGCAGTGGGATGAGGTCGCGGCCGTGGCGCGTATCGCGGCGGCCGAGGGTCTGAGCGCCGACACCGAACATGTACGAAATCATCGCATCATATTCGCGATCGAGTGGTTCAGCGCCGCGCGGCACTTCGATGAGGCGCTGTCGCTGGTTTCGCAATACCGGGAAGCATTCAATTCACCGGGACCGGCCGCCATTGCATCCGGCATGATTGCCGCGGGTGAATTTGCGCGCGCCGGCGAATTGATGAAGTCTCTTTCGCCTGACTACCTGGCGGACCTGCGAGGCGAGCTCGCAATTGCCCGTGTTCTCAAGGGTGGGCAGAGCTGGAAGAAGGTGCTGCCGGCATTTCCGGTGCCGGCGGAGCGGCTGGCCGCGCTCATGCTGTTGGGCGAGAAGCTCCCGGATTCACGCGCCGCGGATGCGCGTGCGGTGTTACGGGCCGCGGTGCGGCTTGCGGAAAGCCTGGATGCGCGTCGAACCGTGGAGATCGCGGATGCCGGCGAACTGCAGGCCAGGCGCGGGTTCCTCGACGACGCGCGGGCGACGGCGGTGCGCATCGGGAGGGGCGCCGACACGCAGCGCGTCTTTGACTTGTCCCGGCTTCATGGCGCAATCATGAAAGCGCAGGCCGCGCGCGGGGACCTGCACGGGGCGCGCAAGACGTTCGCCCGCCTCGAGCCCTTGTTGCATCGGGCTGACTTCAATGGGTACGCCCATGCCGAAGTGATCGACGATCTGACCGCCGCGAACCTGATGCCCGAGGCTCATGCGCAGGTGCAGGCGATCAGTCGTCGCGCGCACGATGACCGGTGGCATGACGCCGAGTTGTTTCCGCTCATCCGTGCGCACGTCGAGGCCGGCGAGCTGCACCGCGCGTTCGAGATCGCGGTGATGCTTTCAGAGCACGATTACGGGAATCCTGACTACTTTCTCGAGATCGCCCGAGCGATTGATCGGTGAGGGGTTGGGTCGATCACTCCGGGATTGTCGGCCTGATCACGAACGCCCTGAGTTCCGCGAGCTTGTCGCCCTCGAAGCGCCAGACGTCGCAATAAGCGTTGCACACCTCGTTTCCCTCATCGTCCTTCGTGGTGATGTCGCCCAGCGCGGTGAGCCAGTCACCCTCGCTGATGAGTTGGCTCACCTTGAACTGCGGCGGCTCCCGGTAGGTCTCCGCCATCCATTGGCGGACCATGTCCTTGCCGCTCAGCGTGCGGTCGCCGATGAAGTACCACTGCGTGTCGTCGGTACAGTGCTTCAGGAAGGCCTCGTGGTCGCCCTTCAGGATGGCCGAGTTGGCGGACTGCAGGACCTGCTTGTGTGTCTCTGACATGGGAACCTCGGGTGGCTGGCGGCAGTGAAACATGCGCGCGCCGGGCCACCCGCCGGGAGGGGCAGAGAACTCGTGTCGGAACTTGCCGTCTTTTCCCTGCCGGAAAGCGCTCGCCTACTTCACGCTCTCCAGCGCCTTGCGCACCACGTTGATGCTGATGCCCGCGAGGTTGAAGCCTTCCGCCACGCGACCGCCCGCGAGGTTGACGGCGACCACTTCGCCGCGCTCGTTGACCACCGGCGCTCCGCTGGTGGCGCGTAGTTCGAACGTGCCCTCGGGATCGTCGACGATGTAGTTCAGCGCCAGGTCCTGCACGCGGGACACCTTGGCCTTGAACAGCAGCTTGTCCTTCGGCGCGCCGGAGACGAGTTGCGCCACCAGCCAGACGGTGTCACCCAGCTTGGGTTGCGTGGGCGCGAGCTTCAATGCCTTCGCAGCGGGCTTTCCCTGCACGGTCAACAGCGCGATGTCGCGCAAACCATCCTTGGTCTGGTTGTTGAAGCTGGCCGCGCCGGGGATGGCGATTGGCGCGCCGGTCCAGGTTTGGGCCGGGTTGACAATGCTCTTGCAGGTGGCGCGCCTGACGGATTTGGGGACGTCGTTCCACGCCACTTCGGCGGGCAATCCGCCCATGGGCCCTAACAAGTGATGCGCGGTCACCAATACTGCCGGATGTTTTTCGACGCCTGTCTCCATGAGAAAGGCGGTGCCTGCGGACAGCGGCTGGTCTTTCAATTCGAAGGTGGGGCGGCAGATGGCGTCGGCAACTGCCTTGGGCGGCTCGGCCATGGCGTTGGCGGCGGCGAGCGAAAGAAGCAGTCCCATCGCGCGAAAACGGGTGAGCATCGGAAATCCTTTTCGGTGATCGTTGGCGGTAGTCAGTCCGTACCGGGATGGGACCTTAGCCGGGGCGGCGGCCGTGATTCAAGTCGGTGGCCGTCGGACGGGCGCGACACAGGCGAAGCAAATTGAAGAGCCCGCACCCGTTTTGTGCCACCAGGGAGTTCCGGGCTAGAGTCGCGTCGTGAACTTCAGCTCCACCTGGTCCCGGCCGCTGCCGCGCATTCTGTTCATTGCCGGCCTCTTGCTGCTGCTCGTGGTGATCTTTTCCTCGCAGCTGTTCTTCGCCGGATACGTCACGCCATGGTCGCGGGCCTTCTTGCAGGAGGGTCTCTATTGGCTTTCCTGCGGAGTTCTTGCCTGGCCGATCATGCAGATGTGTCGCTATCTGCGTCGCGCCGGACTCGGATGGATCCCCTACACACTCACGCTGTCGCTCGGCGCCGTCGCCGCCGTGGTGCTGCAGCCCGTGATTGCCTTTGTCATCGCGGAGCTGCTTGCGTTCATGGATCTCTGCCTGTACGGATGCGGCCCGGGCCCGGAGTCGATTCCGCGGGACAGGCAGCTGAAGGCGCTGGAGCTGGAGTCCATGCTGCACCAGGCTCAATTGCAGGCCCTGCGCAGCCAGCTGAATCCGCACTTCCTGTTCAACGCCCTGCATTCGATCGCCGAGCTGGTGCACGAAAACCCCGGCCTCGCCGAAAAACTGATCATTCGCCTGGGCGAACTGTTGCGCCAGGTGCTTCAGTCCTCGACTTTGCAGGAGGTATCGCTCGCCGATGAACTCGACTTCATCAGGGGATACGTCGACATCGAGCAGATGCGGCTCGGTGAGCGCCTGAGGGTCGAATGGGATGTGCCAGCCGAACTGCTGACGGCGGCGGTTCCCAGCCTGCTGCTGCAGCCGCTCGTCGAAAACGCCATCCAGCACGGCATTGCGCCCACGGCCACGCCGGGAGTTCTGACGATTCGGGCGCGGCGCGACAGCGAGTTCCTGGTGCTGGAGGTCCGCGACACCGGCCCCGGTATGACACGGGAAGGCGACCGGTTTTCCGGCATCGGCTTGACGAACACCAGCGCGCGCCTGCAGCGCTTGTATGGCGGCCGACAGGAACTGGAGTTGATCGACGCCGACGGCCTGCTGGTCAGAGTACGGATACCCTTCAGGACGCCATGACCCTCTCCACCCTGATCGTCGATGACGAACCCATGGCGCGGCAGCGCCTGCAGCGGCTGCTGAAGCCCGCCGCGGATGTGAAGCTGCTGCCCGCGTGCGCGGATGGCCGCAGCGCCATCGCCGCCATCGAGGAACGTCGCCCCGACCTGGTGTTTCTGGACGTGCAGATGCCGGAGATCAACGGATTCGAGGTGCTGGCGGCCATCGGCGCGAAGCGCATGCCGGCCGTCATCTTCGTGACCGCGTACGACCAGTTCGCGCTGAAGGCGTTCGAAGCGCAGGCCCTGGACTATCTACTGAAGCCGTTCGGCGCGGATCGCGTGAACGTGGCGCTCGACCGCGCCCGGGCTTTCCTCGCGGGGTCGCAGCAGCGCATGGAAAGGAAGCTGACCGGTCTGTTGCGTCAAACCGCGGGAGTGCGCGCCAGCGCCTGCCTGCTCGTGAAAAAGCGGGATCGCGTAATCGTGCTCCGGCCCGAAGAAATCGATCTCATCGAAGCCCTGGGTGACTATGTGCGCCTGCATGTCGGCAAGGAGACGCATTTGTTGCGGGCCACGCTCACCGACATGGAGCGCAAGCTCGAACCCGACGGGTTCGTGCGGATCCACCGGTCGCGCCTGGTCAACTGGAATCGTGTCAGGGAGTTCGTCGCCGACCGGGACCACGATCCGGTCGTCGTGCTCAGGAGCGGCGCGAGCGTCGCGGCCAGTCACAGCTGCCTCAAGGATCTGGAAAAGCGCCTGATCAGCGAGGGCTGAGCACGGGCGCGGATTTTCCGTCGTGCGGACGCGCACGCTCGTCGTGCGGTTTGCCGGGTTCGTCGCAAACCGGTTTCGCGCGCGCTCGCGGTGAGCGTTCAATGCGCTCCCATGAAAACCCACAAACCGATGATCTTCGTTGTCCTCGCTGTCACCTTGGGTGCCGCCGTGCGGCTCATGGCTGCGCCCGACTCCCACGCCGCGATCGCGGCCCAATCCAGGGCCGTCTCGGATGCTGTGGAGCGCGGGGACGCATCCGCCGTCGCCGCGCTGTTCACCCTCGACGCGAAACTCATCGTGCCCGGAGTCGAGGATCCAATTTCCGGCCGAAGCGCCATCCAGGATTTCTGGCAGGCGGGACTGAGCAATGGCGTCAAGGGCCTGCGCCTGACGCCGATCGACGTGGACGGGGGCGACGGTATGCTGATCGAGACCGGCACCTACCAGGCGCTTGGCGTGGGCGGCAGTGCGATTGGCCAGGGCCACTACCTGTTCGTCTGGAAGAAGGACAAAGGCGTCTGGCGGATACATCGTGACATCGCGAGCGCCAAGCCGGACAAGACCGCCGCCAATGCCACGCGCACTGCCACGCCCAATGTCTCCTCCCATGCTGCCGCAACCGCACCCGTGGGTGCGGCCGCGGACCGGGTCGGTTTTCCGCGCGACTACGGCTCGACGCTCAAACTACTCGGCGTGACCTCTCAAGACCACGAACCGTCGGTCATGACGGCTTACGGCAACACTCTCGCCACCGCCGTCGTCGAAGGCGCGGATCGTATCCAGTACCCGTACGGAACCGTGATCGCCATGGAATTCGCGCATGGCGTGCGTGATGGCGAAGGCCAGTTGCTGTATGACGCCGGCGGCGTGCTGCGCAAAGCCGAGGTCAATCGCATCGACGTGATGCGGCGGGAGCGCGGTTACGGTGAGGTGTATGGCAAGAACCGAGCCGGTGAATGGGAGTTCGCCAGTTATCGTCCGGACGGCAGCACGCTTCTCGCGCCCGAAAATGCGTCGGCTTGTGCCGCCTGCCATCTCAAGGCGGGTGCGGATCGCGACTTCGTATTCCGGCGGCCAGCGACCGCTGCCCAACGATGAGACAGTTGCCAGGGCGGATAGGTGCACGAGCACACTGCATTGCCTGTGCGGGCGGAAGATACCAAGGCCATCTTCCAGCGCGAAGTGCCTCCTACCTTTCCTCCCCATACAAATTGAGCTCCTTGATCACCCAAGGCTGCCACCCTTCCTTTTCGGTGATGGTGATGCGCAGATGCCGCGCTTCCACCGGCGCCGCAAAGTTGAGCCTCGCATGCGGTTCACCCACGACGCGCGGCGCCACCATGGTCCAGGTCTTGCCGTCGTCGGAGGCCTCGACGCTGTAAACCGGCGCCCAACCCATATCCTCGCCGTCCTCACCCTTCTCGCCGCGCGAGTCGACTTCGATCCCCATGATCCTGCTCCGCGCCGGTAGTTCGACCGTGAGCCACTCCACGGGAAACGGCTTGAAACCTTTCGTGAAGTAGCCTGTCCTGGGGTCGCCATCCAGCATCGCTTCGGGCGGCGAGTTCTCACGCGCCTCCATGTTCACGGCAAGCTTCCATTCCGCCCGCCGTTTGAACTTCTCGCGGGGAACCGCAAGCGCCGGGATCTGGCGCGTGAGCTCCTCGAGCGTCCAGTAGCTGGACCGTGCGGCATCGGCGGTCCGTCGCGCAGCGACGGCCGCGGGCTCCACCGCGGGCGCGCGATTGCCGAAGCTGTTGCGGACATACGTGAGCACTCCGGCGATGTCGGCGTCGGAATAGGAACCCATGGGCACCATGGGCGCGCCATAGTCGGCGCCATCGACTTTGCCCTCCAGCCCATGAAGCACGATGGCGATCGCGGCGCGTTCATCGCCAACCACGCGCCGCGAGTCGGCGAGCGCAGGCGCGATGGTGCGGCCCTCGGCACCGGGCGTCGGCGCGCCGCGTCCATCGGCGCCGTGACACGCGAAGCACACCGAGTTGTACAACGTCGCGCCCGATCGATAGGACTTGAGCCCATTCACGCCGAGCAGACGGATGAGCTGCGGATCCTCGCTCTTCGAGTCATCCCAGAGCTGCTCGTTGATGGCGTAGACGCCGGCCGAAGCAGAGGTGGCCGCCATGGCCTGGATCGC
>JAQSWD010000055.1 GCA_029266835.1 Steroidobacteraceae bacterium
GGCGCTGGTGTGCATCTTCCTGTACGGCGGCAACGACTACGCGAACACGGTCGTCCCGTACGATGCGGCTAACTACGCGCTGTATCACCAGATCCGCGCGGGCGGGCCGGGTGAGCAGCAGGCCGGCATCGCGATCGCGCGCGCCGCCCTGGCACCCACCGCGCTGACGCCGCTGGCCCCGCAGACGCTCACCGACAACTTGCAGTACGCGCTGAATCCCGCGCTCACCGGCCTCAAGAGCATCTGGGACGCCGGCAAGCTGGCGGTGCAACTCAACGTGGGGCCGCTGATCCAGCCCACGACGCTGGCGCAATATCTTTCCACCAACCGCGTGGCGAATCCGCTGCCGCCCAAGCTGTTCTCGCACAACGACCAGCAGTCGGTGTGGCAGTCGAATGGCACGGAAGGCTCGACCGTGGGCTGGGGCGGCAGGCTCGGCGACATCGCGCTGGCGAACAACAGCAACGATCCACACTCGTTGCTGACCTGCATCTCGGCGTCGGGCAACGCGGTGTTCGTCGCTGGTCGCGACGCGCTGCAGTACCAGACCAGCCCGAATGGCGCGATCCGCATCAATGCGCTGAACAATGGCAATGCCGGTTTCCGTGACGCGGTCAATGCGCTCATCGGCCGTACCAGCACGCACGTGCTCGAGAACGAGTACGCCATCGTGACGCGGCGCTCCATCGCCATGGAAGGCGTGGTGAACGGCGCGCTCGCGGGCGTGAATCCGTCCACCGTGTTTCCGGACGCGAACCCGCTGGCCGCGCAGCTGAAAATCGTCGCGCGCCTGATCGGCACGCGCTCCGCGTTGAACCTGCGGCGCCAGGTGTTCTTCGTGTCGCTGGGCGGCTTCGACAATCACAACCTGCTGATGCAGGACCATCCGAACCTGATGGCGCGCCTGAACGGCGCCATGTCCGCGTTCTACGCGGCGACACAGGAACTGGGCGTGGCCGACAAGGTGACCACCTTCACCGCGTCGGATTTCGGCCGCACGTTGAGCTCCAATGCCGACGGCTCGGATCACGGCTGGGGCAGCCATCACTTCGTGATGGGCGGCGCCGTGAATGGCGGGCGTTTCTATGGCACCGCGCCGCGCGTTTCCATCCAGAGCGACGACCAGGTCGGGCAGGGGCGGCTGTTGCCGACCACGGGCGTGGATCAGTTCGCCGCCACGCTGGCGCGCTGGTTCGGCTGCGATGCCGGCGAGCTGCCCGGGATACTGCCCAACATCGGCAAGTTCTCGAATACCGACCTCGGGTTCGTGTGAAACGCGTCGAGCGGCATCCCTTCGACCCCGAGGCCACCCGTCCGCTGTTCCAGCGAAGCCTGGATAGATTGATGCTGCTGCTGTCCCGTGAAGGGCCGATCGAGATATCGCAGCTGCACCGCATCGGGCAGCGTGGGCTGGAGGTCATGCAGGAGGCATCGGTGTTCGCACGCGAACATCCGCTGCTGCGAACCGCCGCGCGCACGCTGGCGCAGGCGCAGCTCGGCGCCGTTCTGCACTCGGTCAGGCCACGCGGAAGTCCGGTGGAGTTTCCGCTGGCGGACCGACGCCTCACCATGGAATCCGCCGGGCCTAATGGCCAGTCGGACATGGTGGCCTGGATGCAGGGCTGGTACGGCGCGCTCATCGCGCGCGAAGCCGATGTCTTTCAGGGGCTGCGCGCCATTCCGGACCCGGCGCTGGACGCCAGCGCGCACGTGGACACGTATCACTACGCGTGGAAGAAAGCCTTGCTGGCGCTGGATAGCGATGCCGCGATGGTGATCGCGGAAGTGGAGCAGGCAATCCGGCTCACGGACAGCGGGTTCATCAGCGAGGCCAAGCCGGGCGTACCGCGCGTGGCGGCGGCACTGTTTCCGATGCTGTCCGCCATCACGCGCGATGATGGCGTGGCGTTCAACGATGCGCTGGTGGACGCGCTGGAAGCGCATCGCGATTTCTGGGGCAACGAGATTCCGCATGGACCCGGCAGCTGGATCGCGCTGGGTCCGCTCGCATTGTGTTGTCTCGCGCACGATCGCGGAATGGCAATCGAGGTGGATTCCGACTATCTGCTTCCCGCGCTGATCCAGCGGGCCTGACGAAAAAGGGGCCGCCCGACAAGGTGCGACCCCTTTTGCCAGCAAATGGGGAGTGACCCCATTTCCTTGTCAGTCGATGGGCATGAAGTTGATGTTGCGGTCGGCAATGCGGCGCGCAGCCCACTTCGCGGTGTCTTCGGACAGGATGAACAGCTGCTCCACTTCCATGAGCGCGGCATTGTGATACGCGGCCAGCAGCTGCTTGTTGGCGCTGCTCTTCGCGGCGGCGCCGTACTGCGCGGGCGCGAGGTCCTTTTGCACAGCGGCGATGTCGGCGGCGCGCGCCTTGCGCGCCGCGGCCACCTGCTGGCCGATGAGCACCAGCGCCTTGTCGTACTCGGCGATGATCTGCGCGTACGCGGCCTTGAGCGTGGCCTTGTCCGCCGCCTCGTCGGCGGCCGAGCATGAACCTTCGCCGTCGCTGCACTTCATCTTCTTCGTAACCTGCTCGCCGATCTCGTATTCCCGCGTGCTGACTTTCCGGCGCAGATCTTCTACCGCCGTGGACTGCGCGGTGATGCCGCCCGACGACTGCTTCATCTGGTAGTCCGGGTAGTGTTCGGCCGCGAGTTTCACGGCTTCCGGATCCGCGGCCATGGCCTTCACGTCCTGGATGGCGTTCGCCTGCGTGGCCTGCTGCATCTGCATGGCGAACTTCATCTGTTCGTCGGGGCTCATCGCCGCCAGCTTCTTTTGCATTTCCTGCGCATAGGCCGGGTCGCGCTGCATGCGCGCGAAGTCGAGGACGCTGCTGCTCTGGGCGGCCACCTGCGTGGTGGCGGCCTCCTTGTTGAGCTTCTCGACGAACGCGCGCTGATCCTTGAGTTGTTTGCGCAGCGTGGTCACTTCGGTGCTGTTCAGCCACGCGGGCGCGGCGGCGGCGGTGGCCGGCGGCGCGGGCACGCGCGTATGCAGGGACTGCAGCGACTGCTGGGAGCGCGCCAGTGGCGCGATCAGGATGAACAGGATGATGGAGAACAATTTGGCGTACGTGGACATGATCGAGACCGTCGGGTGGAAATTCGAGGGCGCGGAGTATGGGGAAGCGCCCTGGAGCGGGTTAGTGCACCGCACAAGCCGGGCGCGAAAAATGAGACTTAATCCCGCCGGACGCAGCCCACAGGCAGCCGCAAGGGCGATTTCGGCGCCGGCGGGGAGCCGGGCGCGCGGCCTTCAAGCCACGGATTCGGCTACCCTGAACGTCTCTCCTTGGCGTCTCCCGACAGGGGCACGTCACGAGAGAAGAACGAAGGGGGATACATGATTTCACGATTTACGCGCGCGGCCCGCGCGGTGGCCTGCGCACTCGCGATGTTGTTTGCCGGCGGCGCCATGGCCGCCAACGAGCCACCGGTGCTGCCCATCGGCTCGCCATTGCCGGCGTTCTCGCTGCCCGGCATCGATGGCAAGACCTACACCGACAAGAGTTTCACCAGCGACTTCCTGGTCATCATCTTCACCTGCGCCCATTGCCCGACGGCGCAGGCATACGAAGAGCGTATCAAGAAGCTGGTGACCGACTACTCGGCGAAGAAGGTCACGATCCTGGCCATCAATCCGAATCATGACGCCGCGGTGCGGCTCGATGAGCTGGCCTACTCCGACCTCGCGGACTCCTTCCCCGAAATGCAGGAGCGCGCGAAGCGGGCGAAGTTCAACTTCATGTGGCTGGACGACGGCCCCAAGCAGGAGCTGTCGCACAAGATGGGCCCGGTGGCTACGCCACATGTGTTCATCTTCGACAAGGCGCGCAAGCTTCGCTTCGAAGGCCGCATCGACGATTCGGAGCGTGAGTCCAGCGCCACCAAATTCGACACACGAGTGGCGCTCGATGCCCTCATCGCGGGCAAGGAACCGCCCGTCACCTCGACACGCGTGTTCGGCTGCTCGGTGAAGTGGGCAGAGAAAGTCGAGGAATACGCCAAGTTCAAAGCGCGCTGGGCCGCGGAGCCCGTGACGCTGGAGAAGGCGGACGTCGCCACGCTCAAGGCCATCCGCGCCAACAAGGACTCCGGCAAGATCCGGTTCATCAACGTCTGGGCTACCTGGTGCGGGCCCTGCGTCAGCGAGTTCGACGAACTGGTGGAGCACAACATCCGGTTCCGCGGCCGCCCCTTCGAGATGATCACCATTGCCGCCGAGTATCCGGACATGGAAGGCACCGTGAAGGAATTCCTCACGAAGAAACACGCGTCGATGAAGAACTACATCCTCGCCAGCGACAACAAGGACGAGCTTTACGATGCCTTCGAGTCCGTGAAGGACTGGCGCGGCGAGCTGCCGTACACGCTGATCCTCGACGAGACCGGCAAGGTCATCTACCGCGAGAAGGGCGAGCTGGATTTCCTGGCCATGCGTCGCGCCATCGTGCCCGCGCTGAATCGCCTGAAGCCCTGGGGTGGTCTCAGCCCCATCAAACCGTAAGACCGTGGGGACTGACTTTCAGTCTGTCCCCACCCAAGAAGCGCTAACAAGAGCAAGAAGGGTCGGGCCTGCCGGCCCTTTTTCTTTGGCGCCGTAATAACGCCGCGTGCCATTCGTCATGTGTTCTGAAACGACACAGGAGGCGATAGTGTGCGCATTCCCATACTCACGACGCCGGCCATGAACGCCGTGGATACCGAAGACATCGCCGCGCTCGCGCGGCAATACGGGCCAATGGTGTTTCGAGCCGCCTGGCGCATCCTCGGCTCGCGGGCCGCGGCCGAGGACGTGCAGCAGCAGCTGTTCCTGCGCCTGATCGAATCGCCGCCGGCGGCGGTGCAGTCCTGGCCAGCCTGGCTCACGGCCTCGGCCACCCGCCTGGCCATCGACGCATTGCGACGGCAGAACCGCTGGCGCTTGCTGGCGAAATTCTTCCCAGGCGAATCCGACGAATCGCCTGCCGAGGACGCGGAACGCGCCGAGGCCGCGCAGTTCATGCGCCGCGCGCTGGCGCGCATCAATCCGCGCGACGCCTCGTGTTTCGTGATGCGTCATTTCCACGGCCTCGCGCCCTCCGTCATCGGCGCGGCGTTGGGCATGAGCGAGAACCACGTGAGTGTGGCCGCGCACCGCGCGCGCAAGGCACTCGAACAAATGCAGAAGGAGCAGTCATGAACACGCTCGACCGTACTCTCGAATTGTTTGCCCATGAAGAGCCCGACGCGGGCGCCGTGCAGGACGCGCAGCGCAAGCTCGAGCAATTCGTCGCCGGCGCCGCGCCCCGCAGGCACAAGGCACGTGTCGGCGGATGGCTGGCGGCCGCCGCCTCGGCGGTGGTCGCCGTGATGGCTCTGCTAATGCTGCCGCTGAGCCCCACGCCGGCGCTGGCTTTCAGCGAGGTGCAGCAGCACTTCCGCGACTTCAAGACGCTTCGATTCGAAGTCGAGCAGCGCATGAATGGCAATGTGTTCATGAACCAGCGCGTCAGTGTGCGCGCCGATGGCAGCGTGCGCGCCGAGGTGGGCGAGGACATCGTGGTCATCGTGAACACGCAGCAGATGCGCGTGACGACCCTGCTCAAGCCCCAACGAATCGCGGTAGTGAGTCCACTGGACAAGGCCGGCACCAAGGAAGACGCAATCGACTGGCTGGATGAGGTGCGCGACTTCCAGGGCGTGGCCAAGGCGCTGCCCGACACACGACTGATCCGCGGCCAGCGTGCCAGTGGCTGGGAGCTGCCACTGGCCCAAGGCACGCTCACGCTATGGGCGAACCAGGCCGGCTTGCCGCTCGAGATGAAAATCGACCAAGGCGTTGCCATCGACATGAGCTTCCGCTTCGAGTTCGACCCCAGCCTGCCGGCCGAATTGTTCAGCACCGAAGTGCCGGCCGGATATACGCTGGGTGCCGAGGAGGACTGATGCAAAGACTCGGGATGGTTTCGCTGGTGGTGCGCGATTACGACGAGGCGCTGGCCTTCTACGTGGGCAAGCTTGGCTTCACGCTGGTCGAGGACAGCTTCGTTCCCGAGCAGAACAAGCGCTGGGTGGTCATCGAGCCACCCGGCGCCGGTTCACCCGCGGGCGGGCAGGGCGCCAAACTACTGCTGGCGCGCGGCGCGAACGAACACCAGCAATCGCGCATCGGCGATCAAACCGGCGGCCGAGTGTTCCTGTTCCTGTACACCGACGACTTCTGGCGCGACTTCAACTCGTACAAGGCCCAGGGCGTGGAGTTCGTGCGCGAGCCCAGCGAGATGCCCTACGGCACGGTGGCCGTTTTCAAGGATCTCTACGGCACCCAGTGGGACCTCGTCCAGCTGCGCAGCGCAAACCCCTAAGCAATCTCGCTCGCGGCCACGCTGCGGGAATCCGCCTACACGAAAACGTGAATTGCGCACGCTTGAGTGGCGAGGTTGCGCGCAGCCTCGTGCAGAGGCGCAATTGCGCCCGCGAAGGGAATCGGGTCGCAAGTACATGTCTGAATCGAGTCGTGTTCACGCGCTGGGCGCCCGGCTGAAGAGGCTGGTGTCGCTGGACGACCTGGGTATCACCTCCCGTCTCGTGCTCGCGCTGCTCAGCGTGGCCATCCTCGCGGCGGCCGCCAATCTCATCGTCGAAAACGGCGTGACCATCGTGCAAATGGTGGCGCATGGCCCATCCAGCGAGGAGAAGGAACGTGCGGAATCGCGCGCGCTGGCCGCGAAGCTCACGTTGGCGCTGGGCCAGCTCGATCGCGCCGTTCGTGCGCAGGCGGAAGGTGCGCCTCGCGCGGCCAATGCCATCGATTCGGCGCGAAAGGAAATGGCACTCGCGGCCGAAGCCTTCCAGGCCAGCCGCAGTGCACCGGACATCGAAGAGGAAGCGCTGCTGGACGCGGTGCGCATGCATGGCCGCGATTCATCGGCACTGGTGCAGGCCGCGCGGGTGCGTCGTGCCGCCGTCGACGGGTATTCGAACACTCTTTCGTCCATGAGCTCGCGCGTGCAGGCGTCCATCGACCGAGCCTGGAAGATCATGGGCCGCGTGGTCGCGCGGCAGTCGCTGCTCAAGCTGAGCGCGCAACTCGACGACATCCAGACTGCGTTCGCGCTGCGCGACGCCACGCGTCCGCTGAATGGCCTGGTGACGCGGCTGGCGGAAGCCGAACGTGCATTCGCCGACACGCTCCAGCGAAACGCGGATGCCCTGCGTCGATCGCAAGGTGAAGAATGGCTGTCGGGTTTGCGCGGCGACCTGGCGAAGCTTCAGGCATCACGCGAACGGCTGTCGCAGGCCGACCGGCGCAAGACCCAGCTGACGCAGGCCTTTTTCGCGCAGTCCGAAAAGCTGGTGAACACGCTGTCGGAGGCGACGATCGGTGCCGTCCCCGCGAAGTCCGCCGCAGCGCTGCTGCTGGAGGAGCCGCCGGCGATCGAGTCCAGCGCCGCGACATCATCGCCCGCTGTCTCCACGTCGGCTTCGATACCACGCAGGCCGCTGGTGGCCTGGCTGAGCCTCATCGTGCTCGCCGTGCTGGCGTACATCTGCACGGTGACAATCCTCAGTGTCGTGCGCCAGATGCGCCGACTCATGGAGGCCACGCGTCAATTGTCGAGAGGCGAGGAAGTCAGGCCCGTCGCCGCGGGTGGGATTCCGGAGCTCGACGCCCTCGGATCCGCGTTCAACTCCATGGCGCGGCAATTGGCCGCGGCGCGGCTCGCCGATCTCGAAGCGCAACGCCGACTCGAGGGCAAGGTGGAAGAACGTACGCGCGATCTGAAGGACCTCGCCGAGAAAGATCCCCTGACCGGCCTCTCGAATCGCCGGCAGCTGTTCGCCGCGCTGGATGCCTCCATCGAGCGGGCCCGCGAATCGGGCAGCAAGCTCGGCGCGTTCTTCCTGGACATCGACAACTTCAAGACCATCAACGACAGCATGGGCCATGCCTACGGTGATCGTGTGCTGGTCGAGATCGCGCGAAGACTCGAGGCCACCGCCAGGGCGTTCGGATTCGCGGCGCGGCTGGGCGGCGACGAATTCATGATCGTGCACGAGCAGGCCTCATCCATCGACGAGATCCACGCTTCGGGCAATGCATTGGTGCACGCATTCGACGGGCCCATCCAGATCGAGGGCCGCGAGCTGATCGTCAGCGTGAGCGTGGGCGCCAGCGTGTATCCCGATCACGAACGGGATGCGGAAGCTTTGCTCCGCGCCGCGGACGCGGCGGTGTTCAACGCCAAAGAGCTGGGCCGCAGCCGCCTGACACTTTTCACGCCCGAACTGCTGGAGCGCGCAACCGCGAAGTTCGCCATCGAGCAGCGGCTGCGCCGCGCCATCGAGAAGAAGGAGTTCGAGCTCTTCTATCAGCCCGAAGTGAATGTGCAGACGCTCGAGGTCAGCGTGGTGGAAGCACTGATCCGCTGGCGTATGCCGGATGGCGGCTACCAATGTCCCGGCGAATTCCTGGCCGTCGCCGAAGAATCGGGCCTGATCATCGAGATCAACGACTGGGTGCTGAACACCGCGGTCGAGACCGCGGCGCGCTGGCATCACGGGCCCTGGCCCGAGGCGCGCGTGGCCATCAACGTGTCGCCGCGGCAATTCCTCGACCACCGGTTCATCGGCAAGCTGCGCGACCTGCTGGCGAACTATCGGCTGCCGGCACGTTGCCTGGAGCTGGAGCTCACCGAGTCGCTGTTGCAAACCGGGCCCGCGGTCATCGATGCGCTCAATGAACTGCGCGCGATGGGTGTCGCCATCGCCCTGGACGATTTCGGCACCGGCTATTCCTCCATCGCCTCGCTGGAGCAGCTGCCGCTGACCCGGGTGAAGCTGGATCGCAGCCTGATCGCGCGCATGGACAGCAGCGCGCGCTCCGCTTCCATCGCGCGCGCCACCATCGGCCTGTGCACCGAGCTCGGGCTCGAGGTGACCGCCGAAGGCGTCGAGCGCATCGAGCAATTCTCGGCGCTGCTCGGCTTCGGTCCGATCTCGCTGCAGGGCTATCTACTGGCCAGGCCCATCTGCGGCGAGTTGCTGCTGGCATCGCTGAAGCGGGTGCCGGCGCATTGCCAGGAGCTGGTGCTGACCTCGAAGGCGCTGCCTGCGGCGCCGCTCACCTCGGTCGGGGCACTGTCCGCAGTTCCTTGCGCCTCACCAGCTTCAGCCCAGACAAGGTCTCTTCCCCCGCGCACACCTTGATGTAGCAGCCCCCAATGGGCAGCCCCACGGCGCAGGTTTTCGGCAGGGGCCGAGTGCCCGGTGCTCATTTCGCCCGGGATCCGATCATGTTCGCGAGCGCGCGGTCGAGAGCCTCGGCGAATTTTTCCGGCTGGTCGAACATGACGAAATGCCGCGCCGGCGCGATCGACACCACTTCCAGCTTCTCGATTCCACCGAGCAGCATGCGGTAGTAACCCGTCTTGCCGGCTTCGTCGACGCCGATGCGCGCAAAGTCCGGCGCATTGAAGGGCGAGATCTCCACCACGGGCACGCGGATGGCCGCGAGTTCCGGGCGCAAGTCCATGGCCATGAGCTGCGCCGCAAAATCGGCGCTGGCGGCCACGTCGCTGCGGGCGGCGAGGTCGGCCAGTTCCAGCGCGAGCGGTTCGCTCAACACGCCGATGTTGCGCATGTACATCTGCTGGCCAGCGAGATACTGCTCGCGTGGCTGGCCGCCGAACTGCGCGCGGGTGCCGTCGGCAAGTGCCTTCCGGTCCGGCGCGTTCTCGGTGCCGGGGAACACCGGCAGTCCGTCGACCGCCACCACGCCCTGGATGCGGTCGGAATGATCCGCGGCGAAGGCCAGTGCAAGTGCGCCGCCCAGGCTGTGCCCGACCAGCACGGGTTTGCCGAGCTGGTTCTTCTCGATCAGGGCGAGGAGGTCGCGCCGCAGCGAGTCGAACGTGACGCCGGCCTGCGGCGCGCGCCCGTCGAACCCCGGCAGCGTCAGTAGATAGACGCGGTGACCCTTCGCCAGCCGCGGCGCGGTGTCGCGCCACACCCAGGGCCCGCTGGACAGGCCCGGGATCAGGATCACCGCGGGGCCCTTCGTCCCCATCGTTTCGACTTTCAGAGCGCCCACCTCGGCGGAAAACGCCGGCGCGAGCAGGGAGAGCGCGAGCACGCAGCCCGCGAAAAATCGCTTGGTCATGTGATTACTCCGTGAAAAAGATCTTTTCGATCGGCTTGCCGAACAACCGGGCGATGGCGAATGCCAGCGGCAGGCTGGGGTCGTATTTTCCGGTCTCGATGGCGTTGATGGTCTGTCGGGACACTTCGAGCTTGTCGGCCAGGTCACCCTGGCTCCAGCCGCGGCCGGTGCGCAGTTCCCGGACTTCGTTCTTCATGGTCTGCCGGCCTGACTACTGAAAATAGCAGCGCAGCCGGGTGTGCAATGCCCAGGTGGTCCCCATGATTCCCCACACCCAGAACGCGGACTGGCGCGGGAAACCGGCTCCCTCGAGGAAGCCGTAGGTGAAGGTGATGCCGGCGGTGACGGCCCCGGCGATGGCGAAACTCTCGAGGCTCTTCAATCGCACGAACTCGTCCATGCGCTTGAAGCCGCGCGCGATGACCCAGACGATGATGAACACCGGGATGGCCGGCGCGAGCGCCAGCAGGGTTCTCGCGGCGCCCGCGTCCATCCTGTCGACCAGGCGCAGCGACACCATCAGCACGGCCAGGTAGGCCACCAGCGACAAGCTCAACTCCCAGAAGTATTTCCGCTTGGCTTCCCGCTCGAGCATCGTCGTTCTCCGTTGCCTGTAAAGGATGCTTGACAGGCTAGACGACGCGATCGGGCCTGTCAAGCTTCCTTTACACGGCCGTCAAATGCTGAAAAACCAGCGCTTTTTGCGCGGCTCGCGGCTCAGTCGCGGCGCTGGTGGGTTTCCATGGGCGCGAGGAACGCCTGTTCCTCGGGCGATTCGCCGGTGCGTTCTTCCGGGAGCCCTTCGCAGAATTTCACCCACGACAGCCGGCTCTCGACGCCCATCTGCGATTCGATGGGCGCGAGTTCGGGATCATCGAGGCTGCCGATGGTGACGTTCATGCGCGAGCCGGGCGCGTCGTACTTGAAGGTCAGCGGTGTGCCGCAGTCGGCGCAGTAAGCTCGTTTGGCGAGACTGGAGCTGGCGAAAAACTTCGGAGTGCCGCGCGTCCACGCGAAGTTCTCGGGTTGGCCGCCGACCAGTGCGGCGAAGACTCCGCCGGTGGCCCGCTGGCACATGCGGCAGTGGCAGGCATGCGCGCCTTCGAGCGGAGCATAAAACGCGTATCGAATGGCGCCGCACTGGCAGCCGCCCGTGGCCACGGGCTCGCGACGCTCGCTCATCGGAAGGTGTCGCAGTCCGCCACCTGGCCCGACGCGTAGCCGCGGCGGAACCATTCCTGCCGCTGCGCGCCGGAGCCGTGCGTGAACGACTCCTGGTTCACGTGACCCTGCACGCGCTTCTGGATGGTGTCATCACCCACCGCGGACGCGGCGCCCAGCGCCTCGTTGATGTCGCCGGCTTCGACGAGTTGGCGCGTGCGGTCGGCATGGTGCGCCCAGATGCCGGCGTAACAATCCGCCTGCAGTTCCATCTTCACCTGCAAGGCGTTGGCTTCTTCCTGCGAGCGCGCGCTTTGCTGCGCGGAGCGCACGCGGTCGGAGATTCCGGTGACAGTCTGCACGTGGTGACCGACTTCATGCGCGATGACATAGGCCTTGGCGAAATCACCTTCGGCTGCGAAATCGGTTTCGAGCTGGCGGAAGAAGGTGAGGTCGATGTACACGCGTTGATCGCCCGGGCAGTAGAAAGGCCCGGCCGCGGAGGTCGCCGAGCCGCAGGCGGTGTTGATGCCCTGTTCGAACAGCGCGAGCTTGGGCTGCGGATACTCGCTGCCGGCCGCCCGGAACAGCGCCGACCAGGTTTCTTCGGTATCACCCAGCACATGCATGACGAAGGCGCCGGACTCATCCGTGGGCGCGGTGGTCTCGATGTTCTCCTCGGTGGCCGGTGCGCCCGTACCGCCGCCCACCAGGCTCATGATGAGTCGTGGATCCACGCCAAGAAAATAGGCGCCGACAATCGCAATGAGCCCGACGATGCCGAACTTGGTGCCGCGACCGCCGCCGCCGCCACCAGTGCCACGGCCCCGGTAGTCCTGGACGTTCTGACTCTGCCTGCTCTGGCGCCATCGCATGCGAATGATGTTAGCGCAGAGGTAAACTGCGCGCCCAGTGAAATCCGGCCTGCCCATCGATGAAGTGCTGCCCGAGTTGCGCGCGGTATTGCTGCGCCATCGCAATGCCGTGGTGGAAGCGCCGCCCGGAGCAGGCAAGAGCACCGTTGTTCCGATTGCACTGCTCGACGAACCGTGGTTACGCGGCGGCAAGCTGCTGATGCTCGAGCCCCGGCGCCTGGCCACGCGGGCGGTGGCCGCGCGCATGGCCGCGACGCTGGGCGAGTCGCCGGGCGACACCGTCGGCTACCGCATGCGCATGGAAACGCGCGTGAGCAAGCGAACGCGCATCGAAGTCGTCACCGAGGGTGTGTTCACGCGCATGTTGCAGAGCGACCCCGCGCTCGAGGGCGTGGGCGCGGTGCTGTTCGATGAATTCCACGAGCGCAGCCTGCACGCGGACACGGGCCTGGCCTTCGCGCTGGATTCGCAGGAAAACCTGTCGCCGGAGCTGCGCCTGCTGGTGATGTCGGCCACGCTGGACGGCGCCGCCGTGGCCAGGTTGTTAGGTGACGCGCCGGTGGTCACCGCCTCGGGGCGGGTGTACCCGGTGGAAACGCGCTGGCTGGGCACCGGCATGCCGCTGCTGCCGACATTCGGCCCGGGGCCGCGCGAGTCGCCCGAGCTGGCGGTGATCAAGGCCATCAAACGCGTGCTCGGCGAATCGCCGGGAGACATGCTGGTGTTCCTGCCCGGGGCCGGCGAGATCCGCCGCGTGCAGGGCATGCTGGACTTCGTGGGCCGCGACGTCGACGTCTATCCACTGTATGGCGAACTCGCCTCCGGCGACCAGGACGCCGCGCTGAAGCCTTCGCCCGCGGGCCGGCGCAAGATCGTGCTCGCCACCAACATCGCCGAGACCAGCCTCACCATCGATGGCGTGCGGGTCGTCATCGATGCCGGCCTCGAGCGTCGCAGCCTGTTCGACCCGTCCAGCGGCATGAACCGGCTGGAATTGCAGCGCATCTCCCGCGCTTCCGCCGAGCAGCGCACCGGCCGCGCGGGCCGTACCGCGCCTGGCGTGTGTTATCGCCTGTGGGGAGAGGGCGCCGAACGCAGTCTTGCCGCCTATGCGCCGCCCGAAGTCTGCGTGGCCGATCTCGCGCCGCTGGCGCTGGATCTCGCGGTCTGGGGCACCGAGGCCGAGGCGCTCAAGTGGCTGGACGCACCTCCGTCCGCCACGCTGGCCAGCGCCCGCGATCTGCTACGCCGTCTCGGCGCGCTCGATGCCGCCGGCAAGGTGAGCGCGCATGGGCGCGCCATGCAGCAGTTCCCGGCGCATCCGCGCCTGGCGCACATGTTGCTGAAGGCGGGAGAACTCGGCGCGGGCGCATTGGCCGCGGAACTCGCGGCACTGCTGTCGGATCGGGACCTGCTGCGCGCCGGTGGAGGTCCGCGTGACAGCGACATCCGCACCCGGCTCGAGGCGCTGCGAAAGGGCAATGCCGAGCGCGGCGCGCTGGATCGCGTGCGCCGCTCGCAGCGGCAGTTCGAGCAGCAGTTGGGCGAATCCCGAAGAACTCGCGGCGAATCCGTCGACGCAGGCGTGTTGTTAGGCCTGGCGTACCCCGACCGCATCGCGCGGCGTCGCACCGGCGCGGATGCGCGCTACCTGCTCAGCAACGGCCGGGGCGCGGTGTTCGCCGCCGCCGAATCCATCGCGCGCGAGGAGTTCATCGTCGCCGTCGATCTCGACGACCGGGAGCGTGAGGCGCGCATCCAGCTGGCGGCGCCGCTGCCGAAGGCCGAACTGCTCGAGTACTTCGCTTCGCAGCTGGTGCGCGCCGACGAACTCGTCTGGGACGAGCGCACCGAGGCCGTGGTTGCGCGACGCGTGATCCGCCTCGACGAACTGGTGGTCGAGGAAAAGCCGCTGAACGACGTGCCGCGCGACGCCAGCGCCGCGGCCATGCTGCAGGGCATCCGTTCCATGGGTATCGATGTGTTGCCCTGGGATGACGAAGTGCGCAACTTCGTGGCCCGCAGTGAATTCGCGCGCAAGCTCGAGCGCAAGGACGTGGCCGGCTGGCCGGATTTCTCGCGCGCAGCGCTGGCGGCGGATCTCGGCTGGCTCGAGCCCTTCCTCGATGGCGCAACGCGCCGGACACAGCTCTCGCGCGTGGCTTTGCTCGAGGCGCTGAAAGCCCACCTGGGCTACGAGCGCCAGCGCAAGCTCGACGAGCTTGCACCCACGCACATCGGCCTGCCCACCGGCACGCGGACCAGCATCGACTACCTGAGTGACAACGCGCCCATCGCTTCGATGCGCATGCAGGAAGTGTTCGGCCTCGCCGCGACACCGCGCATCGGAGGCGGAACAGTGCCAGTCACCTTTGAGCTGCTGTCACCGGCACGGCGTCCGCTGCAAGTGACGCGCGATCTCGCCAGCTTCTGGAAGAACGCCTATCTCGAAGTGCGCAAGGACATGCGCGGCCGTTATCCGCGACACTACTGGCCGGAGAATCCGCTCGAGGCCGAGCCGACCCGGCGGGTCAAGCCGCGCGGTTGAGAATCGCGCGGGGAGTAGCAGGAGCCAGGTGCGCAGCTGGAGGCAGGCGTCAACTGCTTAGAACCTGGCGCGCAGTCCCAGCGAGACCATGGAGGGGTCGGACGCATTCTCCGCGTAGTCCGTGTCGCCCCGGAGTTTGCGCGCGGTCACCCAGTTCACGCCGACATCGAAAGTGTCGGTCAGCTTGAATCCGAAGCCCAGCCCCAGCTGCGTGGCCACGTCGCCGTCCGTGACGCGGAACCCGGGTTGATAGGCCGTGGTCGCTTCGAACACGCTTTTGAATTCGCGCCGCTGAATACCGACGGCGCCACCGAGGTAGAACACTTCGCCGAGGGGCCACGTGCCAACCGCCGACAGCTCCATGCCTTTGGCCGAAGTGGTGTAGTCACCCGGGGCCAGCGCGCCCACGGCAGCTGTGGGCACGAATATCCCCATGGCCGAGCCGTCGTAGTCGCCGAAGTCCGTGTACGCGGCCTCGAGCGCGAATCGCGGCGAGAACTGGTAACCGAAGCGCAGCTTCCAGGCTGTCGATTCGCGCTCCCGCCGGGCGCCGAGATGGGACTCCGAATGGTCGGGGTTGAGCTCGGCTTGGCCGATGTCGATGCCGGCGTAGAAATGGCGGTCCGGCGCGGGTTGCGCACGGGTGCCGGAACCCAGGGTGAAGAGCAGTGCGCCGGTGAGGGCGAGTGCGGTCGGTTTCATGCGTACCTCCGAGGTAGTTAGGCTACCGCCGGGGTACGGAGTGAATCTGTCTCGATTGTGTGGGTTTGTCTGCCGGGGGCGCTGGGCCCGGCACAGAAAATTACAGGTCCCGGGCGCGGCGGCGGGCGTGCTCCAGCGAGCGTTCGGCGTCGATCCGCTCGTATTCGAGCTGGCCCAGACGATACGCCAGGCGCTCGCGCTCCTTCTTCTCCAGCTCCTTGTTCTCGAGCTTGGTGCGGATGTCGCGCAGTTCGGCGTCGATCTCGCTCAGCGTATTCGCGCGCCGGTTCACGTCGCGGCCTTTCTCGTAAGCGTCGACCAGGCGCTCCTGGTCGAAATTGCGGCAGATGCCGGCATCGAATGCGCCGCCGTATTCGCCGATGTTGTACATGCGGTGCGGCAGGCAGTAACGCTCGAGGCCCTTGTCTCGGCCATGCAGCCACGCGCCGCGATCCGGCGCCACGTTGACCTTGGCGCAGGCGGTGGAATGCTGGATCAGGTATTCCTCGGGTTGGCCGTTGGCGCCGTCGCGCACGCCGATGTCTTCCCAGTTGGCGTTCAGGCACTCGCTCTTTGAGAGGCTGGCGCAGCCACTCAGCGCGCCAAGGGCCAGGGCCATGGAGAGAAGACGGATGAGAGACCTGCTGTTCATGGCTCGAACTCTAAGCCAGCCGGATTGAATACCACCTGAACGGTTTCACGTTCCGGCTAACAATGTCAAACGACGGTCAGACCGGGTCGCCGTCCTCGCGCTCGATGGCCACCAGGGCCGCGCGCGCGGGCAGCCCGTTGCCGTCCGGCCAATGGCTGCGCGGTTTTGCCAGCGTGCCGCCTTCACCGGGGTGCTGGATGGCCAGGAACAGCGTGCGCCCCTCGGGCGTGAATTCGCAGCCGCAGACTTCGCAGTTGTTCGGGCCGCTGGCCAATTGCTTGAGCAGGCCGCGCTGCGGCCCCGTGGTGGGCACCACGTAGCAGCCGTTGTTGGGGTGGCCACGGTTGTCGCTGTCGGTGACTATCCACAGCCGCCCCTGCGGGTCGATGCCCAGATTGTCCGGGCACTGCAGCGGGCTGAGCTCTGCAGCGGGCTGAGCTCCGCGGCGTTGGGATAGCCGGCGAAATAGGTATCCGTGCCCGCCAAACTACCCTCGGCCGACGCGCGCGCGAGTTCGCGCGCATCGACGATGTAGCGCCCGGCGGCGGGGTCGCCCGCCAGCAGGAACACGCTCCACGAAAACCGCGTCGCGCGCGCGTCATCACCGGCTTCCACCACCTCGATGATGTGGCCGTAGCGGTTCTCGGTCCGCGGATTCGCCGGGTTGGTGCGGATGTCGGTGTGCCGCCCCGACCAGTCGGTTCTGCCATTGCCGCCGCGTTCGCTGGTCTTGGTGCAGGGGATGTAGATGCGTCCCGTGATCGGGCTGACTTCGACATCTTCCGGCCGATCCATGGGCGTGGCGCCCAGCAAGTCGGCGGCCGCGCGCGCCTTGATGACCACATCGCCCTGGTTCGCGAAGCCCGCGCTGGAATTCAGCGGGCCGTTCTCGCTCTGCACCAGCGGCAGCCACTCGCCCGTACCGTCCGCGTCGAAGCGCGCGCAGTACAGCGTGCCGTTGTCCAGCAGGTCGCGATTCGCCGCGGGATTCTTCGCATCGAAAGTGTCGCGCGTGACGAACTTGTAGATGTACTCGAACTTGTCGTCGTCGCCCATGTAGGCGGCCACGTGGCCGCTCTTGCCGACAATGGTATTGGCGCCCTCGTGCTGGAAGCGCCCGAGCGCTGTGCGCTTGCGCGGCACCGATGTCGGGTCGTGCGGATCGATCTCCACCATCCAGCCGAAGCGGAAGAATTCGTTGGGCTCGGCGGCCGTGTCGAATCGCGGGTCCTGCATCTCCCAGCGGTAGAAGGAGAAATCGCGCAGCCCGAACCGGCGCAGCGCGTCTTTCACTTCCGGATGCCGCGTGTCCGCGTTCACCGCCTTGCCGTCGAAGTAGTCGTCGACGTTTTCCTCGGAAGTGAGGTACGTGCCCCAGGGCGTCTTGCCCGCCGCGCAATTCGCGAACGTACCCAGCACGCGCGTGCCGGCCGGATCCGCGTGGGTGCGCAGGAGCGCATGGCCGCGCGCCGGGCCGTGGATATCCATGGGAGTGCGCGCGGTGATGCGGCGGTTGTGCCGCGCGGACAATTCGCGGTGCCAGCCGTCCGCATCGCGCTGCAGCTGCATGACGGTGACGCCGTGCGCCGCCTGCATGAAGGCCACCGCGTGCGGATGTTTTGCCATCCATGCGCGCGCCGGGTCGTGCTTCATGTTGATGCCGTCATGATCGGGCCAGATGAGCTCGCCGTTCACGTACTCATGGTTCACGCAGACCAGTCCGCGCGCCGCGCGGCCCTGCTTCTGCGCGAAGTAGCCCACCGCGTCGGCGTTGGTGCCGAATTGCAAATCCTGCGCCGCGGCGGTGTCGGCGTTCAGCCAGTCGTTGGCCGCGAGGCGGCGTGTGTCGAAATCGGGAGTGCCGGTGACGAGGCTGTCACCCCAGCGCGCCACGATGTTCTGCCGGTAGCCGTCGGCGATCACCAGCGCATCGGTGTTCTGCGGCGCGACGCTGGTGAATGCGCCCGCCATTCCCTTACCGCTT
>JAQSWD010000184.1 GCA_029266835.1 Steroidobacteraceae bacterium
CAGCGGCACCAGCTTGCGGTTCTCCGGCCCCGTGTAGTTCGCCGCCGGCCGGATGATCTTGCCGTCCTCGCGCTGCTCGATGACGTGCGCCGACCACCCGGTGACCCGCGACATCACGAACAGCGGCGTGAACATGGCCGTGGGCACACCCATGAGGTGGTAACTCACGGCACTGAACCAGTCGAGGTTGGGGAACATTTTCTTGAGGTCCCACATCAGCGTCTCTATGCGCTCGGCGATCTGGTACAGCTTGAAGTCACCGGATTCCTTCGCAAGTTTCGCCGCCACGCGCTTGATCACTTCATTGCGCGGGTCGCTCACCGTGTACACGGGGTGGCCGAAGCCGATCACGATCTCCTTGTTGGAGACGCGGCGGCGGATGTCGGCCTCGGCCTCGTCGGCCGAGTCATAGCGCTCCTGGATTTCCAGCGCCACTTCGTTGGCGCCGCCATGCTTGGGCCCGCGCAACGCGCCGATGGCGCCGGTGATCGAAGAGTAGATGTCGGAGCCCGTGCCGGCAATGACTCGGGCACTGAACGTGCTCGAATTGAACTCGTGCTCGGCGTACAGGATGAGCGAGGTATGCATGGCGCGCACCCAACTACCCGGCGGCGACTTGCGATGCAGCAGGTGCAGGAAGTGCCCACCCAGCGAGTCATCGTCGGTCTCGACGTGGATCTTCTGGCCGTTGTGCGAGAAGTGGTACCAGTAGCAGAGCATGGACGGGAAGCTCGCCAGCAGGTGATCGGCGATCTCGCGCGCGCCGGCGGCATCGTGCGTGTCCTTCTCGGGCAGGATGCAGCCCATGACCGACGCGCCCGTGCGCAGCACATCCATGGGATGCGCGGCCGCGGGCAACTGCTCCAGCACCGCGCGCACCGGGGCCGGCAACCCTCTCAGGTTCCTGAGCTTGGCCTTGTACGCCGTGAGCTGCGCCTTGTTGGGCAGCTTGCCGTGGATCAGTAGATAGGCGATCTCCTCGAAGTCGCAGCTGTCGGCCACTTCGAGGATGTCGTAGCCGCGGTAATGCAGGTCGTTGCCGGTCTTGCCCACGCTGCACAACGCCGTGTTGCCGGCGGTGATGCCGGACAGGGCGACGCTTTTCTTTCCCTTCGGCGCTGGACTCGGCTCGTTCATTTCTTCTTCTCCGCGGAGAACAAGGCATCGAGCTTCTGCTCGTAGGCGTGGTAGTCGAGGTACTTGTACAGGTCGTCACGCGTCTGCATCTCGGCGACGACATTCTTCTGCGTGCCGTCCCGGCGTATCGCCTGGTACACCTTGAGCGCGGCGAGATTCATGGCGCGGTAGGCCGAGCAGCAATGCAGCACGATGTCCACGCCCGCGCCGCCCAGTTCTTCCCGCGTGTAGAGCGGCGTCTTGCCGAACTCGGTGATGTTCGCGAGCACGGGCACCTTCACCGCGTCCTTGACCTTGCGATACATGGCGAGGTCGGTGATGGCTTCGGGGAAGACCGCGTCAGCGCCCGCGGCCACGCAGGCAACCAGCCGATCGAGCATCTCGTCGAAGCCGTGGCTGGCCAGCGCGTCGCTGCGCGCCATGATCACGAAGCTCGCGTCATGGCGCGCATCCACGCAGGCCTTGATGCGGTCGACCATCTCGTCTTTGGGCACCACTTCCTTGCCGGGCCGGTGGCCGCAGCGCTTGGACTGCACCTGGTCTTCGATGTGAAAGCCCGCGGCGCCGGCCTTGATGAACGACCGTACGGTGCGCGCGATGTTGAACGCGCCGCCCCAGCCCGTGTCCGCATCCACCAGCAAGGGCAACGAGCTCGCTTCGGTGATGCGCCGGATGTCGATGAGCACGTCGTCCATGGTGCTGATGCCGAGATCGGGCAGGCCCAGCGAGTTCGCGGCCACGCCGCCGCCAGAGAGATAAAGCGCTCGAAAACCCGTGGCTTCCGCCATGCGCGCGGCGTACGCGTTGATGGCGCCTACGACCTGCAGGGGCTTCTCGGTGGAGATGGCGGCGCGGAGCCTGGCGCCAGCGGAAGAGGAAGTGGAGCTGGTCATGCTCCGCAGTTTACGGCCGCCCCCGCTTCTTTTCGACCCGCGGATTTCTCTCTTGGCTTGGCCGATCAATCGATCTCGGAAATCTTCACCACGGTGCGGCCGGTGACCTTGCCGTCGATGTGCGCCTGGAATGCGCCGGGAAGCTGGTCGAAGGGAATCGTGCGCTGCGCGATGCGGTCCAGATGACGCGGTGTCAGATCCGTAGAGATGCGCCGCCACACTTCCAGCCGCTCCTCGCGGCGCGTGGCGGACGAGTTGATGCCGAGCAGATTCACGCCCCGCAGGATGAAAGGCATGACGGTGGTGTTCAGCTCGGCGCCGCCCGCGAGGCCCACGCTCGCGATGTTGCCCCAGAAATCCATCTGCCTCGTGAGCCCCGCCAGCATCTCGCCGCCGACGCTGTCGATGGCGCCGGCGAATTTAGCGGCTTCCAGGGCGCGCGTTCCCAGCGGAAACTCACCACGCGCGATCACGCTGCTCGCGCCCAGTGACAACAGGTAGTCAGTCGATTCCTTCTTTCCCGACACCGCGACCACTTCGTAGCCGCGCGTGGCCAGCATGTCGATGGCGATGCTGCCCACGCCACCGGTGGCGCCGGTGACGACGATCTTGCCGCGCTCCGGCGCCTGGCCGTTTTTCTCCATGCGATGAATCGCGAGCGCGGCGGTGAAGCCCGCCGTGCCCAGCGCCATGGCGCGGAAGGCGTCCAGCCCCGCGGGCATGGGGATCACGGCATTTCCCGGTACGCGCGCGAACTCCGCGTACCCGCCGTCGAGCGTTTCCGAGAGCCCGCTGCCGGTCACCAGCACCGCGTCGCCGGGTTGGTAACGCGCGTCCTGCGAGCTGCGGACGACGCCGGCGAGATCGATGCCGCCCACCAGTGGGTATCGACGGAGGATGCGACCGGCGCCCGTCGCGGCCAGCGCATCCTTGTAGTTGATGCCGGAATACTGCACCTGCACCACCACGTCGCCCGGGGTGAGTTGCTCGACGGTCAGTGGCTCGAAACCCGCGGAGATCTTCCCGTCGCTCTCCCGGATGCGGAATGCCGTGAAGGTGTTCATGAGGCTAGTATCGTGCCATGAAATACGACTACGACCTGTTCGTCATCGGCGCGGGTTCGGGCGGCGTGCGCGCCGCGCGCATCGCCTCGCTGGCCGGCGCCAAGGTGGCCATCGCCGAGGAATACCGCATCGGCGGCACCTGCGTGATCCGCGGCTGCGTGCCGAAGAAGCTGCTGGTGTTCGGCGCGGACTATCAGCAACTGCTCGCCGACGCCCCGGGATACGGCTGGACCGTGCAGTCGAGCTTCAGCTGGCCGACGTTGCGAGACCGCGTTCAGGAGGAAGTGACTCGCCTCTCCGGCATCTATCTTTCGAACCTGGCCAAGGCCGGCGTCACGGCTTTCGAGGAGCGCGCCGAGCTGGTCGATGCGCACCGCGTGAAGCTGAAGAAGTCCGGCAGCGAGCTCACGGCCGAACGCATCCTGGTCGCCACCGGCGGCGCGCCCTATCTACCGGATGGGTTGCCGGGCGTGGAACTGGGCATCACTTCGAATGAGGCTTTTCACCTGCCCGAGCTGCCGCGCCGCGCGCTCATCGTGGGTGGCGGCTACATCGCGCTGGAGTTCGCCAATATCTTTGCTGGCCTCGGAAGCGAGACGCGCATCCTGCATCGCGGCGACCAGATGCTGCGTGGCTTCGACCAGGACATACGCGCCCACGTGCACGTCGAAACCGAACGAGCCGGTATACAGCTGAAGATGAAAGCCACTGTCACGAAGCTCGAGAAGTCCTCCGGCGGCATCACCGCCACGCTCTCGACTGGCGAAACGCTCGACGCGGACGTGGTGCTGTTCGCCATCGGGCGTCACCCGAATACCGCCGGCCTGGGGCTCGAGCGCGTGGGCGTGAAACTCGATTCCGAGGGCGCGGTGATCGTCGACGCGTTTTCGCAGAGCTCGGTGGAGCACATTTACGCCATCGGCGACGTGACCAACCGCACCAACCTCACGCCCGTGGCGATCCGTGACGGGCATGCGTTCGCCGACACCGTCTACAACAAGCGGCCCACGCCGGTGGATCACGCCACCGTGGCCAGCGCCGTGTTCGGGCGGCCGCCCGTGGGCACGGTGGGACTGTGCGAGGCGGACGCGCGCCGCAGCCGCAAATCCGTCGACATCTACCGCACCAGCTTCCGCCCGATGCGAACCGTGTTCGCCGGCAACGAAACGCGCACGCTCATGAAACTCGTGGTGGATGGCGAGACCGACAAGGTGCTGGGCGTGCACATCGCCGGCGACGATGCGGCCGAGATGATCCAGCTCGCCGCGATCGCGGTGAAAGCGGGCGTTAGTCGGTCACGTATCAGCGCATGCGCTCGCGCAGGACTTCAGCCTGCCCGCGCGCGGCGAACGTCGTCGCCGAGTGCCGATCAGCGGCGGTCGGACAGCCTTCGCGAACAGTCCGGGGATCTCTGGCAGGTCCAGATGGCGGCATAGCGGCAGGGCTTGTGCTTCGAGGGCCGGCCCTCGGACGAAGTTTTCTTGCTGGCGATACCGCGAGCGGTACCGCAGAGGGACTGCAGCCGCGCTCGGGCCGGGCGCTAGGTAACAGCGTCCTGCCCAGGTAGCGGGCGACGCAGTGGTCGCAACCGCGGACCGAGATGGCCACACCAAGCAACGCGAT
>JAQSWD010000056.1 GCA_029266835.1 Steroidobacteraceae bacterium
AGGTCTTCCTGTATTACTTCGATGTGCGGCCACCGGATTCCACGGCAGGCGCCTATCACGGTGCGGAGACGCAGTATGTCTTCGGCCGGCCCGGCGCGACCGCTCGCATTGAAGACGCGCAGGTCTCCCAGCTCATGCGTCGCTACTGGATCAACTTCGCCAAGAGTGCCGATCCCAATGGACCAGGCCTGCCTGTCTGGCCGGCTTTCTCCGATAGCGCTTCCGACGCGATGATTTTTGATCGGAACTCGAGTGCTCGCCGTCTACCCAACGTGGATCGCATGCGGGCAATCGATTCCTTCTACACGTGCGCAGTTACCGGCAGTACTACCGATGGCAGAGCCACGTCGAAGGGGGAAACGCTCGCGCAGGAAACGAAGTGAGCAAGTGATTCATGTAGTCAGTCGATCATCGGGGCCTGCTCATGCGGATCTCCGCCTCATCGCAGTCAGACCGGCACATTCGCCGACGACGGCGCGTCAGGTGTACGCTTTACGTGAACCCGCTGTTGTCTCGCAGGAGCCCATCGAGATCCTCCTGAGTGACGGGTGTCACCAGCCAACGCTCGAATCCCGCACTCCGAGCCTGCTCTCGCGTGGAATGCTCGATGCGGTTGGTCAGCGCTATCAGACGAAGCTCGGCCTGGCCTGCCTGCTGACGCAGGTCGCGCGCGAGTTCATAGGCATCACCCTCCAGCGTCACATCGAGGAAGACGATGTCCGGCTGGTAGTGCCGCGAAATGTTCAGCGCGCGTCCAGCGTCCGTGACGGCGCGTACGCTCGCGTATCCTGTCTTCATCAACATCCGCGCAAGCTGCCTGCCGGCCAGGCGGTTGTCGACCACGATCAGGATACGGGCACGCCGCGCGGTCAGATCGACGGCTTTCTCGCGGGGCTGGATGGATGTCTTCTTGTTCAGCATTTTCCGGGATTTCCCGTTCGATTCCTGCCTCACGCTGCGCGCGCCAGAGCCGGGTGTCGGTGCGCTGCCGAACATAGCCCGCGCGAGGCATGGGTTCTGCCTTGCCTATGTTCGCCACCGAACAGATGACGGACGATCCACACCTGTAAGGTGGTTGTATGCAACCACAGAAAATGCGCCTGGCGTCGGCAGCCATCTCGAGAATACCGGCGGCGGCGTTCACGACTCGTATCCTGATTGTCGATCAGGACCGTCAGGTCGGTGTCACGCTGAGTTTCATGCTGTCCGCGCGCAACTTCGACGAGGTCCGCGCGGTCAGGTCCACGGGACGGGCGATGTCCATCACGGAGCAGTTCCGGCCGGAGATCATCTTTCTCGACCTCGAACTACCCGACGACGGCACGATGGCCGTGGCGCGCACGCTGACCCGCGACACGCGCCGACCCCGGCCCAGACTCCTTGCGCTGACGAGCGGCTCGGAAGCGGCGGTGCGCGACAAGCTGCGCGCCGCGGGGTTCGAGCGATGCCTCGAGAAGCCGGTGTCGCACGAGGAGCTGGACAAGGTCCTCGGCATCCGCGTGAGCGCGTAGCGCGATCCCAGGATGGCGGCGGAATCCAACAGCGTGACGATATTCCACGATGCGCTGTGCGCAAACTCGCGCGATACGCTCGGGCTGATCCGCAATTCCGGCATCGAGCCCACGATCGTCGATTATCTGCGGGATCCGCCGACCCGCCTGCAACTGACCGAATTGATCGGCGCGGCAGGACTGTCCGTCCGGGCGGCGATGCGCAAGAGGGGGACCCGATATCATGATCTCCAGCTGGGCGACACCGTCCTCACCGAAGCCCAACTGCTCGATGCCATGATCGGGAACCCGACGCTGATCAAGCGGCCCTTCGTCTTCGTCGTCACGTCGCGTGGCACTCGATGGTGCCGCCGGCCCGAGCAGGTACTCGACATCCTGCCCGGCTCGCAGCGCGGATTCTTCGCCAAGGAGAGTGGCGAGATCGTGATTGCCGCGAACGGCGAGCGCGTCTGCAGCCGTCTGCGGTAGTCCTCCGTAAATTGTCTTGCATGTAGGCGTCGGCACCGTGATGTGGTGCGTGTCGCCGGTTACCGCGACCGCTCCTACGTGCGACGATGCTGGCATGACAGACATCACACCTGATTTCCGGAATCCCCTGCTTGGTGCTATCAGCCAGTTGCGCAGCATCTACCAAGGTCCTCACCCCATGCCTTCGGCCGGCGACTGCGGATCGGTCGCGCGGATCACCGCCCACGTCACGAACATCAACTCCTCGGTGCTCGAATCGACTCGCGATCATGCGAATGCCTCGAAGCGGCTCAACGATTTCGCGACCACGCTCACCCGCATGGCGCACAAGACGGCTCCTGCGGACGCCAGTCTCGTGAGCCGCATGCTTCTCGTCGCCGCGAGTCTGCGCGGCGCAAGCGCCGAACTGGCCGAAAGCTGCAAGCAGAAGCCCGAGGGTCCCGCGCCCGTTCAAGCCGGGTAGCTGGAACCGCGCCTGGGCATTCCACGGCGCCAGGATCGATTTGCGCGTCGCAGATCCCGGACACGCGCAAAGCTCACCAGTTTCCTGGCGGCTTCGTCCCATAGACGGTATTTCAGTGATGCGAAGCCGCCGGCCAGCGTCACCGGCTTGACCCGCTGGAAGACCGGGTCGGCCCGGTGACAACGCTCCAGATTGTAGTTCGGAATGGCGGGGCTCAAATGGTGGATGTGATGGAAGCCGATGTTCCCGGACAGCCATTGCAGTACGCGCGGTAGTTTGTAGTACGAGCTTCCCTGCAGGGCGGCCGCTGTGTGATTCCAGTGCCCGCCGCGCTCCCAGTAGGTGCCATCGAACTGGTGCTGGACGTAGAACAACCACACGCCGGAGGCGCCCGCCACCATCAGCGCCACGAGTTGCATCACTAGATAGTTCATGAACCCTAACCAGCGGCTCATGAGTATGACCACGAGCACGAGTGCAATATTCAATAGCCACACGGACAGGCGCTCCCGCCGGCTGGCGTCCGCAGCCGCGAATCTTTGGCGAAACAGGAAGATGTACAGCGGGGCGATCACGAACAGCACGAACGGATTCCGTCGAAAGCGGTATGAAAAGCGTCTCCAGCGCGTGGAATCGAGGTACTCCTGAACGGTCATCGTCGGGATGTCGCCCACGCCCCGCTTGTCCAGGTGGCCTGACGTTCCATGGTGGATCGCGTGTTGCCAGCGCCAGTGATAGTACGGAGTGAATGTGAGCAGGCCGCAGACGAATCCGAATGCGGCATTGGCCCGGGGCGACGCGAAGAACGACCCATGGCCGCAGTCATGAAGAAAAATGAAGATCCGCACCAGCAATGCACCCGCGAGGATCGCCAGCGCGCCCGTCAGCCACCATGACACGCCCTTGGCCTGGTACATCAGCCACCAGATGAGCATGTATGGAACGATGGTGTTGAGGACCTGCGTCAAACCACGCGTGGTCGATGGCAGTTGAAAACGAACGAGTAATGGCCGCAGACGGCTGCGCTCGTCTCGATCGAGTGGCGCGGAGCCTGGGGATCTGGTTGTCATGCAGGGCAGCATGCGCCTCTATTCGGATTTGCGCGATCAGCAAGGGCCGCGACCTGACGTGGTCCAGTTGCCGAGCAGGGCTCCACCGGGAGATACGGGCGCCGCATGCAGCGGTTGAGTCTGCACGCGGCGCCAACACCCCACTCCCCTACATCGTCAGCGCGCTCGAATCCACGCTCTTCACGCCGCGCACATTGCCCGCGAGCTCGATCGCCAGCGACCTTTCGGTCTCGCTTTCGATCCTGCCTTCCAGCTTGACGTTGCCGCCCTGCGTGGTAACCGTGATGTCGCGCCCGGCGACATAGGTCGAGTACAAGAACGTCGATTTGACCTTCATGTTGATCCAGGTATCAGCGATCTCGGCGCCGATGCTGGTTACGATGCCGAGCTTGTCCGCCTCGACACGCAGCTGGTTGTCGACCGAATACACGCCGTGCGTGCTCATCGCGAGCTTGCCGGCGGCGTCGCGCGCCGCCGCATCGATCGCGCTGCCCGTCAGAGTCACTCGGCCGCGTGCGGTCGTCACGCTGGCATGAAGTCCGTCTGCGAAGCGACTCCAGGCGAGCTTGGAGCGCACTGCCGATGTCACCGTGGTGTCCGCGACCAGCTCACCAAACGCGCGATCGCCGGTCTTCACCGGCGGCACGAAATTCGGCGTCACCTCAATGCCATTCTCGACCGACTGAATGCCGTCGACGCTGATCGCGATCTGGCGCGCAAGATCCTTGTGGGCCTCGTCCGCGACCACGCCGGTCAGCGTCGCATTGGCCTGGCGCACGGCAACCTTGAGGTCGAAGGCTCGCAGATATGGACTGAGCGCGTATGCCGTCCAGATCTGGGTTTCGAGGCGAGCCTCGAGGACTTCCCCCGTGACTTGCGGGTCGGCGGTAGCGCCGGCACCGCCGACGGCAGCGGCAACGCCGGCGGCCATCGGTAATGCGTTTGACTGCTTGAACATGAGAATTCTCCAGGTGCGGGTCGGGGTTTGCGGGGCGGGAGCTTTGTCAGCCCTTTGCGGGTCAACGCGTACCAGACGTCGATCCTCAGGACCCTATGATCCGCAGGAGCGCGGAGTACCGGGTTCGAAGCAACTCGCCAACATAATGCAACTTGCCAAGATAGCGCGTGGGAGTGGTGGCGTCCGTGCGGTGGCGTACCGACTACCACTACCGCCACCGGCGGTGTCGGAGTGGTGGATTACGACATGCCCGATCCCGGACGACGCCGGATACGGGCTTGCGCGTCGCGCATCCCGCGAGCCTCTCTCGTGTGCCTGCAGGTACCCACCGCGCGGAATTCCGCGCACGCACAATTCCACTCCGCCTGATGCACGAACGACACTCGAAACCCGTCGATCAGGTATTCGCTTCGCTCGCGAGCGCCGGGCTTCTTGCTCATCGAGTTGACTACGATCGGTGGACGCATGCTCGAAGAATGCCCGAATGGACGGCGGCGCTCCGTGCGTCTGCGCACCAATGCGTCGAGCAAGTCAAAACTGCCTGCAACTGAAATCTTCAATCGATTCAAGCTCGGTGGCCGCGAAGCGACGACATCCTTTCCCTTAGGTACATCTGGATGTCTTACATACCGAAAACTTTGCACAAGACAGTGTGCGTCAGCGAACAGAGCCGGCGAAAGCCCACGCTACAGTTCCCGCATGCGGTCAGACAAGTACTCGAACGCTTCGCGCAGCTTTCTGGTCGAAACCCTGGCGAAGAGCAACGTGCAACTGAAACGCGAGGTGGCGAACCTTGAACGGGAATTGGCCCTTGCCCGTCACCTCGCGTATCACGATCCGTTGACTGGATTGCCCAATCGGGCGTTGCTGCTCGACCGGCTTCAGCAGGCAATCCTTCAGGCAGAACGTCAAAACAAGGCCATAGGTCTGCTGTTGCTGGATCTGGATTGCTTCAAGCATGTGAACGATCGACTCGGTCACAACGCGGGAGACCTGGTCCTGCGCGTAACAGCGCAGCGCCTGGCAAGCTGCATACGTGCCGGTGACACCGCATCGCGTTATGGCGGCGATGAGTTCGTCATTCTATTGCCGGACATTCGCGGCAACGATGACGTGGTCACAGTGGCGCAGAAGATCACGGCCAGCATGTCCATACCGCACCAAGTTGGAGACGAAACCATCCTGGTGAGCGCGAGTCTCGGTTCCGCCGTCTTCGATGGCGGTCGTGCCAGTTGTGATGAGTTGATCGGCGCCGCGGATTCGGCAATGTATCGCGTGAAGGCGCGAAGCGATGGTTCAGTGAGCGTGGCCGGCGGTCTCGCCGACGTTGCGGCTTGATCACTGCGAACGGCTCATGGCTCCGTTCTCGCCATAACATTCCATCGAATTCTCGACTCTCGCCGTCACGAAAGCGGTAGCGGAGGCTGCAGCGCCCTGCTGCGCTCCCTTGGATCCGATGATCCGGGCGTAGATTCCTTTGTCGACGGCGTAACAGGCGCAAGCGGCACGCTCGAGCCCCCGCACATCCAGAACCGAGATATCGCCGCGGCGATACCGAATCAACTCGCGGCGCTGCAGAGCGGTGGCGGCGCGGGTCACGCCCACACGGCGAACTCCCAGCATCAGGGCCAGGAATTCATGCGTGAGGTGAAAATGATCCGTGTGCGCACGGTCCCTCGTCATCAGAAGCCACCGGGCCAGGCGCGCGTCGATGCGATGAAACCGCGTGCACGTTGACGTCTGCATCAGCTGTGCAAGAAACACATATAGATATCGATTGAGTGTGGCGCGAACTCCCGCATTGGACATGATCTCCTGCTGCAGAGTCGCCGCATCGACCCGCCAAGCGCGTCCCCCTCCTTGCACCATCGCCCGAAAAGGCGAGATGCTAACGCCGAGCAGCAGCGGCACGCCAAGCATGCCCTCTGATCCGACGAGCCCGATTTCAAGCTGCCGGCGACCTTTGGCTGGCGTGATCAGGGAGATGAACCCGTCGATGGGAAAATAGACGTGGCGAATCCGTTCGCCGGCATCGCTCAGGATTTCGGGAACGATGAGGTCCACCGGGACTTGACCGGCCGTAAGCCTTCGGCGGGCCATCGCTGGCAGGGCAGCGAGCAAGGAGTTGTCGGCGCGGATTCGAACTTTTTTCAATGGGCTGCGGATTTGGCGCCGGAATGTCCGGCCATTGCAGCGTGCGCTGAAGAGCTCGGCATCTCTGTTCGCGAGCGCACGGACCGTGCGCAAGCGACCGCGTCCTACAGGCGCGCCAGTAACTCGTCGCGACTTTGCTTACTCTAATGGCCGGGGCTGCAGCAACCGATCGCTTTCCTGCCTGACCACTTGATAGCACTCGCAGGTCAGGCGCTCCAGGTGCGGCCGATCGAGTACGGTAATTTTGCCGCGCGCATAGCGAATCACGCCGAGCGCCTGGAGCTTGCCCGCGGCTCCCGTCACACCTTCGCGACGCACGCCGAGCATGTTGGCGATCAGTTCCTGGGTCATGTGCAGTTCATTCGAATCCAGCCGATCGAGTGACAGCAGCAGCCAGCGGCAGAGCTGTTGATCGAGAGAATGATGCCGGTTGCAGACGGCCGTCTGCGCCATTTGCGTGAGCAGGGATTGCGTGTAGCGAAGCAATAAGTGAAGCAGGCTGCCATGCCGGTTGAACTCTTGTTTCAGGCGCATGCGTGAGAGGCGGTAAGCCTGGCCGGCACTCTGGACGAGTGCCCGACTCGGAGTCGACTCACCACCCATGAACAAGGACACACCGACCGTGCCCTCTCTACCAACCACGGCGATTTCGGCAGATGCGCCGTCACGCATGACGTACAAGAGCGAGACGATCGAGTCTGTCGGGAAGTAGATGTGTCGCAGTTCCGCACCGGATTCATAAAGCACCTTGCCCAACGGCATGGCGACGAGCTGAAGATGCGGAAAAAGCCGTTCGCGCTCCACCAGGGGCAAGGCGCGGAGAATGTGATTGTTCTCAGGTCTGGGCCGACTTTCACGCATTCGCTAGTGTACGCCGGCAGTCACGAGTGTGTGCGCTATCGCACGAACGCAGCAGCCCCGGGGCATTAAGTACGCTCGCGCACAGACCAATGACTCACGCCAGGGTAGGTTCATGCTCACGCAGCTAACAGGGGAGATGACAGCCATGCCGCATGAAGGCAATTCGCACCCGAACCCCGAGTCGGGCGTGGCAGATGAATGCGCGAATGGCAATCTTTTCGGCAGCGGCATCGACGGTGAGCGGGCGCGTGGAATAGCTGTCATCTCCCACGAACTTCGCAATTCACTGGCGGTCATCCGCAACGCCGCACGTCTGCTGCGCACCGCAGCATCGAGTGACCGCATTGAAAGTACCCGCACGCTCATCGAGCGTCATGCAGGACAGATGAGCCGACACATCGACGACCTGCTCGAGCCGCGGCACCGCGGCATGCGCGGCGACGCACTATTACAACTGTCCCAGGTCGACCTGCGTACGATTGCGGCCTACGCGGTTGAATCGATCCGGCCGGAAATGGCGCGTCGCGGGCACCGGCTCGTCGTCAATCTACCCGAAGAGCCAGTTTGGGCGCTCGCAGATGGCGCGCGACTCGAACAGGCGTTCTCGAATCTCCTGATCAACGCTTCCAAGTACACGCCCGACGGCGGCGATATCAGCCTTCTCATGGAAGCCAGCGCTGAATCGGTAAATGTACGCATCCGTGACTCGGGGATCGGCATCGATCCGGCGATGCTGTCGCGGGTGTTTGGCATGTTCGTCCAGGTTGCCAATGCGCCGCCAGGACGAGAAAACGGCCGCGGCATAGGTCTCGCGGTAGTCCGATCCATCATCGAACTTCACGGCGGCACGGTGACGGTGACGAGCGCCGGGCGCGATCTCGGCAGCGAATTTGCCGTCGTCCTGCCCTCAATGTCGGCGCAGCGGAGATTCGTGATCATCGCGCCGTAGCACATTTGGAAACTGCGCGGCCATATTGCCGCCCTTCAGTCGATGCCAACGCTGGCGGCGGCAATTCCGCGACTGACCCCAGAAACTAAAGCGCCGGAAATCGCGTGATTTCCAGCGTTATCGAGGCTGCAAGAGATGCCGTGAGAAGGGGCAGCCCTTGGCAGCCCCTCCTCACGAAGAGACCTACCTGGTCGCCCCTTTCCGCACGAGATTGACGATAGCCAGCAGTACGACCGCGCCGCCGAGTGAGACCAGAAGTCCCAGGACGCTGAAATCGGCCTGGTTTATGGTCCCGCCACCCACGAGCGGGCTGAGGATCCAGCCGCCGAGGAGCGCGCCGACGATTCCGACCACTACGTTCATGACCACGCCTTGGCGCGCGTCCGTGCGCATCAACAGGCTCGCAACCCAGCCTACGAGGCCGCCTACCACCAGCCAGATGACGACGTTCACTTGCCACCCCCGGCGCCATTCGCCTGGCTGATGATGACTTCGACCCGGCGATTCTGCTGCCGTCCCGACGGGGACTCATTGTCGGCAACCGGCGCGTTCTCTCCGCGACCGGTACTCCGGAGACGGTCCGATTTGACGCCACGTGCGACGAGGTATCGTTTGACCGAATCCGCGCGGCGCTCCGAGAGCGACTGGTTGGATTCCTCACTGCCAATGCTGTCGGTGAAGCCTTCGATCGCAGCGGTCCTATCCGGGTATTCGGACAGGAAGTCGCCGAGTCGGTCGAGGTTTACCGTGGCGCCGGACTTGAGCTCCGATTTCCCCGTGGCAAACAGCGTGTCACCCAGGGTGAGCACCAGGCCACGATCCGTGGGCTTGGCCTGCAGGACTTCGAGTTGACGCTGAAGATCCTCGGCCTCCTGCCGCGACGCATTGGCCGCGAGCAGGGCCGCATCGGCATCGCTGCGGGCTTGGGTCACCGCGACCTTCTGCTCCGCAGCCTCCGCACGCGCCACCAGGGCATCGGACTTGGCGAGATCGGCTTCACGCGTGCGCGCATCGAGGCGCGCCTTTTCGCTCTGCTTGTTGAGAGCGGTACGCTGCATTTCGGCCATCTTGGTCTCAGCCTGTGCCTTTGCGGTGTCCACCTTTCTATCGGCGATGTACACGCGGTGCGCCGCGAGCGCGACGTCCGGCTGAGCGATCTCCGCCTGTTTCACGGCGAGTTCGGCGTCCTTGGTCGCGACCGGGGCCTGCGTGGCCAGTGCCGGGTCATTCTGCAGAGCCGTGAGCTTGGCGCGCACCTGCTCGGAACCCGCGGGCTGCTTGGGGGTGGAGGCGCATCCGAGGGCAAGCGCCGCGGCCACCGCGGCGGCAATCATGGAGTAGTGAGTGTTCATCGGCTGTCTCCCGTCTTGCGCTGCATCTCTTCGACCAGCGTGGCGGTACTGCGTTTCATGTCGGCATTGACGGCATTCGCCTTTGCGGCGCTGGTCGTGGCGACGGCGAGCTCGGCGTCGGCGCGGGCCTCGTCGGCCAACCACCCGGCGACGATCATCTTCTCTTCATCCACTGCTCTCTGGGCGGCGGAAAGTTTGTTTCGCGCTTCTCCGAGCTGGGCTGGCGCATGGGTGCCGGCTTCGACGCGCTCTGCGTTGGCGATGGACTGCTGCGCGGCCTGAAGGCTGGCGGAAGGAATGGGAGGCGTACTGGCGCAGGCGGCGGTGAACAGAAGCACGACCGGCACGGCGATTCGCAGGCGACTTCGCGAGACGCGCGCTGACTTGGAGAGGGAATACATAAGCGTTCTCTACTGATGACGATGGAGAGCAAAGTGTGCCGTCCACCAGAGGTCCGAGCATGCGCTCGCCATGCCACCGTGTCGGTGCGCGAACGAACATAGGGAGCCGCTTCCCGCACGCGCCGGCCGGCTGATTCAGGAGAATCGCTCACACCGGACCACCCGGAATGCTGTAGCTTGCAGGTCCGGCGAAGTCTTCCGCCGCGCATTCATGCTGATCGCCGCTGCGCGTTCTCGTATCCCACGGGGCGTTCGTCCACCACCGCGGGAGGTTCGACCGTGTCCCCATCCATTCGCATTGCTTTCATAGGAAACTCGCTGCCGCGACGCTGCGGCATCGCTACGTTCACCAATGATCTGCAGCACGCGGTCGCCCTGTCGCGCCCCGGCGCCGACACCGCCATCGTCGCCATGAACGACGGCGGCCGGTCTTACGACTATCCACCGATCGTCCGCGTGCAGGTCGACGACGGAAAGCTGAAGGACTACATCGGCGCCGCCGAAAGCTTGAACGCAGGTCAGTTCGATGCCGTGTCGCTCCAGCATGAATTCGGGATATTCGGCGGCGACGCCGGTGCGAATGTATTGACGCTGCTGTCGCGATTGAACATGCCCGTGATCACGACTCTACACACGGTGCTGTCCGAGCCGAGCGCAATCCAGCGCAGAGTGCTCGCCGACATAGCCGGGATCTCGTCCAAGATCGTCGTCATGGCGGAGAAGGCGAAGGAACTCCTCGTCTCCGCGTATGACGTGCCCGAACGAAAGATCGAAGTGATCCCGCACGGCATCCCCGATGTGCCGTATACCTCGCCCGAAGAGGCGAAACTGAAACTCGGCTTTGACGGCCGTCCCGTGCTCCTGACATTCGGCCTGCTTTCGCCCAACAAGGGCATCGAAGTCATGATCGATGCGATGCCGGCGGTGTTGCGAATCGCGCCAGCGACCGTCTATGTCGTGCTTGGTGCAACGCATCCCAACCTCGTGCGCAGCCAGGGAGAGGCATACCGGGAAAGTCTCGTCGCACGTGCGCGCGCACGCGGCGTGGAAAATCACGTCCTCTTTCTCGATCGCTTCGTGGATCTGCCGACGTTGCTCGACTTCATCTCGATGTGTGATGTCTACGTAACGCCGTACCTGAACGAGGCCCAGATGACGTCTGGCACTCTCGCGTACAGTTTCGGGCTGGGCAAAGCGGTCGTTTCGACTCCCTACTGGCACGCGCGCGAGTTGCTGGCTGACGGGCGCGGCGTGTTGGTGCCGTTCAATGACGTCGCGACGATCGGTGCCGAGGTTGCGGGGCTACTGACCGATCACTCACGTCGCGAGTCCATGCGGGAACGGGCCTATGCCGGCAGCCGCGCCATGACCTGGGCGCGAACGGCTGAGCGGTACATCCGCGTTTTCGAGAGTGTGCGCGGCGCGATGCGCCCCGCGGTGAGGGCGGTCCCGTCCGAGATCCTGTTCCCGACGCGCAGCACGCTGCCACCCACCGTTCAACTCGACCATCTTCGTCTCATGTGCGATGACACAGGCCTGTTCCAGCATGCCATCCACACCATTCCCGATCGATCGCATGGTTACTGTGTGGACGACAATGCGCGCGCCTTGATTCTCGCGAGTGCGCTCAACGCTACCGGCGAGCAGCCGATGTCCGATGAATTGGTGGGCCGCTTTGCCGCTTTTGTTCAGCATGCGTGGAATCCGCAGGCAAGGCGCTTCAGGAACTTCATGGGCTTCGACCGGCGCTGGGCCGAGGAAGTCGGATCCGAAGACAGTCATGGACGGTCGCTTTGGGCGCTGGGCGAATGCGCACGCGGCGACCCCAATGCCAGTCGAAGGAAATGGGCGGCGTCACTGTTCCTGTCAGCGTTACCCGCCGCTCAGGCCTTCGGCTCGCCGCGAGCCTGGGCATTCGCCCTCCTCGGCCTGAACTCATACGCGGAGGCAGCCGATCTCGATTCCTTTGCCCGTGAACTGCGACACCAGCTTGCGGAGCGGCTCATGAGCATCCTGGCATCTGTCGAGACGCGGCAGTGGGGGTGGTTCGAGAAGGGACTCTCCTATGACAACGCGAGGCTGCCGCAGGCGCTCATCGTCACGGGCCTTTCCACGAGCGTGCCTTCGTACGTCGCCGCAGGATTGAGGTCGCTGCGTTGGTTGATGAATCTGCAAACTACCGAGGGAAAGCTGTTCCGGCCCGTGGGCTCGCAGAGTTTCGGCGACGAGCTGAGCCCACCGCGCGCGTTCGATCAGCAGCCGCTGGAGGCCACGGCGACGATTGCGGCCTGTTGCGCGGCCTGGCGTGCAGACTCCGATGTGACATGGCGGGCCGATGCCCTTCGCGCGTTTGCCTGGTTCATGGGGAGCAATGACCTTTCGACCTCACTCGTCGATATCGAAACCGGCGGTTGCCGCGACGGCCTTCACCCAGATCGATCAAACGAGAACTGCGGTGGCGAGTCCCTGGTCTCGTATCTGCTCGCCCTGACGGAAATCCGCCAGCTGCATCGGGTGGGTAGCAATCGGCTGAAGGCGCCTTTGCTCCGGGCACTGCATTCCGACATGCCGCCAACACCGGTCACACACTGAAAGAGGCAGTTTTGTCCCAAGCCCCGTTCCTGAACCGGCAGGCGCTTTATCTGCGTCCTGATCCCGCCCGTGTCGTGGTACGTCCCTTCAAACCCGCGACCGAACCGCGGGACCTGAACCCCACGGACAAATCACGAGCGAACCACATTGTCGATCGCGTCCTCGCGCTCGATCCGGCGGCAGCCGTCTCCTTGCTCGGGGAGGTTCTAGAAAACTTTCAGGGACGACACAGGAACCTGATCGAGACGTTCGAAGAACGGGCAGCGGAAATGGAGGAAGCCTTCATACCGCATGCGTCGTTCACCGCGGATCAGCGACGCCTCGTAGGGGCCTATTTCCTGCACGAGTACTCGTTCGAGGCAGCAGCGCTGTTCAATCCGAGCATCGTGGCGCACCCGGATCAATCCGGCGCGCCTGAAGGCGGAGTGCGTTTCATCCTCAGCCTTCGTGCGGTTGGAGAGGGGCATGTCTCGTCGCTCACGTTTCGATCGGGGTCGGTGACGGCAGACGGCAATGTCACCATCGATCCGTCGGTGCGGTTGGCCGCCGTTCCCAAAGTCAGCAGACGGACGGAAGGTGCGCACGGGGAAGAGGTCGAGCTGACGTTTCGCCCTGAGCAACATTTGAGCGAACGCGTCATCTTCCCCGTGACGGCGTCGCAATCGAACGGCATCGAAGATGCGCGCTTCGTCGAATTCGAGGGACTTTCGAAGACGTACTATGCGACCTACACGGCGTACAGCGGCAGGGCCATTCGCTCGGAGTTGATCGAGACTCGGGATTTCCTGACTTTCCGCATGATGCCGCTCTCGGGCGCGGCCAGCCGGAACAAGGGAATGGCGCTGTTTCCACGCAAGCTGAATGGCAGGTACGCCATGATCGGCCGGCAGGACAACGAGAACCTGTATCTGTTGCAGTCGGAAGATCTGCACACCTGGGAAGGTGGCCAGCCCATTCTCAGACCGGAATTTCCATGGGAGTTCGTGCAGATCGGCAACTGCGGCTCGCCGATCGAACTCGATGAAGGATGGCTGCTGCTGACGCACGGTGTGGGGCCGGTGCGTAAGTATTCCATTGGCGCGGTGCTGCTCGACAAGTCCGACCCCTCACGAGTACTCGCGCGATCGCGGGAACCTCTCGTCCGGCCCGAACCCTCCGAACGCGAGGGGTACGTGCCGAACGTGGTCTACACTTGCGGCGCCCTGCGGCACGGAGACCTGATAGTCCTGCCCTACGCGGTGTCCGACACATCTTCGAACTTCGCGACGATCCGTCTTCCCGCGCTCATGGACATCCTGCAAGGCTGACAGCTGGCGGCCGAACCTCAATGGGTCGCCAGCGAAGCGGAAGCGATTTCTCACGCCGCGCGCAGATAGGCGTTGCTGGCCGGCACGAGGCTGCGATTGACCTCGTACGCTCGTCAAGGCGACGCATTACGTGCCGGCAACTCGTTGCGATCCAACGGCTGACCTCCCTTTATCGCGGCGCCTGCGCCAGAACACTGTCGATTTCCTGACTCCTCGTTCGACTACACCCTCTGGATCAAGACCCCTGAACCCAAGTCGAATAGGGAGTACAGGATGCAAGAACTCGTCATCGCCAAAGCCACTGGCGCCGTAGAGGCCCTGCGCGCCCCCGCCGTGCAGCCGTTATGCGATCTCCTCCAGACGCCACGCGGGGAGGTCCGGTGAAACTTCTTCTGACTTCTGCCGGCATCAAAAACACCAGCATCCGCAACGCATTGGTCGACCTGCTGGGAAAGCCGATCGCCGATTCCAATGCTCTTTGCATCCCCACCGCGCTTTATGGGCATCCCAATGCAAGCCCTGCCGGCACGTGGCAATTCATCAGTGGGCGAGATCCACATTGTCCGATGTGCGGCCTGGAATGGAAATCCTTGGGGGTGCTCGAGCTCACTGCGCTGCCCAGCATCGATAGGCGCCGCTGGGAGACCTGGGTCCGCGAAGCAGACGTGCTGCTCGTGAATGGCGGCGATGCCCTGTACCTGTGTCACTGGATGCGAGAGTCAGGGCTGCTGGATCTCCTGCCGTCGCTGAACGAGACCATCTGGGTCGGGCTGAGCGCCGGAAGCATGGTGATGACACCTCGAGTCGGAACGGCCTTCCTCGAATCGAAGCCCTCCATTACCGGCGATGACATCACGCTGGGGCTGGTCGACTTCTCGATCTTTCCGCATCTGGATCACCCGGCTTTGCCGGAGAACACCATGGCCGACGCGGAAAAATGGGCGAAAGAGATCGGCGGCCCCGCGTACGCGATCGACGATGAAACCGCGATCGAGGTGGTCGACGGCGCTGTCAGGGTTGTGTCGGAAGGCAAATGGAAACGCTTCTCGTGAGGAGGCTCCGGATATGAATCCCTCACGCTCTTGCTTTCCTTCGGCGACTCCGCGTATCAGCCAGTGGCGGGGCTTGCCGCCGGCTGCTGCCAGGGCAGCGACGATTTCTTCAACATGGCACGGCAAGCGGCCAACCATCGCCGCCAAATTGAAGAAATCACTCGGCACTACCGACAGCGCCAGGTCCGTTACGCTATAAGCCCACGCCCGCCAACGACATTTTCAACCAGGGGCCGGCCTCGATGCATGCCATGACCACGTCCGAGATCTTCCTGATCGCGATGGTGATCATCTTCACCATCCCTTATCTGGTGTGGCGTCTCTGCCGGACCGAATACTGGGCGCCGCTGGTCGTCGTGCAGATCGTGGGTGGCATCCTGCTGGGGCCCGGTGTGCTGGGCGCCGCCTTTCCCGACTACTACAGCTTCGTGTTCACGCCCGAAGTGGTCCAATCGCTCAATGGCATCGCCTGGTGGGCGGTCATGCTGTTCGTGTTCATCGCCGGCATCGAACTCGATCTCGGCGCAGCCTGGAAACATCGCCGCGAAACCACGATCACGGCGGGCCTCGCGCTCGGCAGCCCGCTGCTCTTCGGGTGCCTGGCCGCGGTGCTGATCGCGAAAGGCTCGGGTTGGATGGGCCCGGCGGCGCAGAACTGGCAATTCATCCTGGGCGTCGGAATGGCCTGCGCGGTCACGGCCCTGCCCATCCTCATCCTGTTCATGGAGAAGCTCGAAATCCTGCGACAGCCAATCGGCCAGCGCATCTTGCGTTACGCCAGCATGGATGACGTTGCCATCTGGGGTGTGCTCGCGATGATCCTCATGGACTGGACACGTATCGGCCGCCAGGCCGGCTTTCTCGTCGCATTCGCCCTCGCCGCCTGGCTGCTCCGCAAGCTCATGCAGCGCATTCCGGAGCGCGACCGCTGGTACGTGGGGCTCATCTGGCTCGCGCTCTGCGGGCTCGGAGCGGACTGGTGTGGACTGCACTTCATGGTGGGCGCATTCCTCTCGGGCGCGGCCATGGAGTCTTCGTGGTTCGACCAGAAGCACATGGACCAGCTGCGGCACAACGTACTGCTGGTCATCATGCCCGTCTTTTTTCTCAGCACCGGTTTGCGCACGAACTGGACAATGGGCGGGCAGACGGTCTTCCTGATTGCAGGGTTGCTGCTCATCGCGTCGGTGGCCGGCAAGCTCATCGGCACGCATATCGCCGGCCGCATTCTGAAATGGGAACCCGGGGAAGCCTCGCTCATCGGCTGGCTGCTGCAGACCAAGGCCCTGATCATGATCATTTTCGCCAACGTGTTGCTCGACAAGCACATCATCACCAGCGAGATGTTCACCGCGCTGCTGCTGATGGCGGTGGGCAGCACCATGCTGTCAGTGCCGGTGGTGGCGCCGATGCTGCGGAAGATGCGCGCACTGGTGGCGCGCAGCGCTTGACGCCATTGCTGGCCGCCTATCTACCGTTGCTGGTTGTGCTGGCGTCTACTGAGACGGCCTGAGATGCCGTGAGAAAGGTCCCGGGCGACTTGTTTCTAAACGACTTTTCGGACCGATCGAATTTCAATATCTCGCTGAATACCCTGCTGGAATGAGCGCCCCGAGCGGGGAAATCAGCGCAGGCCTTGTTTTCTGCGCGCCGATATACAGCAGTTGAGTAGAGTCCCTTCGACACATTCGAGTGTGTCGGTTGACAACGCGAGTCGATGCATCAGGAGCGCACGCAACGCATCTGTGGGTGCTGATGCCACTGCCAGGCCGCCGTGGTGCAGAGCGCGTTCATGGTTTCCGCAGCGCCGATACAGGTCGCTCGCAGCTGCATGCCAAAGATAGGAATCTTCCAGCCAAGGAGGAGGAACGACCGATAGCAGTACCTCCAGGCCCGACTGATGTCCCTGCGCCTCGGCGACGGCCACTGCTTTGTTCAGCGTGTGCAATGGCGAGGGAGCGATGCGTTCGAGAATACAGTAGAGATCAACAATCTCACTCCATCGCGTTTCGCTGAAAGAGGCAGCCAGGCAATGCTCTGCCGCGATAGCGGCCTCGGCATGGAATCGCGTGAACACCTCACCGCTCGCCGAGCGAGCCAGCCACTGCATTCCCGTCTGCATGCTTTCCCGATCCCAGACTGTCCGATCCTGTTCTTGCAAGAGCAGGAGTTCGCCGCCAGCAGCGACGCGGCCGGCGAGCCGTGCCGCGTGAAAGTGCATGAGCGCGAGCAACGCAAATGTCTCGGGACGGGAGCCGATCGGATGCTCCGCGAGCAACGTAACAAGCCGAATTGCTTCGTCACACAACTCGCGTCGGATCGCGAACTCCGCGTGCGCGGACAAATATCCCTCATTGAATAGCAGGTAAAGAATCTCATGCACACTCGAAAGCCTCGGTTCCAAGGATTCGAGTGACGGTGTATCCAGGTCGGGCGACACCTCGCGCAGCCGTTCGCGCGCCCGCGACAGGCGCTTGTGTACGTTGGCTTCGGTCGTGAACAATCGCAGCGCAATTTCCGACGTGCTGAAACCGCATAACGTTTTGAGCGCGAGGACGATTCGGGATTCGTTCGGGATCGCTTCATCACAACAGACGAACAGCATGCGCAGCATCCCGTCGCGGATCTCATGGTCAAAGAATGTGTCCGGCGGGGGATCTTCATCGGCCGGAAAGTCGTGCGTGCTTGACTCAAGAATCCGGGCGCGACCTTTCTCCTTGCGCAGCTGACCCATCAACTCGTTGTGAGCAACACGATAGAGCCAGGCGCCGGGCCGTGCTGGAAGACCCTGCGTGGCCCAACACGTGAGTGCCGCCTCCAACGCGACCTGAACCGCGTCCTCGATGGGTTCGAGGAGTCGCACACCAAACTTGCGCGCAAGCACCGTCACGAGCCGTCCGTACTCGTGCCGGAAGAAGTGCTCGACGAGTGTGTTTATCTCAGTCAGGAAGTGGTGATCTCGCGAATCTCGACGGTCGAGCCAGGCATCATCACGCCCGGGCTTTCGCGCGCCACCTCGAGCGCCCGTTCATAGCTTTCGGCGGCGACGATCATGAAGCCTCCGACGATTTCCTTCGACTCGACAAAGGGACCATCGGTCACTCCGGAGGCCGAGCAAACCTTGCCGCTGGAGCTCAACTTGCCACCCATGTCGACAATGTTGGCCTTGAACTTCTCTTTCCAGGCGTTGAACGCGGCAAACATCTCCTGCATTTGCGCCGGGGAGGGAGGCTGCCGCTCACCGCCACGCTGGCTTCGCTGAATGAACAAGAATTTCTTCATCGAATCGTCTCCTCACGATGTAAACGGGCCCGCGCCCGTCTCCCTTCTATGACGCGCGAAGGGCTGTCAATTGGACACTTCGACGCGCTTTCCCAGTGTTGAACGAATCGACCTATTGCTGGCTCGCCTGCCAGCCTTCCCGGACATCCGAGAGAAACTTCTCCCGCTGAGTCCTCATCGCTCGCAATATTTGTGGCGGCGCATCAGTCTGCTCGTGACGTGCCGACCATAGAACGATTTCAACCATGACCGAGGCCAGGTCGATACCCTTTTCGGTCAGCCTGTATTCGTACCGCCGCGCGTCTGCGTCGTGCTCGCGCTTTACGATGACTCCAGCAGATTCCAGCTTGGAGAGCCGGTCGGTCAGCACGTTGCTCGCTATGCCTTCACCGGCACCCAGGAACTCATTGAAGGTGCGGAAGCCTTTAAACATGAGGTCGCGAACGATGAGCAGCGACCAGGTGTCACCGAAGATCTCGAGCGCAATGCTGATGGGGCAGCCCGAGCGCCGCCGACGATTCGAGCGTTTCATGTCCGCAAACTAACAGATCGCTTGCTACTCGCAAGTCATCGTGATATCACTTGCAAACGACAAGTCAATCACGTGTGCTCGGGGAGAGAATATGAAGAAGAACTTCTGGCTTGCGGTACTCGCCTATCTGTTGCCCACGTTTCCGTTGGGCTATGTATGGCACCTGGTGACGTTCCACGAGGCGTATGAGCGCCTTGAGATGTATCGCGCTCAGGTCATCATCCCGCTGGGTCTTGCTTCGATGTGTATTCAGGCCGTCATCTTCGCCTGGGCTTACCCGCGACTGTTCAGCACTCGACGCGCGGATTGGCTCGCCAGCGCCGGAAAGTTTGCGCTGGTATTCGGCACCCTCGGCTGGTCTTTCACAACCTTGCCCGTGGCCGCCAAGTACGAGATGACATCGGTCGCAGACTTCTTGAAGCTCGAGACCGCATTCA
>JAQSWD010000057.1 GCA_029266835.1 Steroidobacteraceae bacterium
TTCAGCCTCGGCATCAAGGAACAGATCATTTTCCCGGAAATCCAGTACGACCAGATCGACCAGCTCCGGGGAATGGACATCACGATCACCACGACGGCGAAGGACAACAAGCAGGGCAAAGCCCTTCTCGACGCCTTCAATTTCCCGTTCCGCAAGTAAGGAACCACAGGGTATGGCCAAGACAAACATGGTCGAGCGCGAGAAGCGTCGCGCCAAGATCGTGAAGAAATACGCGGCGAAGCGCGCTCAGCTGAAAGAGCTCATTCGCAGCCCCAAGACCTCACCGGAAGTGCGTGCCGACGCGCAGGCGAAGCTGCAGAAGCTGCCGCGCGACGCCAGCCCGACGCGTGGTCGCAACCGCTGCCAGATCACTGGCCGCAGCCGTGGTGTGTATCGCCGGTTCGGGCTCGCGCGAGTCAAGATCCGCGAAGCCGTGGCGCGTGGCGAACTGCCGGGCGTCTCCAAGGCGAGCTGGTAAGGAGCAAATGGCATGAGCATGACTGATCCCATTGCCGACCTCCTGACCCGCATCCGTAACGCGCAACTCGCGCGCAAGACGGAAGTCCAGGTGTCGAATTCCAAGCTGAAAACCGCGCTGGTCAAGGTGCTGAAGGACGAAGGCTACGTGGCCGGCTTCAACGTCGTGACCGACGGTGCGAAGCAGACGCTGAGCATCGAGCTGAAGTACTTCGATGGTCGTCCCGTGATCGACCGCCTCGAGCGTGTCTCGCGTCCCGGCCTGCGCATCTACCGCGGCAAGACCGAGCTGCCGAAGATCCAGGGTGGCCTGGGTACGGCCATCGTCTCCACGCCCAAGGGCGTGATGACCGACAAACAGGCGCGGGCCATCGGGCAGGGCGGCGAAGTGCTCTGCATCGTGTCCTAAGGAAGCATTATGAGCAGAGTCGCAAAACGACCCGTCGAGCTGCCCCAGGGCGTCACCGCCTCCGTGGCCGCGAATACGATCAAGGTCAAGGGCGCCAAGGGCGAGCTCGCGCTCGTCGTGGCCGACGGCGTGACCGTCGAACAGCAGGACAAGGCGCTGCAGGTGAAGTTCGCCAACGCGGGTTCGCGCGTATCGGCGGGCGCCGCCCGCGCTCACCTGGCCAACATGGTCACGGGCGTGTCCAAGGGTTACGAGCGCAAGCTGGAACTGGTCGGCGTCGGTTATCGCGCCGCGGTCCAGGGCAAGACGCTGAACCTGACGCTGGGTTTCTCGCACGCGGTGAACTTCCCGATTCCGGAAGGCATCTCGATGGAGACGCCGAGCCAGACCGAAATCATCATCAAGGGCATCGACCGCCAGAAGCTCGGCCAGGTCTGCGCGAAGATCCGCGCCATCCGTCCGCCGGAGCCGTACAAGGGCAAGGGCGTCCGCTTTTCCGGTGAGCAAATCACCCTGAAGGAGGGCAAGAAGAAGTAATTCTTCGGCACTCATATGCAGATCACCAAGAAAGAACGGCGCCAGCGCCGCGCAATCAAGACCCGGATGAAGATCCGCGAACTCGGCGTCGCGCGTCTCACCATCCACCGCACGCCCCAGCACATGTACGCGCAGGTGTTCGACGCCTCGGGCGCGAAAGTGCTCGCCTCGGCGTCCACGGTGCAGGAAAACGTGGCCAAGGGCCTCAAGGGCACGGGCAACGTGGAGGCGGCCAAGGCCGTCGGCACGGCCATTGCCGAAGCCGCGAAGGCCGCGGGTGTCACCAAGGTGGCGTTCGACCGCGCCGGATTCATGTACCACGGCCGCGTGAAGGCGCTGGCCGACGCCGCGCGTGAAGCCGGCCTCGAGTTCTGAGGACTAACTAATGGCACGACCCGACAAACAGAACCAGGCGCAGGACGAGTTCCTCGAGAAGCTGGTCGCAGTCAATCGCACGGCCAAGGTGGTCAAGGGCGGCAGGCAGTTCGGCTTCACCGCGCTCACCGTCGTAGGCGACGGAGCCGGCCGCGTGGGCTTCGGTTTCGGCAAGGCGCGTGAAGTGCCGGTCGCGATCAGCAAGGCCATGGCGCAGGCGCGCAAGAACATGGTCCCCGTGGCGCTCAAGAACGACACGCTGCATTTCGCGATGCACGGTACGCATGGCGCCACCAAGGTGTACATGCAGCCCGCGTCCGACGGTACCGGCGTCATCGCCGGCGGCGGAATGCGCGCGGTGCTCGAGTGCGCCGGCGTGCGCAACGTGCTGGCCAAGAGCTACGGCTCGCGCAACCCGATCAACGTGGTGCGCGCCACCGTGAACGCGCTGGCCAACGCGCGCTCGCCCGAAGACGTCGCGGCCAAGCGCGGCAAGACAGTCGAAGAGATCCTGGGCTGATCCCGGGCTTCCGAAGGACAACGGACATGGCAGGCAAGAACATCAAGGTCACGCTGGCGAAGAGCCTCGCGGGCCAGTTGAAGAACATCCAGGCGTCGGTGCGTGGTCTCGGCCTGCGCCGCCGCCACCAGACGGTCGAAGTGGCGGATACCAGGGAAAACCGCGGAATGATCTACGCGGCCAAGCACCTGCTGTCGGTCGAGGAGTGAAGCGATGACGATGCGTCTCAATGACATGAAACCCGCCGCCGGCGCCCGCAAGGCACGCCTGCGCGTCGGACGCGGCGCCTCCGCCGGCCAGGGCAAGACCTGCGGCCGTGGTGTGAAGGGCCAGCGCGCCCGCAAGGGCGGCTACCACAAGGTGGGTTTCGAAGGCGGCCAGATGCCGCTGCAGCGCCGTATGCCCAAGGTGGGCTTCCGCTCGAAGATCCAGCCCCTGCACGCCGAAGTGCGCCTGGACGAACTCGCCAAGGTGGACGGTTCGGTGATCGACCTGGACTCCTTGAAGAAGGCCAATGTCATCCCGACATTCGCTGCCCAGGCGAAGGTCGTGCTGTCCGGCGAAATCAAGAAGGCCGTGACCCTCAAGGGTATCCACGTCACCAAGGGTGCGCGTGAAGCCATCGAGAAGGCGGGTGGTACCGTCGGCGAACTGCCGCAGAAGCCCGCCGCCGAGAAGCTTTCGGCCAAGCCCAAGAAATAAGGTCCAGGAAGCAACTCACCAGTGGCAACCAGCTCCCAGAATCCGGCTTCAGTACTCGGCGATGCGGCGCGCTTCGGCGACGTGCGCAAGCGCCTGCTGTTCCTGATCGGCGGCCTGATCGTCTATCGCATCGGCACGTATATCCCCGTGCCGGGCATCGATCCCGCTTCGGTTGCCCGGTTCTTCGAAGACAACAAGGAAACCATCTTCGGCATCGTGAACATGTTCTCGGGCGGTGCGCTCGAGCGCCTGTCCATTTTCACGATGGGTGTGATGCCCTACATCTCCGCGTCCATCATCGTGCAGATGATGGCGATGGTGGTGCCGACGCTCATGGAGTATCGCAAGGAAGGCGAATCCGGCCGGCGCAAGATCACCGAGATCACGCGCTACAGCACCCTGGGTCTCGCGCTGTTCCAATCGCTGATCACGGCCAAGGGCCTGCAGGCGCAGGGCATGCTCGCCCCCGGTGTCGACGTGCTGTTCGTCGCCTGCGTCACCATGACCACGGGTGCCATGTTCCTCATGTGGCTGGGTGAGCAGATCACCGAGCGCGGCATCGGCAACGGTATTTCCATGATCATCCTGGGCGGTATCGTCGCCGGCATCCCGGGCGCCATGGGCCAGATGCTGGAGCAGATCAACAACGGCTCCATGAATGGCCTGTTCGCCATCGCGCTGATTGTCGTGGTGCTCGGCGTCACGGCGTTCTGCGTGTACGTGGAGCGCGCGCAGCGCCGCATCCCCGTGGACTACGCCAAGCGCCAGGTCGGCCGCCGCATGTACGCGGGCCAGACCACGCACCTGCCGTTCAAGCTCAACATGTCGGGCGTGATCCCGCCGATCTTCGCCTCGTCGCTGTTGCTGTTCCCGGCGACCATCGCCGGCTTCGGCGGCGCCAACAATGACACCGCCTGGGGCCAGATCCTGCAGACCGTGAGCCAGGCGCTGGGCTACGGCCAGCCGCTGCACCTCGTGCTGTACGCGGGCCTGATCATCTTCTTCTGCTTCTTCTATACGGCGCTGGTGTTCAACGCGCGTGAGACGGCCGACAACCTCAAGAAGTCGGGCGCCTTCATCCGCGGCATCCGTCCGGGCCAGCAGACCGGCGATTACATCGACGGCGTGCTCACCAGGCTCACGCTCTGGGGCGCGGTCTACATCACCGCAGTCTGCATCATGCCCGAGCTGCTGCGCACGTTCGCCAACGTGCCCTTCGTGTTCGGCGGCACTTCGCTGCTGATCGTGGTGGTCGTGGCCATGGACTTCTTCTCGCAGCTTCAGGCTCACCTGATGTCGCATCACTACCCGGGTTTGCTCAAGAAGGCGAACCTCATGGGTTATGGCCGCAGTGGCGCGCCGCAAAGTTAATAAAGGGCTCTCAAGATGAAAGTTCGTCCCTCGGTCAAGAAAATGTGCAAGAACTGCAAGGTCGTGCGCCGTCGCGGCGTCGTCTATGTCATCTGCTCCGACGCTCGCCACAAGCAGCGCCAGGGTTGAGACAGAAGAGCTAACAGGTAGGTATCGAACATGGCACGTATAGCCGGCATCAACATCCCGATGAACAAGCACGTAGTGATCGGGCTCACGCACATCTTTGGCGTGGGACGTTCGCGTGCCAAGGACATCTGCGCCGCCACCGGCATCGCGCCGACCACCAAGGTGAAGGATCTCACCGAGGCGGAAGTGAACGCGATCCGCTCGGCGCTGGCCAAGAACGCCGTCGAAGGCGATCTGCGCCGCGAGAATTCCATGAACATCAAGCGTCTCATGGACCTGGGCACTTACCGCGGCCTGCGTCATCGCAAGGGTCTGCCGGTCCGTGGCCAGCGCACCCGTACGAATGCCCGCACGCGCAAGGGCCCGCGCAAGCAGGCCGTGAAGCTGAACGCTCCTCCGGGCAAGGTTTAATAGAGGTTAGATAGAAAACATGGCTGAAGAAAAGAAGTCAGAAGCCGCTGCCGCGGGTGCCTCGGGCGCCGCTGCCGCTGGTGGAGCGAAGAAACCGAAGAAGGCGCGCAAGAACGTCCTCGACGGAATCGCCCACGTACACGCTTCCTTCAACAACACCATCATCACCATCACCGACCGCCAGGGGAACACGCTTTCCTGGGCGACCTCCGGTGGTTGCGGCTTCCGCGGTTCGCGCAAGTCCACGCCGTTCGCGGCGCAGGTGGCAGCCGAGAAGGCTGGCGTTGCTGCTCAGGAACACGGCGTCAAGAACGTCGAAGTGCGCGTTGGTGGTCCCGGCCCGGGTCGTGAATCGGCCGTGCGTGCCCTGAATGCCTGTGGTCTCAAGATCACGAGCATCTCGGACATCACCCCGATCCCGCACAACGGCTGCCGTCCGCCGAAGAAGCGCCGCGTCTAACTTTCAGGAACACATAAATGGCTCGTTACACTGGTCCGAAATGTAAGCTCGCGCGACGAGAGGGCACCGATCTGTTCCTCAAGAGCGGCGTCAAGCCGCTCGAGAGCAAGTGCAAATTCCAGGTGCCGCCGGGTGGCATCAAGGGCGAGCGCAAGCAGCGCCTGTCCGACTACGGCCTGCAGCTGCGCGAAAAGCAGAAGCTGCGCCGCATGTACGGCGTGCTCGAGCGCCAGTTCGCCAACTACTACACCGAGGCTTCACGCCGCGCCGGCTCGTCGGGTGAGAACCTGCTGAAGCTGCTCGAGTGCCGTCTCGACAACGTGGTCTATCGCATGGGCTTCGCCGCGACGCGCTCGGAAGCGCGCCAGCTGGTGGCGCACAAGGCCATTGCGGTGAACGACGGCTGCGTGACCATCGGTTCGTACCAGTGCAAGGCCGGTGACATCATCACCGTGCGCGAGAAAGCCAAGAAGCAGCTGCGCATCCAGAGCGCGATGCAGATCGCGACGCAGGTGGGTCTGCCCGAGTGGGTGGACGTGAACAGCACGGAGTTCCGTGGCGTGTTCAAGTCGGTGCCGGGCCGGGACGAGATCCTGCCGGACATCAACGAGAACCTGGTCGTCGAGTTGTACAGCAAGTGATTTGTTACGCAGCCGTTCGGCTGCGTTCTGAAGTTTTTCGACCCGTCTAACCGCGGGAAGGTGGAAACTAATGCAAGGTTCAGTGAGCGAATTCCTCAAGCCCCGAGTCGTGAAAGTGCAGCCGACCGCCCCGCGCCAGGCGCGCGTGGTGATCGAGCCGTTCGAGCGTGGCTTCGGCCACACGCTCGGCAACGCGCTGCGTCGTGTTCTGCTGTCGTCCATGCCGGGCGCGGCGATCACGGAAGTCGAGATCGAAGGCGTGCTTCATGAGTACACCTCCATCGAAGGCGTACAGGAAGACGTCGTGGACATCCTGCTGAACCTCAAGCAGGTGGCGCTCAAGATGCACACCCGTGACAGCGCCGAGTTGCGCCTGTCGAAGAAGGGCCCGGGCCCGGTGACGGCCGGCGACATCCACACCGACCACGACATCGAAGTCGTGAACCCGGAGCTGGTGCTCGCCAACCTGACCAAGGCCGGTGAACTGACGATGACGCTGCGTGTGGAACGCGGCCGCGGCTACCGCCCGGCCCTGAACCGCGCCGCGTTCGAAGAGCAGAGCCGCCCGATCGGCCGACTGCAGCTGGATGCCTCGTTCTCGCCTGTGCGCCGTGTCACCTACATGGTCGACGCCGCCCGCGTGGAACAGCGCACCGACCTCGACAAGCTGGTCATCGACATCGAGACCAACGGCACCATAGACGCGGAAGAAGCCATCCGCCGCGCCGGCGCGATCCTCAAGGATCAGCTGTCGGTGTTCGTGGACCTGCAGGGCGAGGAAGAGGCCAGCACCAAGGTCTCCGAGATGCAGTTCGACCCGCTGCTGCTGCGGCCCGTCGACGAGCTCGAGCTCACCGTGCGTTCCGCCAACTGCTTGAAGGCCGAGAACATCCATTACATCGGCGACCTCGTGCAGCGCACGGAAGTCGAGCTGCTGCGCACGCCGAACCTCGGCAAGAAGTCGCTGACCGAGATCAAGGAAGTGCTGCAGAGCCACGGCCTCATGCTGGGCATGCGCCTGGATGGCTGGCCGCCGGCCGGCCTCAAGCACGATGCCGATCGCGGAATGATCTGAAGTAGATAGTCGAAGGGGCCGGCCGTTTTCGAGAGAGTGGGCCGGCCCCGATTTTTTGAGAAGAGAGAGTACCTATGCGTCATCACCTTTCCGGCCGACAGCTGTCGCGTAATGCGCCGCACCGCCATGCGCTGCTCCGCAGCCTGTCGGTGGCGCTGCTGCGTCACGAGACCATCCGCACCACGGCGCCCAAGGCCAAGGAATTGCGCCGCGTCGTCGAGCCGCTGATCACCCTGGGCAAGGACGACAGCGAAGCCAACCGCCGTCTCGCGTTCTCGCGCCTGCGCGACACCGAGATCGTCGCCAAGCTGTTCGATGTCATCGGTCCGCGTTTCAAGGCGCGTCCGGGTGGCTACACGCGCATCCTGCACATGGCGCCGCGTCCGGGTGACAACGCCCCGATGGCGTTGATGCAGCTGGTCGAGCGTTCGGCACCGGAAGCGGCCGAGTCCGCGCCGGAAGACAAGAAGGCGAAGAAGGCCGACAAGGCCGCCGCGCCTGCTCCGTCCAAGGAAGAGAAGAAGGCCAAGGCGGACGCGAAGAAGGTTCGCGAGAAGGCCGCGAAGGAAGCCAAGGCTTCGAAGGCTGCCGCGAAGAAGGCGGCCAAGAAGACTCCGGCCGTCGCCGCCAAGAAGAAAAAGGCCGCCCCGAAGAAAAAGAAGTCGTCGAAGTAATTCGGCGCTTCACTCGATCAGAGACGGGCTCCTTCGGGAGCCCGTTTCGTTTTGGTGCTTTGCCTTGCCGCAATGCGCTGCCGTAAGCTCGCCGCACCTTCAACAACCCTCAGGGGAGTGCCATGGGTCTCGCGAAAGAATTCAAAGAATTTGCGATGAAAGGCAATGTCATCGACATGGCCGTCGGCGTGATCATCGGCACCGCGTTCGGCAAGATCGTCACATCGCTGGTGGAAGACGTGATCATGCCGCCGTTGGGCAAGGTCATCGGCGGAGTGAATTTCTCCGACCTGTCGCTGAACCTGGGCATGGATCCCGCCGGCAAGGAAGTGATCCTGAAATACGGCAACTTCCTGCAGATCACCTTCCAGTTCCTGATCGTGGCCCTGGTGCTGTTCATGGTCATCCGCACGCTCAACAAGCTCAAGACGCCTGACCCGGCCGCACCGCCGCCGGCGCCGCCGGCCCAGGAAGTGCTGCTGCGCGAGATCCGCGATCTGCTCGCGAAGAAGTAGCTGGCACCTGACCCGATGGCCGCCGTTCGTCACGCCTGGATGTTCCGGACGGCGGCCGTCGTATTCCTGTTCTTCGGCGCCGTGTTCGTCTGGCGCTACGGATTCACGGAGTTTCATCCCGAACAGCGGCCCATCGGGCTGCTCATCGGCATTCTCGCGCTTGGCGTGGGCGTGTTCCTGATGCGCCTCAAGCGCTTCGCGATCGGTGTTTCCGCCATCGTCATGGCGCTGGTCGGCCTGTCGTCGGCGGTATTCGCGCCCGAGGCCAATGGGCCGGTGATCCTGTTCCTCGCGGCCCTCGCTGTCATCTGTGTGGTTTACGCTGTGTTGGCCTTGCGCTTTCTCACGCATTCCGTCGGGAGCAAGTCTCCATGATGCGATCTGCACTGCTGGTGTTGATGGCGGTGCTGCTGGTTCGGGCCAGCACCGCCGCCTCTGACGACAGCAAGACCTTGGAGATCAGCGAACCGCGCGCCATGGCCGAGCGCGCGATGAAATACCTGGAGAAGGAAGACCTGAAGGGGATGTTCGCCTTCGTCGGCAAGTTGCTGCTGCAGAGCCACGAGGAGTTCGCGAAACTCCGGGAGACCACCATCGAACAGCGCAAGGCGGCGCTCGGCGCCTTCGGAGGCTATCGCGGCTATGCGTTCGTCAACGAATGCCGGCGCTCCAACGCGCTGACGCGCATCACGTTCATCGAGAAGCGCGCCAAGAGCTTTCTGCGCTGGCAGTTCTACTTCTACAAGCCGGACAGCACCTGGCATCTCACGTCGATGGTCTGGGACAACAAACCGCTGGAGATGTACGAGCCCTGCGCCTGAGAGCGCAACCCTCAGGAACTGAAGGCCATGCGCGTGAGGTTCTCATGGGTCCCCACGCGCGCCACCACGTTGTCCTCGATGCGGATACCACCAAAGGGCTTGAGCTGCTCCACGCGTGCCCAATTGATCTTCTGGCCGATGGGTTTGGCGCGCGCTTCCGCCAGCAGCTGGTCGATGAAGTAGAACCCGGGTTCGACGGTTACCACGCAGCCATCCTCGAGCTTGCGGGTGAGCCGAAGGAAAGGGTGGTTGTAGGGCCGCTCGATCTCGCCGCCCGCGGGATCCCTCTGCCGGCCGCCGACATCGTGAACCTGCAGGCCCAGCAGGTGGCCGATGCCGTGCGGGTAGAACACGCTGGTCAGCGCGGTATCCACGGCTTCGTCGGCGGAGGCGCTGATCACGTCCGCCTCGCGCAGGAATTCGCTGATCGCGCGATACGACGACTGGTGTATGTCTCTCCAGTCGGCACCCACGCGAACCTGCGCACAAAGCTTCAGTTGCAGTTCATCGAAGCGCTTGATGAGCGCGGCAAACTCGGCGTTGTCGAATGAATGGGTGCGCGTGATGTCGGACGCGTAGCCCGCGAACTCCGCGCCGGCGTCGATGAGCAACGAATGGAACCGGGCGGGCTTCTCGCGCATCTGCACCTGGTAGTGCAGCACCGCACCACCTTCGTTGAGCGCGATGATGGGGTTGTAAGGCAGCTCGCGTTCGCGCAGTCCGCAGGCAGCCATGAACGCCAGGCCGATGTCGAATTCACTGCCGCCGGCGCGGAAGGCTTTCTCGGCGGCTGCATGGCCGCGCGCGCCCAGCACATTCGCTTCGAGCAGTGCCGCGACTTCATACGGAGTCTTGGCCGCGCGCGAGTAGTCGAGCTGCGCCATGAGATGTTCGGGATTGATGGAGCCCACACCCCAGGAAACCAGTTCGCCGAACGGCTCGCCGATGAAGGCGGTGCGCGCCATGTCCTTTGGCAGCGCGCCGCGCGCCGCCGCCCGATCCGGACAACTCACGATGTCGAAGGCGTCGGACCAGTAGGTACGCGGTAGTTCGGGCGATTTGTGCCAGTAGTCCACGGGTGCGTGCAGCAGAAGCAGGGGCTTCCTGCCTGGCACGAAGTAAACGAAAGAATCCGGCGCATCGGTGAGCGGCGTCCACACCTTGAATGGCGCCTGGACCTTGAAAGGCAGGTGATGATCGTCCTGGAAGAGCAGCGGCGGCGTGCCGGCATGGACCAGCAGGGCGTCGTACCCGGTAGCGGAGAGGGCGACGGCACTTCTCTTTTTCACCGCTTCGAGATGGGCGGCGAACAACGTGGACCAGGATTCCGGGTTTTGTTTGGCGGCGGTTGAAGTCATGCCGGGATTCTAAGCGCGACCGCCGCGTCCAACCCGTTGATGCATCGCAACATTCTCTCGCTGCTTCGATTTATCGGAGGCTCCAATCTCAGATTGCCGGACTTATCGCGCGACGCTGTCGCCATCCACGGACAGTCACCGGGGCGAATGGACCCATGTATCAAATGTCCCATGTATCAAATGCATTGCGGAATCGATAAAATTGCGCGCCGCGATGCCGAATCGCGCAACAAACGTTTGTTTGGTCTCACTTACCACTAGAAAATTTGGGGTACCCCTACATGAAATTGAACGTTGCTCTCGCCGCTGCCATTGCGGCCCTCGCGATCGCCGGCTGCGCCAAGAAGGAAGCCGAAGCTCCCGCTGCCGACACGGCTGCTCCGGCTGCCGATGTTGCCCCGGCTGCTGATGCCGCTGCTGATGCCGCCACGGACGCTGCTGCTGCTCCTGGCGACGCCGCCGCTGCTCCGGCTGATGCCACGGCTGCTCCGGCTCCGGATGCCGCTGCCGCTCCGGCCGAAGAGCCGAAGCAGTAATCGATAGCTACCAAGCTAGCGATTACGCTTCGAGCCGATAGGCTCATGACGGCCCGGGCAGCAGGCGCAATCCTCTGCCCGGGCTTTGTCTTTTTCGGGTCTTGAAGACGATGGGGGACGGAATCCGTGACAGTCAGTGTCCGTGATGCGCGCGGGACCGCTGGCGATCGCCAGTGGATCGAAAGCGTCTACCGCGACTATCTAGACGATCTGTCGCCGTTGAACACCGGCGTGTTCAGCATGACGTCGCTGGGCGAGATCGGCTACAGCGAATCGGATCAGCTCGACCGGTGGTTCGGCGATTCCTCCGTCAATCCACTGGTGATCCTGCGCGGCGCCGAGCCCGTGGGCTTCGCCATGGTGGCGCGCGGTGGCGCCGGCGCGGGGCGCGCGGCCTGCGACTACCGCATGGCCGAGTTCTTCGTCACGCGCAATGCACGGCGCCGCGGAGTCGGCGGCCTGGCCGTCGAACTCATCCTCAACCGCTTCGCGGGGCGCTGGGAAATCACCGAATACCTGCGCAATCCCGTCGCGGTCGCCTTCTGGCGCCGCGTCGTGGCTAACTACACGAAAGGCCGTTACCAGGAGCGCGTGACCAATGGTGAAGTGCGGCAAAGTTTCGAATCGGGCGTCTCCCGCGCGCAGAAGCCGGCCTAGGCCGTTGCTGCGCCGTTCCCTGCTGCTTGCGGCCTTTTGCGCCATGACAATGGAAGGTGGATACGCCGGGCCGCGGCCCAGCGGCTCGCTGGTGCCCACGCGCTCGGAAGTGATCGCCACGCACGGCATGGCGGCCACCAGTCATCCGCTCGTCAGCCAGGTGGCGCTGGACGTGCTGAAGCGCGGCGGAACCGCCGTCGACGCCGCCATCGCGGCCAATGCCACCATCGGGCTCATGGAGCCCACGGGTAATGGAGTGGGCGGCGACCTGTTCGCCATCGTCTGGGACGCAAAGACGAAGAAGCTCTACGGCCTCAACGGCAGCGGACGCTCGCCAAAGACCTTGACGCTCGCAAAATTGCGCGAGGAGTTGCGCAAACTGAACGTCGACAAGATCCCGCCCCGCGGCCCCTTGCCGGTGTCGGTGCCGGGCACAGTCGACGGCTGGTTCGAGCTGCACGGCAAGTTCGGCAAGCTGCCGATGAAAGACCTGCTGCAGCCGGCCATCGACTATGCGCGCAATGGGTTCCCGGTGACCGAAGTGATCGCCGAGGGTTGGGCCCGCAATGCGCGGCTGCTCAAGGACTATCCGAATTTCGCGGCGACATTCATGCCCAACGGACGCGCACCGGCCAAGGGTGAAATCTTCCGCAATCCATTGCTGGCCGACACCTTGTCGCGCATCGCGCAGGGCGGCCGGGACGCCTTTTACAAGGGCGACATCGCGCAGCGCATCGAGAAATACTTCCGCGCGAATGGCGGTTACCTCACCGCGGCAGACTTCGCGGCGCATCGATCGGAGTGGGTGGAGCCGGTGTCGACCAACTACCGCGGGTACGATGTCTGGGAACTGCCGCCCAACACGCAGGGCATCGCCGCGCTGCAGATGCTGAACATCCTCGAGGCCTATGACCTCAAGAAGATGGGGTTCGGCAGCACCGAGTACCTGCATCTGTTCGTCGAAGCCAAGAAGCTGGCCTTCGAGGATCGCGCGCGTTACTACGCCGACCCTGGCTTCGCGAAGATACCGCTCGCGGGCCTGCTGTCGAAGGACTATGCGGCCCGTCGACGCGCGCTGATCAGGCTCGATCGGGCCGCGAAGGAATATCCCACGGACCCGACATCGCTGGAGCAGGGCGACACCATCTACATGACCGTGGCGGACGAGGCCGGCAACATGGTCTCGCTGATCCAGAGCAACTACCGCGGCATGGGTTCGGGCATGACCCCCGACGGTTGCGGATTCATCCTGCAGGATCGCGGCGAGATGTTTTCACTCAGGGAGGGCCACGCGAATGTGTACGCGCCCGGCAAGCGGCCCTTCCATACCATCATTCCCGCGTTCATCACCCGGGACGGCAAGCCCTGGCTGTCCTTCGGCGTCATGGGCGGCTCGATGCAGCCGCAGGGACATGTGCAGATCGTGGTGAACCTCATCGACTTCGGCATGAACCTGCAGGAAGCCGGTGACGCGCCACGCGTGCGGCACGATGGTTCCAGCGAACCCACCGACGAGGTGATGCGCGACGGTGGCGTGGTCGTGCTGGAACAGGGCGCGTTGCCCCAGACGGTGAAGGCGCTGCAGGCGCTGGGTCACAAGGTCACCGTGACGAACGACGGCGACTTCGGCGGCTACCAGGCCATTCTGCGCAACGCCGAGGGCGTGTACTTCGGCGCCTCGGAATCCCGCAAGGACGGCGCGGCGCAGGGTTACTGACCTCTCCAGGAAGTCCGCGGCCGCCGTCGGCGTCGACTCTCACTGGATCGCCGGTATGCCCAGATGGATGGAATCCTCGGGCGTGCCGAACTCCGAGGCGCGCGGCCGGCGCGTGGTCGCGGCCAGCTTGCCGGAATGCAGCGCATCGATCTTGGAATGCGTGGCCTTGGCGGCGGCCACCAGCTCGGGGTAAGGCCGGTCGGTCACGTCGATCCAGCCGATGTTGTAGTTCTCGCCATCGCGCCGGCCCGTGGCCGGCTGGTCTATCCACTGGTACCAGTGCGTGCCGACGATGGCCGGATGGGCCGCGGCATTCTCCACGTAATAGGAGTAGGCCACGCCGCGCTCGGCCTGGTTCACCGCCTGCACGAGTCCCGGCGCGAGGCCGCGCCCGGGCACGCCGAAATGGAACTCGCCGATCAGTATGGGTAGTTTGGTGATGGCGTGGCAGCGGTCGATGAAATCCTTCGGTGGCGCCCAGCGGTACTTGTTCATGCTGTACACGTCGAAGCCTTTCGCCAGTGCGATCACGTCGTCGGGCGGCGTACCGCCGAAACGGATGCCCAGATGCAGATGGTTGGGGTCGTGACGCCTGACGGCCGCGTTGACCACCTCGAGATATTTCGTGAACGCGGTGTGGACCATGAGTTTGCGCGCGGCGGGGGAATCGCCCTTGGCGAGGTCGGCCTTGAACCGCTTCTGCAGCTCGCTGGGGGGCCCCGCGAGCACCAGGTCGACCAGCTGGCTCTCGCGCGCGGGCCACGGCGGCTCATTGCCGATGAAATAACCGATCATCCAGGGATCGTCCCTGCGCGGCGCCAGCTGCTGCGCGGCTTCGCGGTCGACCCGGGCCGCGAAGGCAGCCGAGTACACGTCAGGCATGCCCATGATGGCGCCTTCCACGTGCTGCCAGCCGCGCAAGGGATAGACGTAGGGCTGGCGCAGCGTGGAGCCCGAAGGCAAGGCATCGTTCAGCGCCGGCCCATATGCCGTGTTGAGGCCCCAGGCGCGCATGCGGCGCGAGGTGAGCTGCGCGGATGCGCCCTGCCAGTCGGTGCCGAAGCGCTTCTGCAGGTTGGCCAGGTAGAAGGACACGGGGTCGCGCAGCGGTTCCACGGCCGCACCCGCGGCCGGGATCTGCGCAGCGGTGGGAATGCTGGCGAACATCTTCGACCGGTTGATGATCTGCGTGCGCGGCGGATCGTCGCCGGCGCCATTCACGCCGGCGGACCAGAAACGGCATCCCTGCGGGTCCACGAGCCACCAGCGACCGGAGATTTCCTCGACGCGGAAGAACCCCGTGGCCTTGCGCCTGGGCTCGCTCCTGCCGGGGCCAAACCCGCCGTAGCGGCAGGCCCGTACTTCGGACTTGGGGACCAGCATGCGGTCTTCCTGCGCCCACTCGCGCTTCAGGGCGTCGAGGGAGGTTGCCTTGCCCGTCCATCCGGCGTGAACGTACTGCCCGAAGTCATCGATGAGCGGTGTGGCGCCATCGAGCACCGCATCGCCGACATCGGTCTTCGACAGGCTGACCTTGCGCACCTCGACCGTGGCGGCTTGCGCGGGGTAACGCATGGTCACGCTGATCGCGCGCACGGTTTTCACCGGCGCGTGGCCGCCGGCTTCGATGTTGATCCAGTAGCCCGAGCGCGGCTGATTGACGGTGGAAGCCAGCTCGTCTGCATCTCCCAGCCCTTGCCGGTAAAAGCGCAGCGGAATGGACGCTCGCACCCACACATTGGCGAAAGGATGAATGCGCTTGGATACGTTGCCTTCATCGCTCACCAGCCCCAGCTCGAAGCGCTGGCTGGTCGAGGAGCGGAATTCGACCACCAGGAAGCTGGCGTCACTCCAGTCGGCGGGCAGGGCCGCATCGAGGTCGGCCAGGGGCCAGCTGACCGTCGACACATCAGATGCGAAAGTTGCCTTCTGGGGTGCGGCATCGACCGCGCCGGGCCCGGCCACCGCCAACGCCAACCACCCTAACAAACCCCGGACCGGACGCCAGACAGCCATGATTTCCCCCATTCGAAGCTCGTGATTCCAGGCGAATATCTACACCACGCCCGGGATGAATCGCCACCGCACCCGCGCCATGTATTCGGCGTAGCCGTTGTTGCCCAGGAGCAGGTGGCGCTCCTCGGTGATGGCGCGCAGCGCGTAAATGGTGGTCCAGCCACACAGGGCCAGCAGCGCATACGCGGCGTGCCGAACATTGCCGCTGGCGAACACGAGATAGAGGTTGGGCAGCGCGCCTATCCACCAAGCGAGGTTCTTGGCGGCATAGGCGGGGTGGCGCACCCGCGAATAGGGCCCGTGACTGACGATGCCGCGATTGGTGAGGTTGCTGGCCTTGAAACCCAGTGCCACGGACGCCCAGGAATACACGGCCAGGGAGGCGAGCAGCAGGATATTGGCCGCGAAATGCACGCCGGTGTTCTGGAACTGCGGGAAGTCGCTGCTCTGCCAGGCGAGGAAGCGGCCGGTGAAGTCGTTGAACGGCGGATAACAGGCAAGGCAGATGGCCCAGCCGAAAAACGTGGGGTCCACGCTCTTGATGCGATTGCGCAGCGCCGGAGTCTCGACGATGTAGCCCAGCGTGAACAGCAGGGTGTCGACGAACAGGATGGCCTGAAAGCAGGCCCAGAACAGCGAGCTGTCGAACAACGCGCGGCCGGCCACGCCGTCCCGCACGCTGTTCCAGAACTGCACCAGCGAATTGCCCATGTCGCCGGCGTGGTTCAGGCACCAGTTGATCATGAGTGGCGCGAAGAAGAACTTGAGCAGCAGGGCAAGTCCGGCCTGTTTGGCGGCGGGCGAGAGCCCGGCCTTCAACGGCAATCGCCACGGCCTGGCCGCCTGCGCCGCGCGGCGCGCGCCGGACGACGGCCGCCGGAGCCGCCGCGCGCTGAAATAAA
>JAQSWD010000185.1 GCA_029266835.1 Steroidobacteraceae bacterium
CACCAGCTCGGGGTCGAGCAGCGCGATGCCGCTGGAGGCCAGTTCGAACACGGTACGGAAGCGCGCGTCGGTGGTGCGCTTGAGGATGTCCGCCTGCCGTGCGAACAGCAGTGCGCGTACCGTGGCGATCAGTACCGGCGGATCGACCGGGTGGGTCAGCCAGCTGTCGCCGCCGGCGCTCAGGCCCTGGTCCATATGGTCCTGCGCCAGGTAGGTGGCCGTCAGGTGCACGATGGGTAGATAGGCCGTGCCGGTGCGCGCGCGCAGGCGGCGGCACACCTCGAGGCCGTCGATATCGGGCAAGTTGATGTCGAGGACGATGAGCCCGACGTTCTCCTCGGCGCGCGCCAGCGCCTCGGCGCCATTGGTGGCCTCGATCACGTCGAACCTGGCGGATCGCAGGATGCGCACCGTGCTGTACAGCGACGCGGGGTTGTCATCCACCACCAGGATGCGCTGCTTGGTGATGATTGAGGAAAGCGGCGTGCTCACGAGAGGCCCGTCTGCGGATTTTCGTGGAATCTCAGCGGCAGGCGTACCCAGAAACGCGAGCCCTGGCCCACTTCGCTCTCGACGCCCACGCGGCCGCCCAGCAATTCCGCGAACTTGCGCGCCAGCGACAGGCCCAGCCCCGTGCCGCGCAATTGCTTCTGCAGCGGCACGTTGATTTGCACGAAGTCGCTGAAGAGGGTTTGCAGATGTTCGGGCGCGATGCCAATGCCGGTGTCCGTCACCGCGAATTCCACCTGGTCGTCTTCGACGAGCCGCGCCGACACGCGTACCTCGCCGCGCTGGGTGAATTTGAGCGCGTTGGAGATGAAGTTGCGCAGTATCTGCGACACCTTCTTGTCGTCGGAGTACAGCTTGATCTCGCCCTCGGGCTCGTCGAACGCCAGCGAGACCGTGCCGGAGCTGACGATGGGCTTGAACATGCCGCGCAGGGCGGAGAACAGGTCGACCATCTCGAACCACTCGGGCGATATCGTGATGCGACCGGCCTCGACTTTCGCGAGATCCAGCAGGTCGTTGACCATCTCGGTGAGCTCGCGCGTCGAACCGCGGATGAATTCCACCTGCTTCTGCTGTTCTTCGGTGAGCGGGCCGTCGAGCCGCGACAGCAGGATGCCGGTGATGCTGGTCATCGAGGTCAGCGGCGTGCGGAACTCGTGGCTCATGTAGGAGAGGAACCGGCTCTTGAGCTCATTGGCGTCGCGCAGCTGCGCCGCCTTGTCGTCGAGCTCGGCGTACAACGCCACCACGCCCTTGTTGGTTTCCTCGAGCTCCTCGCGCAGCGCGGCGATGTCGGCCTGGCATGTGGCCAGCTGCGCGACCAGGTCCGGGGCGCTCATGTCGCCACCACGAGGACGGTGGCATCATCACGCCCGCGCATATGGTCGCGATAGAGCAGGCCGGCCACGATGGCCGGATGACAGTTCAGCAGGTCCACGCGGTTCTTGAGATCCCAGCGCGCCGAGACGCCGTCCGAATGCAGGACCAGCAACGCGCCGGGTTCGGCGCGGTACTCGAACTGCTGCGACTTGCGCAGGCCCATGCCCAGCGTGCCGTTGTGCGACACCAGGCCTTGCGACTTTCCGGGCCACACCAGGCAGCCGGAGATATTCCCGACGCCGGCATAGCTCAGCGCCCCGTCGGTGAATCGCGCGCAGGCCGCGGCGCCGCCGCGAGTCTTGCTCATGATGCCGTGCGCGCGGGTGATCACTTCCTGCGGGGCGGAGTCCGGCGCGGCGCGGAAGGCCTCGATTCCTGCGCGCGCGGCTTCCGCGGCGAAGGTGCCATGGCCCAATCCATCGACCACCATGGCGGCGAACCCACCCGGCACCTCTTCGAGGTGCCAGGCGTCACCGCATTCGATTTCACCTTCCAGCGGAATGTTCACGGCGCCGTAGCGTCGCGTCGGCACGTGGCCGAATCGCGCCAGCACCACCGTGCCCTCGCCGGAGCGCGAATGGATGTCGAATTCGGCAGACAACCGGCGCACCGCGCCCAGACCGGTTCCGGGAGTGCCGCCGGTGGAGTAGCCATCGCGCATGCACAGGCCGATCTCGCTCATCCCCGGGCCCTTGTCGAGCGCCAGTAGTTCGAGCGTCGCGGTTTCATTCGCACCCAGCGTCTGGATGAGCAACTCGCCGCCGCCGGCGTGACGCAACAGGTTGTTGGCCAGTTCGGTGGCGACGATCGCGACCTTGCCGGCGACTTCCTCGGTGAACTCGAAGTTGGCGAGAGCGTGCGCCGCACGGCGCGCTTCACCCACCTTGCTGCCTTCGTCGATGACGAAGCGCTGCTGCGCCGAGTTCAGCGGAATGTCCACGGCTACTTCCATCGCACGATGGTGACGCGAGTGCCGCCACCCACCTTTGTGTCGATATTGAAGTCGTTGACCAGGCGCTTCGCGCCCGTGAGGCCCATGCCGAGACCGTGGCCGGAGGTCCAGCCATCGGTCATGGCGAGATTGAGATCGGGAATGCCGGGCCCTTCGTCGGCGAACAGCAGCTTGAGCCCGCGGCGTTCGGAATCCGCGGTTTTTTCCCAGATCATCGTGCCGCCACGACCGTAGATGAGCGCATTGCGCGCCAGCTCGCTGGCCGCGGTGACCATCTTGGTCTGGTCGACCAGCGAGAAGCCTAGCTCCTGCGTGAGTTTGCGCACCAGCTGGCGTGCCAGCACGATGTCATGCTCCGACCGGAGCGGCGCCTCGCCGTTAGTGACCGACATCTGCGCCGTCCGCGTCTATCTTCTGACGCAGCAACGCCATGCCACGCTCCACGTTGAGCGCGGTGGCCACGCCCGGCAGCGACAGCCCCAGCTCCACCAGCGTGATGGCCACCGCCGGCTGCATGCCCACCAGCACCGTGTCCGCGCCCAGGATCTTCGAGATGCCCGAGATATCCGAGACCATGCGGCCGATGAAGGAATCGACCATCTCGAGCGTCGAGATGTCCACCAGCACGCCCTTGCTGGCGTTCTTCTGGATGGCGGTGGACAGGTCGTCCTGCAGGCGCAGCGCCAGCTGGTCGTGCATGTCCACCTGGATGGTGACGAGCAGGAACTCGCCCATTCTCAAGATCGGAATTCTTTCCATTGAACCGGCCGGCTACGAGAGCTTGCTGCCGGTGCGCTTGAGCGCCAGGGCCAGCGCATCGGCGAGATTGGCCTTGGTCGTGACGCCTTGCAGATCCACGCCCAGGTGCACGATGGTCTGCGCGATCTGCGGACGAACGCCGGAGATGATGCACTCGGCGCCCATGAGCCGCAGCGCCGTCACCGTCTTGAGCAGATGCTGCGCCACCAGCGTGTCCACCGTGGGCACGCCGGTGATGTCGAGGATCGCGATCTGCGCGCCGGTGTCGACCACCTTCTGCAGCAGGGATTCCATCACTACTTGCGTGCGTGCGGAGTCGAGCGTGCCGATCATGGGCAGCGCCAGGATGCCTTCCCAGAGTTTCACCACGGGCGTGGACAACTCGAGCATCTCGCGCTGCTGGCGGTTGATCACGTCCTCGCGCGACTTCTGGAAGGTGCGGATGGTGTACATGCCCAGCGAGTCGAGCAGGGCGGTGGCGCGCCAGGTTTCTTCCGCGAGGCGATCCGCGTCCTTGCCGGCCTCCGCCCGCAGCTGCACGAACAGCGGCTTCTTGAACGAGAAGATGAACGTGGCCGTTTCATCCGCGGTGAAGCCCTGCAGCGCTCGTGAGCGCGATACACCTTCGAGGAAGTCACGTATAGGCTTGAACTCCGCCGCCGAGATGTCGCTGCCATTCGCGTGTTCGGCCGCGGCCGTCAGCAATTTCATGAACTCGGTCGTCTGCTGCTCGAGCTCGATGGCGGAAATCCGGCCTTTGCCAGTGGGGAGGGTGGCGGCGAGATCCTTCGCCCAGGCGGCTTGAATGTCTTTGCCGTTCTTTTTCAGAAGCGTCCAGATCGCATCGGCCATTACGCGTACCTTCTCGGAGGAAGCAGGAGTGTCCACGAATGCTAACAACCATGTCGACGAAGCCTTGTAGGCATGCACCTACTGCGGTGAAGGACGGCACCCACGGCCGCAAGCCGATTCCCGGGGCGCGGCCTAACTACCAGCGCAACGTAATGGTGGTCCGCCGACCCGGGGTCGAAGAGTGCGGGCGCTGCGGCCGGACAACGCGGGGCGTCGTGGCGGGCTCGCCGGGCCGATTACCGCAGCCGTTCAGTGTTCTTTCGGCGGGCGATCGAGCGCGTAAGTTACTGATGGGATTGGGATTATCTTTCTTCGCGGACGCAAAATGCGTTGTGTTACGATGCGCGCCCTCAAATTTGAGCCACGCGCCCGTAGCTCAGCTGGATAGAGTACCTGGCTA
>JAQSWD010000058.1 GCA_029266835.1 Steroidobacteraceae bacterium
ACCATGGCGACGGATTCGCGCGGGAATGCGCTGGTGAGGCCGGAGACCCAGCCGCTGGCGCCCAACAGGAAGGCCTCGAGCGCCACGTCGTCCAGGCCCGCCATCAGGGTGAAGCGATTGCCGAAGCGGTTGAAGATGTCAGTGAATCGCCGCGGGTCCGGCGCGCTCTCCTTCACCGCGACGATGTTCGGGATGGACGCGAGCCGCTCCAGCGTATCGAGCTCGATCGAGACGCGATACGCCGGCGGATTGTTGTACAGCATGATGGGCAGGCCGGTGGCTTCCGCCACGGCGCGGAAGTGCGCGTACAGCTCATCCGGGGTGGGTACGTACACCATGGCGGGCAGCAGCATGAAGCCGGTCACGCCGAGCTTCTCGGCGTCGCGCACGAACTCGATGGCGCGGTCGGTGGAGAGCTCGGAAACCCCGGCGATCAGCGGCACGCGGCCACCGACGGCTTCGATGACCGCGCCCAGCGCGGTGCGTTTCTCCTCTGGCCGCAGCGAATTGTTCTCGCCGACGGTGCCTAACAATACCAGCCCGTCGACGCCATCGCCGACCAGGGCGGTCACGACTTTCTGGCAGGCGACGGTATCCAGCGAGAGGTCGGCGGCGAATTGCGTGGTGGCGGCGGGGTAAACGCCATGCCAGAGAGCCTTGGGCAAAACACGTCTCCTGCGGTTTCGTGGACGATATATATCGTCAATGATCCGCTACTGCCAACCTGGATTGAACGAATACCCCATCTGCAGGCCGATGTCCGGCGTGTTGTTGATGTTGCCGATATTCTCGGTGAGCGCGAACGTGAACAGGTGCGGTCCACGGCGATGATGCACGCCACCGCTCAACTGGATCTTGGTGCCGCGCAGCTCGCTGAGATCGGTCTGCGCGCGCTGGAACACGCTGCGGCTGACGTAGCCCTGGAAGATGAGGTTGGTGCGGGCCGTCATGCGCCGTTCGTATCCCGCCACCAGCGTCGGCAATATGCGCGAAGGCTCGTGCACGAAGCTGTTCATGCCCGCGTAGTAGACACCCGCGAAGTTCAGGTACGCCGCGTGCCGGCCGGAGATGCGCTGCAGGCTCACCTGCAGGCCCGCGTCCACATGACCGGTGGACAGCGCCTTGTCGCGATCCGCGATCGGTAGTTTGACCGCGGACTCCACCGACATGCGCCAGCGGTCGTCGTCGGAGTAACGCGTGTAACGCATGCCCACCACGGGGTCGAGCAGGCCGCCGCCGCCCGGCGATTCGAATGCGGCGAACTGGCTGCCCTTGAGATCGAAGAGCACGTTGTAGTCATCGCGCGCCGCGGCCGGACGGCCGAAGCGCGGCGCATCGATGAGATCGTGGAAAGACTCGATCACGCTGTCCATGAAACCGCCGCCGAATGCCGCGCCGCTGGCGATCAGGTAGGCGCTCCAGCGATCGTTGATCTGGTAGTTGACGGTGAGATCCACCTGGCCAAGCTCCAGATCGACCAGGTAGTTCTCGCCGGGCAGGTCGCGGATGGCCTGCAGCTCCGCCGGCCCGAGTTCGCGCCGGCCAGGTAGTTTGTTCAGATACTTTTCGACCTCGGGGCTGGTGGCCCAGGTGTTCTGATACGCGAAGTCCGTCTCGATGGAAAACGTGCCGGGCTCGCCCGGCGTCGAGAAGCCGGGCCGCATGTCGAGGCGCAGGTAGCCGAAAGGCGAAAGGTCGCGGCCGCGCAGCAGGCCGTAAAAGCCGGAGTCGTCGGCGGCCGGCGCCGGTAGCGAGACCATCGCGAGAAACAGGGTTATTAGCCACTTCCGCATGTGTCCATGCTGACACCGCGAAGCGGTCGGGCACGACAGTACAAAGTGTGGAGTGCAGGTCCCCCGTTTGGGGGAGAGCACTGGATTACTGAAGGCGTATGTCAGCCATCACTGACGCGCCGCCCCAGTCTGGAGCAGTTTCATGCGGGTGCGTCAGTCACCAGCAACGAAAGCGTCGACGGTGCGCGCCAGTGTCAGCATCGGCACACCGCCGGTCATCACGACCGTATCGTTGAAGCGGCGCAGATCGAAACGCTTGCCCATGGTTTTTTGCGCTGCGCTGCGAAGACGATTGATCTCGCTGTGGCCCACCTTGTATCCGCAAGCCTGGCCGGGCCAGGCGCAGTAACGATCCACCTCGCCGGCCACTTCCGCGACGCTCGAACCATTGGTGGTGGCGAACCAGTCGATGGCCTGCTGTCGAGTCCAGCGTCGGGCATGCAGACCCGTGTCGACCACCAGCCGGCAGGCGCGGAAAGCGATGGACTGCAGATAGCCCAGCCGGCCGAACGGGTCGTTCTCGTACACCCCCAGCTCGTCGGCCAGTTGCTCGGCGTACAAGGCCCAGCCTTCCGAGTAGGCATTGAATGCCAGCAATGAACGGCACAACGGTAGTTTGAAACTGTACTCGCCCTGCCAGACATGGCCGGGAATGGACTCGTGAAAGGTGAGCGTCGGCAGGTTGTAGGTGGTCCAGATGCCGAGGTCGCGCAGGTTGATCCAGAACTTGCCGGGAAGTTTGCCGTCGATGGTGCCCGGGCCGCCATACGCGCCGGGCGCGCCCGGCTCCACCTCGGGTGGCATGCGCTTGATCTCGAAAAAGCCCGGCACCGGCGTCGCGAAGGCGCGCGGCAGGCGCGTGCGCATGTCGGCCACTTTTTCGTCCAGGAATTTCATGAGGCGCGCGCGGCCGGCGTCGCCCTCGGGAAACGCGAATCGCGGATCCTTTCCCAACGCGGTCATGCGCTCACCCACGCTGCCGTTCCGCAGCCCCTGCTTCTTCAGGATGGCATCCATCTCGGACTGCAGCGCACGCAGCTCCTCCTGCCCGCGCCGGTGGATCTCGTCGGGCGACAGGCGCGTGGTGGTGCTCGCGCGCAGCGTCCACGCGTAGTACTCGTCGCCGCGCGGCAGTTTCCAGGCGCCGGCATCGGAGGTCGCCACCTTCGCGTGGGCTTCGAGTTCGGCGAGCTGGCGGTCGAGCGCCGGCGCCACCTTTTCACGCGCGATCTTCAGGGCACCGTCGGCGATGCCCGGCATTTCCCTGGCGCGCCTGCTGATCGAGCTGACCAGCGACCATTGCGCGAGGTCGCCACCGCGCGCGATGCGCAGCTGATCGAGCGTCTTCGCGAGCAGGAAATCGGGCGCGATCACTTTCAGCGCCGCCGCGCTTCGAAGCCTTTCGGTCTCTCCATCGATCTGCGCCGCGTAGGCTTCCATGCGCGCCAGGTAGGCCTCCGCGTCTTCTCGCGAGTTCACCGTGTGTTGCTCGTCGAGCAGGCTCGGGATTTCGAGGAAGGCGCCGGTGTTCTGCGCCACCACGTAGGGCGCATTGCGCCAGGACCAGTTGAGGTTGAGCGAGGCCACGTCACCGTAGGGGTGGGCGAAACCTTCGAGCGCGAACTCGTGCGCGGTGCGCACCACGTCCACATTGATGCGGGTGGCCGGGCTCAGCGAAGCCAGCTCGATGGCCTTGAGCTGGTTGAGGCGCGATTTGACGCGCTGCGCGATGGCGCTCTGCCCGGCCGCGGAGCGATCCGAGAGCTTCGACTTGAGCGCGCTGCGTTGCCCGTGGTCGATGCCCAGCGCCGTGGCGTTTTCCGGGTAATCCGCCAGCAGTTCCTCGGTGATGTCCCCGAGCAATTGTTCGGCGGCCGCGTCGCGCTCGTTACCCGCGGACATGGAGATCGACGTGGTGGTGGCGGCCATGGCGGCGGAGGTGGCGATGCAAAAGTCGCGGCGGGTGGTGCTCATGCGTCAATGGTACTGGGCCCCATGGGGTCGGAACGCCCCTTTGCAAAGCCGGAGCCTTTCCGGATGTCTCCCGGAGGACTCCTGGCCGCCTCCCCCTGTGTAGTGAGCGCCGAGGAAGACGCATGAGGCGCCTTCCATTCGAACAACACCGTACGAGAACACAAAGGGACACAGTCATGAAAATCAGAGGCTTGGTAATAACGGCATCACTTTTCATCGCCGCGGTGGCGCTGGCACATGACGGCGGAGACCGCGACCACGGAAGCAAACCCGCCAAGGGTCATTCGGGCGAGCTGGTGCGCACGGTGCGCGACGCCACGCGGCGCTATCACGACGTGCGCAACGCCGAGGCCGATGGATATCAGTTGATGTTCGGCTGCGTGAGCGGTCCGGATGACGGCGCCATGGGCCTGCACTACGTCAACATGGCGCTGGTGGGCGATGGCGTCATCGACCCCAGCCGCCCCGAGATCGTGATCTACGAGCCGCTGCCGAATGGTGGCCGGCGCCTGATCGGCGCGGACTTCCTCATCTTCTATGGCGCCTGGCACGCCGCCAACACCGGAACGCCCGAGCTGGGCGGCCAGCTCATGCACCTGATCGACAGCCCGAATCGTTATGGCCTGCCCGCGTTCTACACGCTGCATGTCTGGGCCTGGAAACCCAACCCCACGGGCGCGTTCGTGAACTGGCACAGCGATGTGTCCTGCGAGCAGTTCGAAGGCGTGGGGGGCTGAGACATGCGGGCCCTATATCGCGGTGGCGCATTCCTGTTCAGCATCGCCTGCTACGGGTTGTTCCTCGTCGTGTTCCTGTATCTGCTCGCCTTCCTCGGCAACCTGCAGGCAACGGGACTGGCGCAGGCGATTCCAATGTTGAAATCGATCGTGCCCCTGTCTATCGACCTGGGGCGCGACATGGGTTCCATGGGAGCGGCGCTGCTGGTGGATACGGGCCTGCTGCTGATGTTCGGCCTGCAGCACTCGGTGATGGCACGCCCCGGGTTCAAGCGCGCCTGGACCCGGGTCGTACCCAAGGAGCTGGAACGCAGCGTGTACGTGCTGCTTTCCAGCGTGGTGCTCGCGCTGCTGCTGTGGTGGTGGCGTCCGATTCCGATGCCCGTGTGGTGGCATGCTGACGCGGCGTGGAGCGCGGCGCTCGGCTGGGCCGTCATGGGCGTTGGCGTCGCGATACTCCTGTGGGCGACTTTCCTCATCGACCACTTCGAATTGTTTGGCCTCAAACAAGGCTGGTTCACGCTGGCCGGCAGGGAGCTGCGCGGGCCCGCGTTCGTCACGCCGTGGCTGTACAAGGTCGTGCGCCACCCGCTGTACGTGGGCTGGCTGATGATCTTCTGGGGGACGCCGACCATGACGGCGGGCCACCTGCTCTTCGCCTCGGCCATGAGCGCGTACATCCTGATTGCGCTGCGCTTCGAAGAACGCGACCTGGTAGCGCACATCGGTGAGCCTTACCGGCGCTACCAGGAGGAAGTGCCGGCGCTGATCCCGCGGCCTGGCCGGAAGTTCAGCGGCCAGGTCCGCGGGACTGGCTAGACCTTGCCGTGGGTCTGCACCATGCGGCGGAACTTGTCGTGGCAGGCCATCGCCTTCGTGCGGATGCGCTGGAATTCCGGGTCACCCCGTAGCGCAGACCAGATCGGGTCCTGGTCGAGCGCGGGGAAGGAGCAATAGTTCAGGTCCACGCCACGCGCGAGGAATTCCAGCGCTTCTTTGTGCCGGCCGCAGAATGACAGGATGGGCGCAATGGCATACGCGGTCTCGGGGTCGTCGCTGCGCTTCCAGTGCCGCACGAATTCCTCGACCGGCGCATCCAGCGCAGCGCCGCTGGTGCCTTCGAGACAGGGCTTCATGAGACGCGTGATGGGCTCGTCCGCGGCCTGCAGCACCACCTGCAGCGCCGCTTCGCGATCATTGCGCCGCAGCTGGTAAAGCACCTTGGCCCAGTGCACGAAGTACGAGCCCTCATCGAGCTTGAAGAAGTCCATCACCGGCTCGAGCTTCCCGTCGTATAGATAGGCGTAGCCGCAGGAACGCAGGCCGGGATCCTGCGGGTCGCGCTTGCGTGCGAGCTCGCAGTGGCGCTGTGAGTCCTCGAGCATGCCGCCGTAACGGTAGACATACGACATCGAGAAATGAGTATCGGCGCGCGGGCCGAAATGTTCGAGCAGCTGGCGGGCTTCCAGATAGGCGCCTTCGAGATCGCCGGCCTCGGTGCGGAAGGTGACGATCTGCCGCGCGGAAGCCAGCATATCGGGGTCGAGGTCCACCGCCCTGCGGTGCGCCGCCAGGGATTTCTGCCGTGCCTCTTCCGCGCCCGTGAACCAGGTACCCGAGGCGTAGTATCGAACACCCAGCGCTTCCCAAGCCGGCGCAAACATCGGCTCCAGCGTCACCACGCGCTCCAGCAGCTCGATGGCCTTCAGGGTCTGCTCGGGCTGCTGCGGCAGTTCCAGGCTGCGTAGATAGAGCCGGTAGGCTTCGGCATTCTGCGGCGTGACGCCCGAGGATCCGGCAGTCACGCCCAGCGCAGGCAACAACCCGTTGCGAACGCCTTCCGCGATCCGCGCGCGCATGGCCAGCAGATCGCCGGCGGGCACGGTGATCAGCGTGCGCCAGATCACGCGCTCCTGCCGGGCGTGCTGGGCCTCGATGGCGAGACTCAGCCGCGCGTCCTCTTCCAGGTAGTAGCGACCCGTGACCACGTGATCCACGTGCCGGTCGCGGGCCACGGCCAGCGGATCGTCGCCGTTCACGAAGTTGGACGGACGCACCGCGAGGTCGCGCGACTGCGTGAGCAGGGTCGCGGTTTCATCGGAGAGCGCCAGCGCCAGGTAATCCAGCTTCTCGTCACCGGCGGCGTTCTCGAAGCGCACCACGGCGACGCTGGTAACGCCAGACTTCGGCGTGCGTTGCCACCACCAGACGCCGGCCAGAACGATGGCGGCGAGCAGCGCCAGGGCGACAGGGATGCCCCAGCGCGGGCGAGTCGCTGCAGATGCCGTCGAGGATGCGGGTGCAGTCGAGGATGAAGTCGCGGCTGCGGCTGCGGCTGCGGCTGCGGCCGCGGGAGCTTCGGAGCTCAACCGCACGGGCGCTGTCAGTCGATAGCCCCTCTTCGGAATCGTTTCGATGACGCGGTTGGTGGATCGATCATCCCCCAGGTGGTGCCGAAGCTCGGAGATGCAATTGGTGACCGCCTGGTCTGTGACCACCACGTCGCGCCAGACCTCCTGGTTCAGCGTTTCGCGCGAAACCACTTCGCCGGCGCGCGCCGCGAGACTGACCAGCACGTCCATGACGCGGGGTTCGATACGCACGTCGACGTCGTGCCCGAGGATGCGGTTCTGGCGAGGCTCGATGAGGCACTCGCCGACGTGAAAACCCGCCTGAAGCTCTTGGACCGTGAACGCCATGCGGGATCATCCTACCGCGCGGGCCGGCGGGAAGGTCCGGATTCAGCGATGCGACGAACCCGGCGCCGCGTCGAATTCAGTTCGGTGGCGGCGGTGGTGAGGCCTGCGCTCCGCCGGCCGATTCCGCCAGCAACGCGGAGCGCAGCTCCCGCAGCCGGGTCCTGACCACTGCGGCGTTGGCGCTGCCCATGCGGATCAGGACTTTCTGGCCGGCAGATAACGCCTCCAGCTTGGGGTCGGCGTATTCATAGAGCACGCCCGGACGCGTCAACGCAATGGGCCCCTGCACGTCAGGCGTCTCGAGCAGATGGTCGATCACCTCGACCAGCCGGTCGTTGAAATACTCGGGCGGGTGGCCAAGGCTTTCGTAAGCCTCCTGGAACAGCGGGTAGTACCGCGTGTAGGCCGCGATCAACGCCTGCGTGTCGGTGTTGCGCAGCAAGGTCAGCATGGGCTCGTAGCGCGCATAGTTAGACGAATCCAGTACCGGCTCGTCCTCCGAACCGCCGACGCCGAACATGCCGGTCACGGGCAACACGGGGCGAAGCCTCTGGGCCACCTTCTGCTCGGGCAGGTTGTCGACGGTCACCACGATGTGGCGCACCAGGTTCTCCGGCCTGATGAAACGCTGCACGGATTCATTGCCGAGCAGGTCCGCGAACGCCTTCTGCACGGGCTGGTCGCTTTCCGCAAGCGAAGGCAGCGGCTCGGATTTCGGTGGCGTCGGCAGCGGATGCTTGATGGCCGGCTCTTCGGCCGCGGGCATGGGCGGCGGCAACGTGACCGCCGATTCGGCGGGTGCAGGCTGCGGCGTCTTGCGCACGTGCCCGAAATACAGCACGGCGCCAATGGACAGGCCCACGACGGCCACGGCGGCCGCGATCCACTTGATGTTCTCGTTCATGTCACACCTGGGGAAATAGCCAACTCAAGAGACGCCCGCGCAGGCGGGCAAGTTCCGCAGCCCCGCGCACCCGCGGGATTCACAGGCAATGCTGACATCCATTCCGGGCGGAATTGTGGCAACCGTCCGACCTTCGCCGAATCGTGGCCGGCTCAGATGTTGGCGCGCACGCGCTCCAGCAGCCAGTCGGCGATCTTTTCGGAGTCGACCTCCTGCTCGCGTCGGCTCCATTGCTCCACGAGATAGATGCCCTTGAAGCCGGATCGTTCGCACATCCGAATGCAACGGTCGAAGTCGTAGGAGAGATGCTTGCCGTCGGCGTCGAAATCCACGCCCTTCGCCGAGACCACGTAGGCATACGGCAGGATCTTCGCCAGCGAATCCCACATGGTCTCCACCGGGTAGTTGCCGAAGTCGGGAAGCGTGTAGAAATTCGCGGGGCCCGCCTCCCCGCGGATTCGCAGATGCACGGCGGGGTCCATCTCGAGGCCGAAGTGGTTTTCGGTGAGCAGCGGCAGGCCTTTCGCCGCGCAGTACTGGTTCAGCTCCTTCATCGAGGCGATGCTTTTTTCGATGGAGCTTCCGCTCTTGCCAGGGTTGATGCGCACGGCGCGGCTGCCCACCAGCGCCGCGGCGTCTATCCACTGTCGCGCCAGGGCGAGGCTGCGCTGGCGCTCGGCCTCGTCGGCGCTCGCCAGGTCGTAGGAACCGTCCACCTGGATGTTGACGAGTTCGGCGCCGGCGGACTTCACGCGCGCCGTCAGCTCAGCCAAGTAAGGCTTTTCGAGTGATTCGAAATGATGGCTCCAGAACTCGAGCTTGCGGACCTTGAACCGGTCGCGGTGATACGCCGGAACCTCGAGCAAGGTCAGCGGCTTGTCGATCTTGGTGACGGACTTGGGCTGGGTCTGCACGAAGCGGTTGCGGAAAATCACCGTGCCCATGCCGACGCGGTCCGCGGCCGGCGCCGCGGCGCGCAATGCGCCCGAGGCCACGGATGCCGACAGCATCAAGCCGCCAGCCCTGAACAGGAAGTTTCTTCGCTTCACGCCGGATCACCCCTCGTGGTACCTGACACCTCCTTAAGATACCCCACCCCCAGCGCGATGAGATGCTGCTTGAGTTTCTCGAAGGTGGCGCGGTTACCGCCGCTCTCGATCACGGCCCTCGTGGGCCCCACGATGGAGGCGATGAGGACGCCGCTGACCATGCGGGCTTGCGCGAACTTCGCATCACTGGCCGTCACCAGCATGTCGTGGACCGCCTGGGCGCAGCGCGCCGCCTCCTCCTTGACGATGGCGTCGGCATCGACCGCGGCGGACGGCAGGTAGAGGGCACGTGAAACTTCCGGCCTTCGGGTCTTGGCCTCGACGAAGGCATTCATCATCGCCGAGCACATCTCACCGATGGTCCTGCCGTGCGCGGCCTGGCACGCAAGGATGGTGGCGTCGACCACGCCACCGACGTGCCGCTTGACGACCGCCGCGAGCAACGCCTGCTTGTTAGGAAAGTACTGGTAGAGAGTGCCAACGGAAACGCCGGCTCGCTCGGCAACCTGGCTGGTGGTGACCGCGAGCCCATTGGCCAGCAGAACCTGAATGGCGGCTTCGAAAATGGTGTCGACGGTCACGCGCGAACGCCGCTGTTGAGGCTTTTTCCTGGGGTTCAACGATGACGCGGATTTGCGTTTCATATGCGAATGGTCACGCGATGCCGATCTGAGCAAGATACCTCGCATGCGCAAGTTCGAATATCTCTCCGTAGCGCTGTTCAGCGCACAGGCCCTGGCCTGCACACCGCCAGCCGGGTTCGTCAATCCACCTCTGCCCGATATCGCACCGCTGGAACAGATGTTGAGTCACACGGAAACCCGGAACATCGATCGTCCGCTCGCGAGCGTGATGCAAGGCGCCAGCCGCCCGCTGGAGCAGGCAATCAGGCCGACGAAGGATCTGCCCGGCGTCAGTGGCACGTACCGGTTGTCGGACGGACCATACGGCACCGTCGGCGCCCGACGGCTGGTCTGCCTCACGGATGGAAACGTGGCGGTCGAGGAAGTGCTGCTCACCGAATCCGGTGAAACCACCAATCGCTTCCGATACGTGGTCTGGAATTACACCAACCCCAAGTTCGATGACGTGAGTCATGCGGTGGGCGAATTCATTCGCACGCAGCCGGAGCCTGGCAAGACGCGCGTGAGCTGGACGTATCGGTTCGAGCTCAAACCGGGACGCGACCGCGAGGTTTTCCGGAAGGAATTCCTGGAGACCATCTTCGCGGAGTGGATGCGAAATGTGCTGGGTATCGGCCACTCGACGACCGAGGCCGCCTCGCGCTGACCGATCACTCGTGCCGCAGGGCGTCGATGGGCGCGAGGTTTGCCGCGCGCCGCGCCGGCAATATTCCGAACAGCATGCCGACCAGCGCGGAGAAACCCGTGGCGCCGACGATCGCCCACCACGGCACCGCGGGCGGCGGGAAATGCGGAATGATGGCGGCCGCGAGCACACCCAGCAGCCAGCCGATCCCGATGCCGATGGTGCCGCCGATCACGGCGAGCACCATGGCCTCGATCAGGAACTGCATGAGGATGAAACTGCGCGGCGCGCCCAGGGCCTTGGCGATGCCGATTTCGCGCGTCCGCTCGGTGACCGACACCAGCATGATGTTCATGATTCCGACGCCGCCCACCAACAGCGAGATCCCGACTACCGCGGAAATGACCAGCGTGATGGTGCCCGACACGCGCTGGATGGTGTCGGTGAGAGTCTGCGACGACTCGACCTGGAAATCGTCGGCCTGGTCGGGTGCGATCTTGTGCGCGCGGCGCAGCTGCGCCGTGATGCGGCTCTTCACGTCTTCGACGGCATCCAGGTCGTCGACGGTGACCATGATGGCCATGTCGGGCTCGCGGTTCGGCCCGGACAGCGCGCGGCCGGTCTCGAAGGGAATGACGACGTAGTTGTCCATGCTCTGGCCGAACATCTCACCGCGGGCCTCCATGAGGCCTACGATCTTGAACCACTGCCCACCCACCTGGATGAAGGTTCCCAGCGGGTTCTCGGGTAGTTTGAGATCCTCGCGCGCCTTGTCGCCCAGCACGACCACGCGGCGGCGCGAATCGTTGTCGCTCTCGGTCACGAACCGGCCCAGCCGCGGATAGGACTGGTTGGCGTACTGGAACCAGCTGGTGGTGGCGATGATCTGCGCGGCCGAGGTGTTGTCCTCGTGGCGCAGGCCGCCCGGCAAATTGAGCCCGGTGATCGGCGTCACGTTGCTGATGCCGGCGACGCGGTATTTCACCAGCGCGAGATCCTCGGGTTTCATGCGGTTCCACTTGCCGAGCATCCGGTCCTCGCGCGGGGTGTGCGAGTGGATCTGCAAGGTGTTGCCGCCGATTCCCTGGAACTCGTTCATCACGGACTGCGTCAGCCCCTGCAGCAACGACACGATGCAGATGACCGACGCCACGCCGATGATGACACCCAGCATGGTCAGGAAACTGCGCATGCGGTGCGAGCGGATACTGCCGAGCGCGGAGCGCAGGCACTCCTGCACGGCGTAGAACATCGCCTGCGGCCGGCTCACCTGGTCGATGGGCGCGGATTCGTTCATGCGGCCTGTGCGCGATCTTCGACGATGCGGCCGTCGTGCAGGCGCACCACGCGCCGGCAATACGCGGCGATCGCCGGATCGTGGGTGACGATGATGATGGTCATGCCATCGCGATGCAGGTCGCCGAAGATTCCCATGATCTCGCGCGCGGTCTTGCTGTCGAGGTTGCCCGTGGGTTCATCGGCCAGCAGAACCTCGGGCTGGCCCACGAGCGCGCGGGCGATGGCGACGCGCTGCCGCTGGCCACCCGAAAGTTCATTGGGCTTGTGCAGTACGCGTGACTCGAGGCCCACGCGCGCCAGCGCCGCGTTCGCGCGTTCGCGCCGGACGGCGGGCGCGAGGCCGCGGTAGATCAGCGGCTGCGCGACGTTGTCGGCGATGCTGGTGCGCGGCATCAGGTAGTAACTCTGGAAGATGAAACCGATCTTGCGGTTGCGAACCCGGGCAAGCTGATCCTCGTCGAGGCCGGCCACGGCTTCGCCGTCGAGCGTGTAGGTGCCGGTAGTTGGAAGGTCCAGGCAGCCGAGCACGTTCATCATGGTCGACTTGCCCGAACCCGATGGGCCGATCAGCGCCACATATTCGTTGCGCGCGATCGACAGGTCGATGTCGGCGAGCGCGACCAGCTCCGTGCTGCCCATCTGGTAGGTCTTGCCGATGCCGTTGAGCTCGATCACGTCTACTTCTTCGCCGCCAGTTCCGCTTTGACGTTCAGGCCCACTTTTTCGCCATCGAGCAGGAACAACAAGGTCTTCGCGGGGCCGACCACCACCTGGTCGCCTTCCTTCAGACCCGTGGTCACGGCGATGTAGGTATCGTCGGCGGTTCCCGTGGACACGGCGCGCTTGATCGCGCGGCCCCCGTCGAAGATGAAAACACTGGCGATCGACTTCTCCGACTTCGAGGACTTGTCGGGGTTGTCTTCGTAGCGCAACGCCTGCACCGGCACCGCCAGCACTTTTTCGTCGACCAGCGAACCCGTGAGCACTTCCGCGCGACAGCTCATTCCGGGGTGGAAGGTCACCCCCTGGGTGTTGGTCAGGCGGATGCGCACCGGGTAGCTCTTGTTCTGCCCGGGTTGCTGGCGCGGCGCGATGGCGACCTGGTCCACCGTGCCGGTCAACGTCTTGTCGGGAAAAGCCGCGGGGACCACGCGCGCCTGGGCGCCGACGCGCACGCGCGCGATATCGGTTTCATCGACGTGGATCTCGGCATCGATGCTGGCCGTGTCGGCCACGTCGATCAGTATGGAGCCGGCGATGCCCGAGAAACTCGGTACCGCCGTCTGGCCCACCTTCACGTAGATAGCCGTCACCTTGCCATCCAGTGGCGAGCGGATCTCGGTCTTGGCCAGTTGCTCCTGCGCCTGCCGGAGCTGCGCTAGCGCCTGCGAAAGCTGTTCGCGGCTGGTACGCAGGTCCACTTCGGCGAGATTGCGCGCCGACACCAGTTCTTCGAGGCTGTTGATGTCCACCATGCCCTGCGCGCGCAGTGCCTCGAAGCGCTTCGTGCGCGCGACCAGCGTGTCGAAGTCCACCTGGCGCCGCTCGATGCTGAGCCGAGCCTGGCGCACCTGCGCCTCGCTCTGCTCGATGGCCGCGCGCGGCGCACGCGGGTCCAACCGCATGAGCAGTTGTTCGCGTTTCACCTGGTCGCCCTCTTCCACGAGGATTTCCGTCACCCTGCCGGTGACCTCCGGCGCCAGAGTCACCTGGCTTTCATAAGTGAGCGATCCCGATGCGAGCACGGTGGGGGCCAGCGCGCGCAGCGACACCTGCTCGATGTCGACCATCTTGCCGGCATCCTTGCGGGCCAGTTTGAGCCCCACCGGCACGACGATGAGCGCGGCGATGGCGCCGAGGACGATCCATTGTTTGCGGGTCATGCGTTACGCCTGGAAAGCCAGGATCGACCAGATGCCGTAGATGACGACCACGGGCAGCAGGATGAACAAGGTGCTGAACGCCCAGGAACGCTGGCTCCAGGTGTGCACGCCGATGATCATGAGCAGCCAGGTAAGCAGGCTCGGAATGTTCAACGACTCGAGCAACGTTTGCCCGGGGCTGCCGAGGGGGCGATGAAACACGAGTTCGTTGAGCGAAAACGGCTGCATCACGGATGGACTCACCTGCGCCGTATCGCTGAGCAGCAACAGGATCGCCGACACGACGGTGCTCAGCAGTACCGGAAGCCCCGTCCAGCAGGACATTGCGAACCAGTGTTTGAAACCCGGCTGCAACCCGGTGACCTTCGCAGCCAGCAGCAGGTAAAGGGCCTGCAGCGCGTAAACCACCGGCAGGACGACGACGACGCCGATGACCGACCCGAGCAACAAGGTATTGCGGCCGTACATGGAGATCGCCTGCGCGCGCTGCTCCTCCGGTAGCTTCTGGATGTCGGGGTTGTTGCCGAACATCAGGTCCTTGAGCCATTCGATGTCCACCACGCTGTAGTACCAGTACACCAGCGCGACGGTACTCAGGATGACGACCAGGAGCGGAAACCAGAATCTCGGCCGCTCGCGAAGTTCCGCGAAGGCGGAGGAAGGTGCGGTGGCGAGCGCCACGGAAAGGGCCAGGTTGTTCATTCGATGACCTCTCACATGTGGCGCAGGCGGCCCAGCGACCAGGGCGCCAGCAAACCCGACAGCAGGGGCAGCAACACCGGCCAACCTACTCCGACGATGACTGCCGGGGAAGCGCCCGCGAAGGGAAAGCCGGCAACCAGCAGATTCGCCATCCATGCCGCGCCGAAGACCACGGAAACCAGCACAGCGGCGGAGGCGTAGTCGGACGTCAGTGCGCGCTCGGCGAAGCCTTTCCACGATAGATAGACGATGGCCAGCACGAGCGAGATCACGAAGGCCCAGCCCGTGGCCGCAAAGAGGATCCCGACAGGTCCACCCGGAATCACGCCATTCTTGACCGCGATAGCCAGCATGACCAGGATGAGACCCATTGAAAGCAGGGTCCAGCCGGCGATCTTCAGCTGGCGCGGATAACGTGCGCGCACCGCCGCGAAGGCCGCGAGGAATGCGATGAGCGTGGCGGCCGCCACCGACACGATGACGGCGAGCAATGCGAGCGAATACACCGACATGTTCGCGAGCGCGTCGCCGACCTGGCCACGGACCTTCAAGAGCTCCGGGACCGCGTCCTTGCCACCTTCCACGATCCAGCTGCCCCATGCGCCTATCAGCGCCGTGGAGAACCAGGCACTCGCGCCCACCACGACCAGGGCCAGCAGGGCGCAGCCCGTGCGCACCAGTAGTTTGAGGCCGACCAGTCGCGAGATCCCGTAGGGCTGCGTCACCTCGAATGCGCTGGCGTAGGTGCGCCCCTGCCGCCGGCGGATTCCAAACGCGTTGCCGCCCAGCAGCAACAGCAGCGTGGGCCCGGAGATCATCACACTGAGAATTGCGAAATGACGGAGAAACTCGACCGGAATGGCGATCGCGAACAACAGGAAGATCAGCGCCGCGAGGCCCAATCCGATGGACAGCGAGGGTAATCCGCTGGATTTGAGCTCGAACCACAGCTGCGCGCGCGTCGCCGAGGAGGTGGGGCATCGGAAGCGGAACAGGCTGACCAGCCAGTCCGGATACCCGTGTGATCGGGCCGGGCGGAGGATGGCAATGGGCTCGCCGCGGCGCTGCCGCGCCACGCCGGCCATGGTCAGGAAACAGAAGACGGCTCCGGCGATGACCAGAATCGCTGCCTGCGCAAAGGTGAAATGGAGCTCCGTTGGCGCCGCGGCCTGGCTCTGCAAAAAGAAGAACGGTGGCAGCGTGATGACCATCGACCCTATCCACTGGACCGCCCTGCTCTGGGTGCCCCATTGGACGCACATGTACGCGAGGTGATACACGATGATCAACAGCGCAACCGGAAACAGTGGCAGCGGCTGATCGAACACGTAGCCCAGCACCGCCGCGGTCCCGGTGTACATCACGGCGGCCGTGATCGCGTCATAGGCCATGGCCACACCGACGTAGACCGATGTGGACACGGGGCGTGTGTAGAAAAGATAGAGCGGAAAGCCCGGTTTGTACCCGTCCAGGAATTTGCCGCCATTGAGCTTGGCGATGGACATGTAGATGAAGGCGTACACCAGGATGAGGATCCACAGCGCCTGTCCCACGCCCAACAGGAGCAGCGCGCCGGAACCGGCGATGAACCCGATGGCCAGCCGCTGCAGCACCTCGTTGCGCGTGAGCCGCCAGTTCTCCCACAACATCGCCGCGAGCGGCGAACCCGGGCTCATGCTGCCTCCGCCTGCGGACGACCGCGGCCGGCACGCGCCAGGAAGATTTCCTCGAGCGTCGCGCCCCGCGATTCGACGACCTCCCCACCACGCGCCTGCACCGAATGCCGGAACTGCTCCAGCGAACCACTGTGAACGACGCTCCAGCTGCGGCCGCCACCTTCCACGGTGAGCGCGGTCTCGAGCACGGGCGGCCGGTCGAAATGTTCGGCGAAGTGAACCCGGCTGCGCAGGTACGCGCCGCGCACGTCATCGAGCACGCCGCTGAGCGCCACGCGGCCCTGGTCGATCAG
>JAQSWD010000186.1 GCA_029266835.1 Steroidobacteraceae bacterium
GAGCGCGAGATCCGCATCGCGGACATCTGCGCGCGCAAGGCGGCGGTATTCATCGAGCGCGCGCGCGCGGAAGAGCAGGTGACCCAGCGCGATCGCCGCTTCCAGTCGGTGCTGGAAGTGTCGGGCGTACCATTCCTGATCTGGGCGCCGGTTCGTGACGTGACTGGTCGAGTCTTCGATATGCGTTTCGTCTACGTCAACACCGAGGCGGCGAACGTGATGCGCGTGCAGACCACCGACTACATCGGAAAATCCGTCCGCGAGGTGTTGCCGCACGCCTGGGATGAACCCGGTCGCCTGGACATGTACGTCGAGGCGCTGGAGAGCGGCAAGGTGGTGCAGATGGAGCGGCAGTCGGCCGCCGATGGCAACCAGGCCTGGTATCACATCGTCGCTTCGCCACTGGAGGGCAACATCGCGGTATGGTTCGCGGACATCACGCAGCGCAAGCGATACGAACGTGAACTGCTCGAGGCCGACCGGCGCAAGGACGAATTCCTCGCGACGCTCGCGCACGAGCTGCGCAATCCGCTGGCGCCGATCCGCCAGGCGGCGTCCATCGCGCGCAATCCCAATGCCGACGAGGCGCAGAAGCGCTGGTCCAACAACGTGATCGAGCGTCAGGTGCAACACATGTCACTGCTGCTCGACGACCTGCTCGATGTCTCGCGCATCACGCACGGCACGCTGCAGCTGCGCAAGCAGCACACCGACCTGCAGTCCATCCTGAGCGCGGCGGTGGAAACCGCGCGGCCGCTCATCGACGAACGCCGCCACCAGCTCGTTCTCAAGGTGCCCGATTCATTGCAAGTGCATGCCGATCCGCTGCGGCTGGCGCAGGTGTTGTCGAACCTGCTCACCAATGCAGCCAAGTACACGAACCCCGGTGGGCAGATCCGCGTGAACGGTGCGCAGCGTGACGATGAGCTGGTCATCAGCGTCGAGGACAGCGGCATCGGCATCGATGCGCAGGATCTGCCGAAGGTGTTCGGCATGTTCGCGCAACTGCGCTCGGCGCAGGATCACGCTGGCGGCGGCCTGGGAATCGGGCTGGCGCTCGCGAAGGGCATCGTGGAACTGCACGGCGGGCGCATCGAGGCCGCCAGCAACGGCCCGGGGCAGGGCAGCCGGTTCACCGTCACGTTGCCCAACGCGGCCCCGAGGTCGGAGAGCGTGCCGCGTAGTGTGGCGCGGGCGAATGGTGTGGCGATGTCGGGCCGGCGGATCCTGCTGGCCGATGACAATCGTGATGCGGCGGAAAGTCTCGCCATCCTGTTGCGGCTGGAAGGCCATGAGGTGGACCTGGTGCACGATGGCCAGGCGGCCCTGGCGCGATTCGCCGAAAACCGCCATGACGTGGCGCTGCTCGACATCGGCATGCCCAGGCAGAATGGCTACGAAGTGGCCCGCCAGATTCGTGCGAGTGGCGGCGACGGCGTGCTGCTCATCGCGGTCACGGGCTGGGCGCAGGACTCAGACAAGGCCCAGTCGAAGTCGGCGGGCTTCGACCATCACCTGACCAAACCCATCGAGCCGGAGACCTTGCTGGCTTTGCTGGGCAGCCGCTAGAGCTGGGAACGCAGCAGCAAGGCCAGCCGCTCGTTGATCCGCCGGCCGAACTTCCGGTGCTTCCACTTGTTCAGCACCATGCGCCGCGATTTCTCGATGTCGGCGTCGATGAGTCGTAACTGCTCGCGCGCCAGCTCTTCGCTGAACACATTGAGATTCGCCTCGTCGTTGAGCCGGAATGAACGATCATCGAAATTCGCCGAGCCCACCGAGCTCCACGCGCCGTCGATGACCAGCGCCTTGCAGTGCATCATCGTAGGCTGGTATTCGTAGATGTGGATTCCCGCGGCGAGCAGTTCGCCGTACAGCCCCTGCGCCGCCCAGCGACCGAGGCGCGCATCCGTGTGCCGGCCGGCCACCACGATGCGGATGCGCACGCCGCGCCTGGCGGCCGAGGCCAATGCCTCGACCGTCAGCTTGTCCGGCACGAAGTAAGGGTTCTCGATGTCGATGGATGACTTCGCCGCGGTCAATGCCAGCAGCACCATGAGGTGCATGCTTTCGGACCCACCCACCGGCGAACTGCCGAACATCTGTGCGTCCATGTCGCCGCAGATGGGAAGTTTCGGGAAGTAGTCGCCGCCATGCAGCACGCGGCCCGTGGCCTTGATCCAGTTGTCGACGAACACCGCCTGCATCTGCGCGACCACCGGGCCTTCGGCCTTGAAATGCGTCTCGCGCCACGGCGGCAAGCCTTTCAACCCGTGTTTCCATTCGATGCCCATGCCCACGCCGCCGGTGAAGCCGATTCTGCCGTCGACGATGAGCAGTTTGCGGTGGGTGCGATTGTTGAGTCGGCCGAGATGGAACCAGGACGGCGGGTGATAGACATGCAGCTCGCAGCCGGCCGCTCGTGCGGCGTGCAGCAGTTCCTGGTTCATCGTCCGCGACCCCAGCCAGTCGAGCAACATGTGGACCTGAACTCCGCGCCGCGCCGCGTTCGACAGCTCCTTGACGAACTCCGCGCCCACGCCGTCGCGGAACACAAAGGTCTCGAAAGTGATGTTGGTCTGCGCCGTGCGGATCGCATCGAGCATGGCGGGATAGATCTGCTCGCCGTTCACCAGCGTGGTGATGTGGTTGCCCGGCACCAGTGGCGGGCCGAGCAGGATGCCCAGCGCGCGCCGGAAATCCGCGTCACCGCTGGTGTACAGGCGCCGCGGTCGATAGAGCAGCCGCTTTTCGGTGGTTGCAAGATTCGCCGCGACCGCCAGCACGAAAGCGGTGACGAACAGCGTGCTGAGTACGATGGCGAGGACGGACACTGTCGACTTTTGTTAGCCCGGATGTGATGCCGACATGATGGTTCGCCGGAGATGCCTTGCGCAAGCGCCTAGGCCGCTTTGGGCGGAGCCGGCTTCTCGACCGCGGCGCCCGCCGCGCCGGCGGTTTGGCGCAATCGACGCAGAGATTTCGGATGCCAGAATTCATTGGGTGTCAGGAAGTCGCTGACCGTCTGCCAGTTGGGCTGATGTTTGGCGGCAACCTTGAGCGCCACCAGTGCCGGCGTGGCGAGCAGCATGCCGGGAATGCCCCAGAAGCCGTATCCGAACCACACGGCCAGCAGGATCACCAACGCATTCACCTCCAGGCGGCGACCCACGGTGAGTGGCTGCACGATCTGGCCTTCGATGAGATGCAGCACGAGAAACGCACCCGGCACGGCGAGTGCTTGCCCGAGACTGGGAAAAGTCAGCAGCGCGGCGATGGCGATGATGAAGAACGCGGCGATGGGGCCGAGGTAGGGCACGAAGTTGAACACGCAGGTGAGCACGCCCCACAGGATGGGGTTGGGCATGCCCAACAGGTACATCGTGACCGCCGTGGCAATGCCGAGGCCCACGTTGATCAACGCGATGGTGCCGAAGAACCGGCTCACCTCGGTGCGAATGGCTTCGGTGATCTTCAGGGCCTTGTAGCTGGCTTCATTGCCGGACAGCGAAGCGCCCATGCGCGCCAGCAATGGCGGCCCGCCGAGCAGAAAGAACAATGTGAGGGGCACGACCGTGAGCGCCTCGAGCAGGGACTTGGTGATCGAGATGGCGGTGCTCTGGCCGGCCACGGGCGTCACGATGGCGGGCTTGCCGCTAACTACCGCGCCGCCCTGCGTGAGTTGGCCGGCGCGTTGCGCCAGCGTGTCCACGCGTTCGAACATCTCGCGCAGCGGCTGCAGCCGCGGATCGATCTTGCGCAGTGTCTGCGGCGCGCGCGCCAGCCACTCGGTGGCCGGAGTCCAGACGGCATTGACGGCGACGGCGGCCGCGGCGAACACCACCGACATGACGATGGCCACGGCGATGCCGCGGCGGATGCGCCATCGGCAGAGACGGTCCACGGCCGGGGTGAGCAGCAGCGCGAGGAACAGCGCCATGGCCACCGGGATGAATACGTCCTGCGCGAAATACAGAACCGCGCCAACTCCCATGATGGCCACGAGCCATACGGCTTTCACCAACTTGGGATCGGGCGCACTGTCCGCTTGCTTGGGAGTTGCCTGCACGGATCAAATGTCGGTGATCCGCTGACACGATTGAAGGGTCAGAGGACGCGGGTCGAAGTCGTGGTTGACGTGCCGCGAGGTAGGGCGCATCCGACAGATCCACATCGATCGGGAACTCCCGTCAGACTATTCCTGTCACACTGGCTCAATGAAGGGGCGACGCACAGCGGCGATGCTCTGCGTGCTCCTCGGGCATGCGCTCGTCGTGCTGACGCTCAGGAATCTGACACGTCCCGACCAGCGGGGCAGC
>JAQSWD010000059.1 GCA_029266835.1 Steroidobacteraceae bacterium
TCCGGGTCGCCGCCCACCTCGTTGTGCGAGATGAGCCGGTTGTAGCGATAGAACGCCGTATCTTCCAATCCCTTGGCCATCACCGGCCCGCTCAGCTGCTGGAATTTCATTGCGCATCGCAAGGCCGCCTGGCGGCTGAAGCCGCTGCGCGGCGCGGCCACCAGGTCGCCGGTGAGCAGCAATTGCAGGAAATCGAACACGCTCGGGTCCACATCGCGTTCCAGCTGGCGGGCATCCCGCAGCGCGGCCGAAATGTATTCGCGATCGCGCGGTGACAACTCACCGCGCGCATCGAGATAAGTGCGGTAGACAGGAAAGCAGGCGACGGTCGCACGCAACGCGCGGCTGATCAGGTGCCGCGTGAAATCGGCCGTGCGCGAATTCTGCCGCGCCACCCGCGCGGCGTCCCGCGCCAGCACGTTGAGCTCGCTGGCCATCTCGTTCTTCATGATCAGTATCTTGGCGTCGCGCACCACGTCGGGAAACGGCGTGTGCTCGCCGCTGTGCTCCTGGTAGGCGCGCGACAATCCGGCCTCGCCGCGATCGTCGGTCAGCAGGCGCAACACCTCGTTTGCGAACTCGTATCCGGTGGTGCCCTCCACCGGCCAATCGCGCGGCAGCGATTCGCCATGCGCGAGGATCTTCTCCACCACCAGGTAGAACGAACGCGATGCGCCCGCGGGGTCCAGCGCCAGTGAGCGGAGCCGCTCGAGATATTGGCGTGGGTCCAGCAGCCCGTCGATGTGGTCGATGCGCAGGCCGTCGATATGGCCCTCCCGCAACAGCTGCGCCACCAGCCGGTGCACGTGCTCGAACACCTGCGGCAGTTCGACCCGCAGGCCGGCAAGCTCGTTGACGTTGAAGAACCGGCGGTAGTTGATGTCATCACCCGCTACCCGGAAGTGGCTGGCGCGCCAGTACTGCGACTGGATAAGCGCATCGAGTTCCTCGCGCCGGGCGTCGCCGGAGGCGTTGAACCTCTCGATCGTGCCCCGGATCATTTCCGACACCTCGGCATCCTGCGCCACCAGCAGCGCCAGTTCCTCCTTGAGTTCACGCGCGCGCCGCTCCACCTGCGGCCGCCATTCGGGCAGCGCGGCGAATGCATCTCCCAGCTGCTCGAGCGCCGCGTGGTCCTGCCCGAGAATGCGTCCGTAGTGCAGCGGACAGACGGGTAGTTTGTGGGTGTCGTAGGCCCAGACCGCGAACTCCCCGGCCTGCGCGTCGAACTTCAGCACGAGCTTGCCGTCCTCGAGCACCGCGCCGTACTGGTCGCCGAGGATGGGCACCAGCAACTTTTCGCTCAGATACCTCGCGGCGGGCTCCCAGTCGATGTCGAACCAGCCGGCGCACCGCGCATCGGGACCCCATTCCAGCACTTCGAGCCAGAGCGGATTGTCCGCGCCACCCACGCCCATGTGGTTGGGCACGAAGTCGACGATCTGGCTGAGCCCGTGCTCGGCGAAGGCGGCGCACATCCGTCGATACTCTTGCCAGCTGCCGAGTTCGGGATTCAGCTGGTCGTGAGCGACGATGTCGTAGCCATGCGTGCTGCCGGGCCGCGCGCGTAGATAGGGCGACGCGTAGACATGCGACACGCCGAGTTGCGCCAGGTATGGCGCCAGCGCGGCGGCATCCATGAACCCGAAATCGCGCGTGAATTGCAGGCGGTAGGTGGCCCGGGGTGTGGCCGCCTCAACCATCGCTCAAAGTCCAGCGAACCGTCCACGGCGCGAGCATGGTGCCCGCTGGCGTCTCGCCTTCCAGCCACAGCACGCGACCATCGTCGGCGGGGAAATCCACGACCTGAGAGGACAGATTGGCGGCGAGCCGCAGTTCACGTCCACGAGCGCAATCCCAGCGGACGAGAACCGCGCTTTCGCCCACGACCTGCCACTCACCCGCCTGGTGGATCTCGCGGATCAGCGGCACGATATGCGCGCGCCGTACCGACAGCACGAGCTGGTACCAGCGCAGCGACGCGGCGCAATCCGGCAGCGAGCGATCTTCCCAGCGCAACCGGGAGGCAAGAAAGGTGCCTTCAGCCTGCGGATCGGGGATACGATCGCGCGTCTGCGCATCGGCGAACTCGGGAAAGCGCCGGAACTCGTTCCGGCGCCCTTCGCGTACCGCCTGCGCGAGTTCGCCATGGAAATCGCAGAAGAACAGGAACGGCTGCCGGGCGCTCCACTCCTCGCCCATGAACAGCATCGGGATCTGCGGCGCCAGCATCTGAATCGCTGCCACCGCGCGCAGGGCGCGTGGCTCCGCGATCTGGCTCAGGCGTTCGCCGAAGGCCCGGTTGCCGATCTGGTCGTGGTTCTGCAGGAAGGAAACGAACGCGGCCGGCGGCAAGGTCTTGCTGGGCGAGCCGCGCTCGCGGCCGCGGAATCGCATGATCTCGCCCTGGAATGCGAAACCCTCGGCGATTGCCCGCCCCAACAACCGTGTATCGCCCCGGTACTCCTGGTAGTAGCCACTGGACTCGCCCGTGGCCGCCACGTGAAGCACATGGTGTATGTCGTCGTTCCATTGGGCCGTGAACCGCGGCAGCCCGCCGCCGCGGTCTCGCCGCAGCAGCGCGGACTGGTTCTCCTCGTTCTCCAGCAACAGGTGCACCGGCCGGTCGGTGATGGCCCGGCGCAGGCGTCGCGCGATCTCCTCGATGACATGGGTGCGGCTGCTGTCTCTTATGGCATGCACCGCGTCCAGCCGCAGGCCATCGAGGCGGAACTCGCGCAGCCAGTACAGCGCGTTCTGCGCGAAGAATTCGCGCACGTTGCCGGCATGCGCCTGGTCGAAGTTGATCCCCGCGCCCCAGGGAGTCTGGTGCTTGTCGGTGAAAAAAGTGGGCGCCAGGCGTGGTAGATAGTTTCCCTCCGGGCCGAAGTGGTTGTAGACCACGTCGAGCAACACCGCGATGCCGCGCTCGTGCGCGGCGTCCACGAGTTCGCGCAGGTCATCCGGCCGGCCGTAGGTCGACTCGGGCGCGTAGAGAAACACGCCGTCGTAACCCCAGCCCCGCTTGCCGGGAAAATCGCCCAGTGGCATGAGCTCGATGGCGGTGACGCCCAAGCCCGCGAGATGATCCAGCTTGCCGATGGCGGCGCGGAAAGTGCCCTCGGGCGTGAAGGTGCCCACGTGCAATTCATAGATCACCATCTCTTCCCAGAGACGGCCGCGCCAATCCACCTTCCAGGCGAATGGCGTCGGCGGCATCAGCTCGCTCCAGCTGTGCACGTCCTCCGGCTGGAAACGGGACGCGGGATCGGGCGTCACCGTTCCATCGCTCAACTCGAAGCCGTAACGATCGCCCGGCACCGCGTCGGGCACGTCCACCTCATGCCAGCCGCCGGCGCGCGGATGCATGGGACGAGGCCGGGCGTTGCGCGCCAGCCGCAATTGCACTCTTGATTCCGTCGGCGCCCAGACGCGGAAACGCGCCCCACCCTCGGGCAACCAGCGCGGGCCGAAGTCATAGTCCGGCGCCATCCGTACGGAGACGCCCTCAACCTTCGCGTTCATGACCTACACCCAGCAGTTGCAGCAACAGCAGCGATCGTCCGGTGACCGCGTACTCATCACCCTTTGCGAAGGCCGTCTTCTGAAGTTTGCCTTCCACATTCGTGTCGATGAGCAAAGCCCACTTCTCATCGCCGGCGTGGCCCGGCAGCGTGAAGTTCACGACGTCATGGTGCGCGTTGAGTATCAGCAGCAAGGTGGCATCGATGCCGCGTTGCTTGAGGCCGGTGGGTTGCGCGCGCCCATCGAGCAGCATGCCGAAGCATTGCATCCGGCCATCGCGCCATTGGGCTTCTTCCATCTCCGCGCCCGAGGCATTGATCCAGGTGATCTCCTTGAGACCGATGTCCTCGTTCACGCGCGCCGAGAGAAAGCGGCTGCGACGCAGGATGGGGTAACGCGCCCGCAGATGCGTCAACCGCCGGACGAATTGCACCTGCTCCAGGTTGCTGTTGGCCAGCGACCAGTCCACCCAGCTGATGTCGTTGTCCTGGCAGTAGGCGTTGTTGTTGCCGCCCTGCGTGCGCGCGAATTCATCACCGGCCAGCAGCATCGGCGTGCCTTGCGACAGCAACAGCGTCGCCAGCAGGTTGCGCATCTGCCGGCGGCGCAGCGCATTGATGGCCGCGTCATCGGTGGGGCCTTCCGCGCCGCAATTCCACGAACGGTTGTGATCGTGGCCATCGCGGTTGTCCTCGCCATTGGCCTCGTTGTGACGCTCGTTGTACGACACCAGGTCGTTCAAGGTGAAGCCATCGTGCGCCGTGATGAAGTTGACGCTGGCATAGGGCTTGCGGCCCAGGTGATCGAACAGATCGGCCGAGCCGAACAGCCGCGGCGCGATCTCCGCGGCGGCCGACTCGCCACGCCAGAAATCCCGAGTGGTATCGCGATACTGGTCATTCCACTCCGCCCATCCCGGCGGGAATCGCCCTACCTGGTAACCGCCGGGACCGCAATCCCAGGGCTCGGCGATGAGTTTGACGTTGCTCAGGACCGGATCCTGCGAACACACCTTGAGGAAGCCGCTGCGATTGTCGAAGCCATCGGGCTCGCGCGCCAGGATGGTGCCGAGGTCGAAACGGAAACCATCGACGTGCATCTCCTGCACCCAGTAGCGAAGCGAGTCGGTGACCATCTGGATGACGCGCGGATGCGAAAGGTTCAGCGTGTTGCCGGTACCCGTATCGTTGATGTAGTAGCGCTTGTCCGGCGCCAGGCGGTAGTAAGAGGCATTGTCGATGCCCTTGAAGCTGAGCGTGGGCCCGCGCTCGTTGCCCTCGGCGGTGTGGTTGTAGACCACGTCGAGGATCACTTCCAGCCCTGCGTCATGGAAACGCGCCACCATCTCCTTGAACTCACGGACCGCGTTCATCTGGTTCGCGCAGTAGCGCGGGTCGGCGGCGAAGAAGCCGATGGTGTTGTAGCCCCAGTAGTTGGTCAGCCCCTTCTCCAGCAGCAGGCTGTCATTGACGAAACTCTGGATGGGCAACAATTCGATGGTGGTGACACCCAACGCCTTGACGTAGTCGATGACCTCGGGTGTCGAGAGCCCGGCGAAGGTGCCGCGCAGTGTCTCCGCCACGGCCGGATGCTTGCGCGTGAAGCCGCGCACATGCGCCTCGTAGACGATGGTGCGGTCCCAGGCCACGCGCGGGCGCGGGTTCTGCTTCCAGTCGAACGTGGAATCCACCACCACGCACTTGGGAACGTACGGCGCGCTATCTACTTCGTTGAACGACAGATCGGCGTTCTCGGCGCCAATGGTGTAACCGAAGCAGGCTTGATTCCATTCCAGCTGCCCGACGAACTCGCGCGCGTACGGATCGGCCAGCAGTTTGTTGGGGTTGAACCGGTGCCCTTCTTCGGGCGCGTACGCACCATGCACCCGGAAGCCGTAGGCAGTGCCCGGGCCCATGCCTTCCACGTAGCCATGCCAGATCTCGTCGGTGTACTCGGGGAGCGCGATGCGTTCGAGTTCGGTGCCGCCCTCCGTATCGAAAATGCACAGGTCGACACCGGTGGCATTCGCGGAGAAAAGAGAGAAGTTGACGCCACGCCCATCCCAGTGCGCGCCGCGAGGGTTCGGCAAGCCTTCCCTAAGTCGATATCTGGATCCCAAGATGATTTCAGAGTAGTCGGGCGCGCACGCGAGGGAACGAGTCCATCACGTGCGCTTGCGGTAGGAGCGTTCCGACTGGTCAGACTCGCGGCGGATCAGTCTGCCGTTCGAAGTGACGATGCTTCGCGATCGCCGCGATGAACTTTGCCGTCATGGCTTTCGCATCGGGCGACAGCAGCAAGCCCGGGTCGGGCTTGCCATCGGGCAACTCGGCAGGGATTCCCGCAGCTTCGAGCAGGCGTTCGCCAGAGCCCAGGACCAGGATGGGTTTGCAATGTCGATACTGATCCTTGACGAACTCGAGCGCGTGCCCCACCCGGGACAATGCCGAGGCCGCGTCTCCGTCAGGCAGAACCACCGCATCGAACAACACCGAGGGCGCGGCCTCGAGCGTGACTTCGACTTCGATGTCGCCATACGTGCCCATGCGCGGCGCCACGTAACGAGGCACCGCCCCCGCGTCCAGCAACGCATCGTGCAACTCGATGAGCGAGTCGCCATCGACGCCTTCGGCGACCAATATTGCGATGCGCCGCGTGCGGATCCCGCCGTCTCCCGGCCGGGACATCAGCGACAGCGGCGTCGACGACTTCACTTCCGCGCGCGCATTGACCGGCCGCAACGCCGGCTGCGCCTTGGGCATGTCGATGCCCAGCCCGTCGGCGACACGTTCGGCCAGAGTTGCATTCACGTTCATGAGCTGCGAAACCACGCGCTCGCGGATGGCGGGCACCTGCACGCGCGTCAGCTCGAAGCGGAAGGCGCGCACGATGTGCGCCTGCTCCACCGGCGTCTGGCTGTTGTAGAACAACGCCGCCTGCGTGTAGTGGTCGGCGAACTTCTCCGGCTTGCCACGCACCTTGTCGTCTTTGGTCGGCGCGGGAAACGAAGTAAAACCCTGCCCACCCGCCTGGAACGGACAGCCACCGGCCAGCGAATTCGGCTCGTAAGCGACGCGACCCCGATTGATCGCCTGCCGATGGAAACCGTCGCGCTGGTTGTTGTGCACCTGCGCCACCGAAGCGTTGATCGGTATCTCGTGGAAGTTGGGTCCGCCGAGTCGCGTGAGCTGCGTATCCACATAGGAATGGATGCGACCCGCCAGCAACGGGTCGTTGGTGAAATCGAGGCCGGGCACGATATGCGCGGTGCAAAACGCGACCTGCTCGGTCTCGGCGAAGAAGTTGTCCGGGTTGCGGTTCAGCGTCAGCTTGCCCACCCGTTGTACGGGCACCAGTTCCTCGGGGACGATCTTCGTCGCATCGAGCACGTCGAAGCTGAACTTGTCGGCCTGTTCCTCCGTGAACACCTGCAGCCCCAGCTCGTACTCTGGATAGGCGCCCGCCTCGATGGCCTCCCAGAGATCACGTCGGTGGAAATCGGGATCGGCGCCCGAAATCTTCACGGCCTCGTCCCAATCCAGCGAGTGTGTGCCCAGCAGCGGCTCCCAGTGGAACTTGACGAACACGCTCTCGCCCCGCGCGTTGACCATGCGGAAGGTATGGACGCCGAAGCCCTGCATCATGCGGTAGCTGCGTGGGATGGCGCGATCCGACATCAGCCACATCTGCATGTGCACGGACTCCGGCATGAGCGACACGAAGTCCCAGAAGGTGTCGTGCGCGCTCGATGCCTGGGGCATCTGATGGTGCGGTTCCGGTTTCACGGCATGCACGAGATCCGGAAACTTCATCGCGTCCTGGATGAAGAACACCGGCATGTTGTTGCCCACCAGATCCCAGTTGCCCTCGTCGGTGTAGAACTTCACCGCGAAACCGCGCACGTCGCGCGCGGTGTCCGTCGAACCTCTTTCTCCCGCCACGGTCGAGAAGCGCACGAAGACCGGTGTGCGCTTTCCGGCCTCGGCGAACACCGAGGCGCGCGTGATGCGGCTCAGCGATTTGTAGCACTCGAAGTAGCCATGCGCGCCGGAACCGCGCGCGTGCACGATGCGCTCGGGAATGCGCTCGTGGTCGAAATGGGTAATCTTTTCCCGGAGGATGAAATCCTCGAGCAGCGCCGGACCCCGCAGCCCCGCTTTCAGCGAGTTCTGGTTGTCGGCCACCGGCACGCCCTGGTTGGTAGTGAGTCGCTGGCCACCCGCGTCGGTGCGCACCCGATCCAGCGGAGAGTTGTTCGGGTTGAGCCCGACGGGCGGCGCGCCCGACCCCACCTTGACCGAGGGATTGGTCTCGCTCAACGTGCTGCCGGTGGTCGCCGGGTCTTTCGGTTCGCGATGGTCGCCCTCGTTCGGTTGGCGCGCCGCATCACCGTATTCGTCGGGCTTGTTGCGATTCGCGGGAAACATCGCCGCGAGGTCCCCGGCATCCGCGAACTTGCGCAGTGCGGCGTCATTCACATCCAGCGGCGCCTTCGCCGAAGGCCCGCTGACGGTGGAGCGCGCCGATGAGGCGGCTGAGGTCTTGCTCTTGCTGCGCGGACGCGCAGGCGGCGTTCCTTTCCGCGTCGATTTACGACTGGCCATTTTTCATTTCCTTCTTTGCATGATTTTCAATGACGCGAGTGATGCGCTTCGCGGGCCTGCTGCGCTTCGGCCGCGGAGCTCACGTCTTCCACTTCTTCGGGTGGCGGCAACTCTGCCGGCAACCCCAGGGCTTCCAGCCACAGCTCCCGGGCCCAGCCCTGCGTGTGGTAGAGGTGTTCGTCTTCCTCCTCTTCTATGCGCTGGTAAGCCTCGGTGACCCGGGCTTGTTGGTCGCCCGAGAGGCCCGCGGCCACTTCGCCGATCAACTCCCAATCCAGGTGGTCCTTGGTTTCGGCCAGCACCACGCATTCCGCGGCCACCAACTGCGCGGCCTTGGGGTCGCCGGCCGCCCGCGCCATGTCGATGGCCTGCAGCAGCGCCGCACCGTTGTGCCGAACGATCTGGGTACCCGGGGTGGTAGTGAGAGGGTCGATGTCGAACACCGCGCAGATATCCGTCAGCGCCTGAACGTGCTGTTCGGTCTGCGCGAGATAGCCGGTCCATTCGGCGCGAAGGTCTTCGCGGACTGCCGCCGCGATCGCGGCCTTGTAAATCTTGACGCCGCCACGCTCGTGCTCGAGCGATTGGAGCAGCAGCTCCCTGACCTGAATTGAGTTCATGTGAGTCTCGTAAAACCGTGAGATGCGTATTTATGCGCGTGTCGCGCTCCTGCCGCTGTAAGCGCGACAGCAAACCGCGATGTGCGCATCGGCCGATTGGCACCGCTTGCGCCAATGCCGCGTCGGGTAGCTCCCACGCACGATGAGCGCGGCGCCCCGGTGGGAAGTCCGCGACGCGGCACCCACACTGACCGCCGAAACCGGAGGAGAATTTCCATGCAAAGCACCCGTCCCCTGGCGGTGGTCACCGGCGCTTCGAGCGGCATCGGCTTGCACCTCGCCCTCGAAGCCGCGTCACATGGCTACGACCTGATACTCGCCGCCGATGAACCTCTGGAGGCCGCCGCCGATGCGGTGCGCGCGCTGGGCGCGCAGGTGGACTCGCTGGTCGCCGACCTGTCCAAGGCCGAAGGCGTCGACGCGCTCTATGCCCGCACGCAGGGCCGCACGGTCGAAGCCCTGCTCGCCAACGCGGGCCGTGGCCTCGGCAAAGGTTTCCTCGACCAGGATTTCGAGGAAGTGCAGCACGTGATCGACACCAATATCACGGGCACCGTCGATCTCATCCAGCGCGTGGCACGGGACATGCGCCGTGCCGGGCGCGGCAAGATCCTGATCACCGGCTCCATCGCCGGGTTCATGCCCGGCACTTTCCAGGCCGTCTACAACGGCTCGAAGGCCTTCCTCGATTCGTTCTCGTATGCGCTGCGCAATGAGCTGCGGGATTCCGGCGTGACCGTCACCTGCCTGATGCCCGGCCCCACCGATACCGAGTTCTTCGAACGCGCCGACCTGCTCGATACCAAGGTGGGCGCCGACGATCACAAGGCCGACCCCGCGGAAGTCGCGCGCGTGGGCTTTGAAGCCATGCAGAAAGGGGAAGGCGGCGTGGTCGCCGGACTCGGCAACAAGCTGCGCGTCGCGCTCGCGGGCGTGCTGCCCAACGCGATGCTGGCCGAACAACACCGCAAGATGGCCGAGCCCGGCTCGGCCCGCAATTGAGGAACCGCCCATGGCAAGACGAACACGCCCCGACCCCATCAGCGACTCACCCGAGTCCACCGCCAAGGATCCGAACCCCGCGGCCGCCGGCCTCATGGCCAGCGAAGACGAAGACACCCTGATCGGCCGCACGGTGACCATCAACCGCCCGGCGCGCGAGCTCTACGAATTCTGGCGCGACCTGCGCAACCTGCCGCTGTTCATGGAAAACATCGAGAGCATCACGGTCATCGACGCGCGCCGATCCCACTGGAAGGTGAAGGGCCCCGCGGATTCCTCCGTGGAATGGGACTCGCTGATCACCGAAGACATTCCGGGCGAACTCATCGCCTGGGAGTCCGCCGAGGGCACCAGCGTGCCCAACTCGGGCCGCATCGAATTCCGCGCATCCGACAACGGCCGCGGCACCGTGGTCACGGCGACGATCGCCTATGACCCGCCCGCCGGCGCGCTCGGCAAGATGTTCGCGAAGATGTTCCAGCGCGAGCCGAAGATCCAGGCGCGCCGTGACCTGCGCCGCTTCAAGCAGCTCATGGAGACTGGAGAGATTTCCACTTCCGCCCCCGTCGAGGTGTTCCCATGAGAGCGCTGACCTGGCAAGGCAAGCACGATGTGCGGGTCGAGACCGTGCCTGACCCGGAAATACTGAACCCCCGTGATGTGATCATCCGCATCACGTCGACGGCCATCTGCGGCTCGGATCTGCATCTGTACGACCACACCATTCCGGGCATGAAGGACGGTGACATCCTCGGCCACGAGTTCATGGGCGAAGTGGTCGAGACCGGCTCGAGTGATCACAAGCTCAAGGTGGGCGAGCGCGTGGTGGTGCCGTTCGTCATCGCCTGCGGCGGATGTTTCTTCTGCAAGAAGCAGCAATTCGCTGCCTGCGACAACTCGAACCCGGCCGAAACCGCCGACGCCTCGGAGATCGCCTATGGCTACCCCATGGCGGCGGCCTTCGGCTATTCGCATCTGACCGGCGGTTATGCCGGCGGCCAGGCCGAGTACGCGCGCGTGCCCTTCGCCGATGTCGGGCCCATCGTGGTGCCGGATGGCATCGACGACGACAAGGTCTTGTTCCTCTCGGACATCCTGCCCACGGGCTGGATGGCCGCGGTGAATTGCGACATCGAACCCGGCGACACCGTGGCCGTCTGGGGTTGCGGGCCGGTAGGCCTGTTCGCCGTGCAAAGCGCGTTGTTGTTGGGCGCGCATCGCGTCATCGCCATCGATCATCACCCTCGCCGGCTGCAGCTGGCGCGGAACCTCGGCGCCGAAATCATCGACTTCGAACAGGTGCAGGTGCGCGAGGCATTGGCGGAGATGACCGGTGGCATCGGACCCGATGCCTGTATCGATGCCGTCGGCATGGAAAGCCATGGATTCACGCCCGACAACCTGCTCGACCACGTCAAGGTGAAGACCTTCATGGCCACCGATCGCGTGCACGCGCTGCGGCAGGTGATCCTGGCCACGCGCAAGGGTGGCCGCGTGTCGATACCCGGTGTGTACGGCGGCGTAGCCGACAAATTTCCGATCGGCGCGTTGATGGAGAAAGGCCTCACCATCAAGAGTGGCCAGACGCATGTGCAGAAGTTCATGCCGCAGCTGCTGCAGATGATTCTCGATGACAAGCTGGACACCACCTTCCTGATCAGCCATCGGCTGGATCTCGAAGACGCCGCCCTGGGGTACAAGAACTTCAAGGAAAAGCAGAACGAGTACACCAAGGTGGTGCTCAAACCCGGCTCTGGCATCCAGACAAGACATTGAAGGAGGATTGGGATGTCGTCATTGCGGGTGCCGGCCCTGCTGGCCTGTCAGCGTCGCTCGTGCTGGGACGCGCCTGTCGGCGCGTCCTGCTCTGCGACACGGGTACCCCACGCAGTTGGGCGTCGAAAGAGATGCACGCGTACCTCTCGCGTGACGGAATCGTACCCTCACGGTTCCTCGACCTCGGCAGAAAGGAAATCCTGAAATATCCCGGGGTGCGTTTCGCGCCCGTCGAAGTGCTCACTGCGCGGCGCGTCGGGACCGGGTTCCGCGTGCAGCTGGCCGACGGCAAAGCGGTGAAGACACGCAAACTGCTGATCGCCACCGGGCTGTTCGACATCCTGCCGCGCATCCCGGGCTTCGACGACCTCTTCGGCCGCTCGGTGTTCCAATGCCCCTACTGTGACGGATGGGAAATGCGGAACCGCCGCACCGCCGTGTATGGGCGTGGCGCGCGCGGATTGAACATGGCACGCGCGATGACCGCCTGGTGCGACGATCTGCTGCTGTGCACCGATGGGCGATCGGGCTACTCCGACCTGCAACGACAGCAGCTCGAACGGAACGGCATCCGCCTGGTGGAGAAGCGGGTACTCCGCCTCGAAGGCTCCCGGGGCCGGCTGCGCGCCGTGGTGTTCAAGGACGGCGAACGCATCGAACGCGAAGCCCTGTTCTTCGACACCCCGTCGCGATCCCAATCGAAGCTGGCCGAATCACTGGGCTGCCGCTTCGGGCGCGACAGCGGCGTGCTCTGCGGCGACTACGAAGCCACCAGCGTCCCCGGCGTCTTCGTCGCCGGAAACATCATCCGTGACGTACAGTTGTCCATCGTGGCCGCGGCCGAAGGCGCCCGCGCCGCCTTCGGCATCAACCGCGCGTTGACGCGCGAAGACTTCGAACGCCGGGCGACGGGAAGGCGACGCATCGAACATCCCCAGGTTGCTGGTTGAAAACGATTCGCATCGGACGTCGGATCGCTCTCACTTGAAACACTGGCTTCTCAAGCTATTGATGCCGAGTCCGCGCCCCTATGCTGAGACCCAGTCAAAGGAGGCTGATATGGCTAAGGCAAAAGCGAAGGGACGCGCCAAGAGCGCGCGCAAGACGGACACGGCCGCACGCACGCAAGATGCGATCGCGTTGCTCAAGGCCGACCACCGCCAGGTGGAAGAATGGTTCGAGCAGTTCGAGAAGGCGAGAGACGACAGCCGCAAGCAGGACCTCGCGACCAACATCTGCAATGCGCTCAAAGTGCACACCATGATCGAAGAGGAAATCTTCTATCCGGCGTTCCTCGAAGCGACTGACGACACCGATCTGCACCACGAGGCCGAGATCGAACACGATGGCGCGAAGCAGCTCATCGCGAAGATCGAAGCGTCGGGCCCGGATGATGACTACTTCGATTCGATGGTCTCGGTGCTGTCCGAGATGATCAAGCACCACGTCAAGGAAGAGGAGCAGCCCGGCGGCATGTTCGCCGAGGCGCGCAAATCCGACATGGACCTGGATGCGCTGGGCGAGCAGATGGCCCAACGCAAGATGGAACTCGAGGAAGGCGGCCTGATGGCAATGGCGCCGGGCGGCAAACGCGCCGGCGTGCAGGAACGCGCTCCCACGGGACGCCATCGCTGAGAAGTTAGATGAACATGCGGCGCGGCCTCCAGCCACGGAAAGGCTCGCGAGGTCGCGCCGCGGTACTGGCGCTGGACCTGATCAGCGACTTCGATTTTCCCGACGGCGCCGGCGTCCGGCGCGCACTGGCGCCGCGAGTCAAACCCATCCGGCAATTGCTGGATGCGGCCCGGCGACAGCGAGTGCCGGTCATCTACGTCAATGACAATCTCGGGCCCTGGCGCAGCGATGCGCCAGGCCTCATCGAGCATTGCCGCGCGCCAAACTACCCCGGCGCGGCGCTGGTCGAAGCGCTCATGCCTCTGCCCGGGGATTCCATCGTGCTCAAGCCGCGGCATTCCGCCTTCTATGGGACGGCGCTCGAAGCGCTGCTCGAGGATATGCGCATCGACACGCTGCTGATCGCCGGCATCTCCGCCGAGAGCTGCGTCTGGATGACGGCCTGCGATGCGCATACGCGCGGTTTCGCGCTGGTGATTCCAGCCGACACGATGGCGGGCGCTTCGGCGCCCGCATTGCGGCGCACGCTCGCGAGCCTGGTGGATGTTCTCGGAGCCCGTGTTCCGCGCGCGGCGGGATCCTTGCGCTTCAAGCGCGGCAAAGTGGCCTGACGGGCGGCGCGGGCACTGCCCGCACCGCCGCCGCGGTCAGTGACGGTTCTTCTGACCCTCCTCGCTGCCGGATTTTCCCGTCGAACGCAGAGTCTCGCCGGCTTGTGACGCGCGCTGCACGCGCAGGTTGTTCTGCACGTCCTGCACGCCGAACTGTTCGGCCACGTCCTCGATCGCGTTCTTGGAATGACGGCTGTCCACCGTGCCCTCGAGCGTGACTCGCCCGCCCTGCACGCTGATAGTCACCTCGCTGGGATCGATGTCCGGATCCTCGCGCAGACGTTCGCAGATCATTTCCTTCAGGCGTTCATCGCTGCGCTGATAACCCTTGGGACCTTTGCCTCGATGCAATCCCGATTGGTTTCCGTAATTGGACCCGCCGCCATACTGGCCGGGCTCGTAGTTGGACTGGCCGTAGCTGGACTGGTCGTAGCCGGACTGGCCATAACCAGCTTGGCCATAGCCAGACCGCTGCCCGCCTTCTCGTTGCATGCCGCGCGAGCCGGACGCCTCGTAGCCGTAGCCGGAGAATCCGCGGCCGGTGCCCGCGCCGTGGTTCCGCTCATTGCCGAAACCCTGCTCGTTGCCCGAGCGGCCGCCGTACGCACTTCCGGCACGGCGCCCCCGACCCCACCCCTCTTGCTCGTAGCCGGCTTCGCCCGAATTTCCCTCGCGGCCTCCGCCGTAGTTGCCCTGGCCGAAATCCCCGTAGCCCGCGTAACGCTCGCGGTTCCGGTCGCCCGTATCGCGTGAGCCGCGTGAGCCGTAGGGGTCCCGGGATCCGTACTGCTGTGAACGGCCCTGATCGTAGCTGCCTGCCCGCACAGAGCTGTCACCTTCATCGTTTTCGACATACGAGCCGTAGTCGCGCTCGTCTTCGGCACGCGGAAAGCGCCCCTCGTCCATGCGCTCCCGGTCGCGTCGTCCTGGTTGATAGTCCTGGTTTCGGTTCGCCATGAAATTTCTCCAGTGGTGGGTGGAAGGAAGGAACTGGAGCTGAAGAAGGAGCAATCCTCGTGCCATTCGGGCGGCGCCAGAATGGCCACTGCATCACCTCGGATGGCGATTTCCGGGACGCCCGCGTAGTCATCTCAGCAGCCATTACAGGCGCTCGGCACAAATTTCAGTCGGCTTCCCAGGTGTCGGAAATCGTGAGCGCGGCAGGCGGGACTGTTCGCATGCGTCCTCGCCGCGCTACTCACGTGCTCGTGCCATTTCGCCGACGAGGCGCCGAGTTGTGATCAACATTTGCCTTCGGAAGCGCGACGCGGTAAATCCCTGGCCTCCCGACGGCCAGAACAACCAGGGGCAACTGATGTGGTACGCGCTGGCGGCCGACGCGGTCATGCTGATCCATTTCGTGTTCATCGCGTTCGCATTGCTGGGCTCGCTGCTGCTGTTCAAATGGCCCAGGCTCGTCTGGGTACATCTGCCCGCCGTCGCCTGGGCTGCGTATGTGGAGATCAACGGCCGCATCTGCCCACTCACCGGCTTCGAGAACCAGTACCGCCACCTCGCCGGTGAGAGCACCTACGGCGAAGGCTTCATCACTCACTACCTGGGGCCCATCATCTATCCGCCGAATTTCACGCGCGGTTGGGCGTTCTTCGCTCTCGGCGTGTTGCTCACCGTCAACCTGATCGGCTATGGCCTGTACATTCACAGACGCCGGCGACGCGCATTACCTGCCGCGTAATTGGTGCCGGCACCTCGTTGGGAAAAGATGGCGCCCATCGACAACGCCAACGAGGAGAGATTCATGAACGCCGCCGTCATTGCCACCCGGGGTTTCACGCTCAAGCAACTACTGGTCGTGGATGCAGTGACCTGCCTGGTCACCGGCCTTGCCTTCGTGCTGGCCACCACGACGCTCGCGGGCCTGCTGGGCTATCCAGCGACCCTGCTCTTCTACGCGGGGCTGGTGTTGTTCCCCTGCGCCGGCCTGATGATGGTCGCATACCGGAATCTGGCAAAGCCGTTGGTATGGCTGGTGATCATCGGGAATTTCGCCTGGGCCGCGGCCAGTGTCGTGGTGGCCTTCGCCCTCGCGCCTACCGCCCTCGGCTTCGTATTCACGCTGGCGCAGGCGGCGGTGGTCGCGCTGCTGGGGTTTCTCGAAATGCGGGCTGCCCGCTGACAAGGATCCGTGTCCACCGCCGCTGCCTCGCGGGATGGGCCGCGAGGCAGCGTTGGGGGTCTGGAGGCCCCATGCGAAACAGTCTGCCCTTTGCGATGACGATCTTGCTGACGACGCTGCTGGCCGCCTGCGGCGGCGAGAACACCCGGTCCCCGGTGGATGCGCCCGGCGCCGACACCAGCGCGAAAACCCAGGCCCTCGAAACCGGCGCCGCATTGCTTCAGCAGGAAGCTCCGCTGCGTGCGTTCAA
>JAQSWD010000060.1 GCA_029266835.1 Steroidobacteraceae bacterium
CGGAATCCGTAATCGCGAGTCTGTAGTTCGGCCTGCTCACGCGCGTAGTCGAGCAATGCGTCCAGGCGTTCGGCTTCCTTGTCGAGTTCGGTGTCTCGCGACTGGCCACCGAAAGTGATGACCGCAGCCGCGCTGATCAGGCCGATGATGAACACCACGATCATGATCTCGACCAGCGTGAAGCCGGGCGAGCAGGCGCGGGCGCCGCGGTGATTCATCCGCGCCCGTCGGCGCGGCCTATTGGCCCAGGTTCCAGTTGCCAATGTCGGCATTGGCGCCTTCGCCACCTTCCTGTCCATCGGCGCCGAAGGAGTAGAGGTCGTATTCCTGTCCACGCGTGCCGGGGAAGATGTACTGGTAAGGATTGCCCCAGGGATCGGCGCTGATGCGCTTGATGTAACCGTTCTCGCGCCAGTTGCGGATGCCGGGGTCGTTGGGCCGCTGGTAAAGCGCGGTCAGGCCGAGATCGGTGCTCGGGAACTTGTAGTTGTCGAGCTTGAACATGGTCAGCGCCGTCTCGATGGCCTGGATGTCGGCCTTGGCCTTGTTGACCTGTGCTCTCTCGACGTTTCCGAATACGTTGGGCAGGATCACCGCCGCCAGCAACCCGATGATCACCACGACCACCATGATCTCGATGAGCGTGAAGCCCCTTGCAAGACGAGTGTGTCCGGACCGAAGTGAGCGCTTCATGGGGTTTCCGTGGGCAGGCGTTGGCGTGGCGAATGGGGCGCGCATGATAGCAAATGAACGCTGAACGCCCTGTCGGCGGGTTAGCCGGGGTGCTCCAGTCGCTCAATGGCGACCGGGCCTACGGGCTGGCCTTGCTGGCGGCCGTGGCCTTGTTCCTGCTGCCTGAAATCGACGGCGCCGCGGCCCGGGACGCACTGAGCTACCAGCGCACCGCCCTGGCGGAGGGCCAATGGTGGCGGCTGCTCACGGCGCATTTCGTGCATCTCGATCTCGAACACGCCGCGCTCAATGCCATGGGCCTCGTGCTCATGTGGGCGTTGTTCGCCCGTGACTATCCGCCGCTGCGATGGCTGGCTATCTATCTGGGTACGGCACTGACGGTGAGCGCCGGCCTGTGGGGGTTCAGCCCTGACGTGGCTTGGTACGTGGGGGCGTCGGGGGCGCTGCACGGCGTGATGACCGCCGGCACGCTGGCGCACCTGCGGCGCGGTGACCTGGATGGCTGGATCCTCGCCATCTTCATCGTGATGAAACTCGGCTATGAACAAGTCGCCGGTGCCTTGCCGTTCGCCGGCTCACCGGACACGGTGGTCGACGCACATCTATATGGGGCCATCGGCGGTGTAGTCCTCGCCCTGCTGCGCGGGCGTCCACGTCGGCCACGCTGAGCGCAGCGGCTATACTCCGCGCCGCATGCAAACCTCAAACAATCTTGCCTTCGTCTTTCCCGGCCAGGGTTCCCAGTCCGTGGGCATGCTGGCCAAGTTCGCCGATGCCGCCATCGTGCGCACCACCTTCGAGGAGGCCTCGGGAATCCTGGGCTACGACCTCTGGAAGCTGATCAGCGATGGCCCGGCCGAAGACCTGAACGCCACCGAGCGCACGCAGCCCGCCATGCTGGCCGCCGGCATCGCCATCTGGCGGCTCTGGCAGGACGGCGGCAAGCCCGCGCCGGCAGTCGTCACGGGTCACAGCCTCGGTGAGTTCACCGCGCTCACGGCCGCGGGCGCCATCGATTTCGGCACCTGCGTGGACCTGGTCCGTTTCCGCGGACAGGCGATGCAGGAAGCCGTGCCCAAGGGAACCGGATCCATGGCCGCCTTGTTAGGCCTCGACGATGCCGACGTGGAAGCGGCCTGCGCCGAAGCCGCCGCGGGCTCCGTGGTCGAAGCGGTGAACTACAACGCGCCGGGCCAGGTAGTGATCGCCGGCGAAAAGGCCGCGGTGCTGCGCGCCATCGACGCCGCCAAGGCGCGTGGCGCCAAACGTGCCATCGAATTGCCGGTCAGCGTGCCGTCGCACAGCAGCCTGATGAAGGCCGCGGGGCATCGCCTGGGCGAGCGCCTTGCGTCCACGGAGATCCGCAAACCGGGTATCCGATATCTGAGCGCGGTCGACGCGCAGGAACATTCCGATCCGGACGATATTCGCGCGCTGCTCGTGCGGCAACTCTCGAGCCCCGTGCGCTGGACGCAAACGGTCACCACGCTCAGCGGCGGCGGCATCACGCGCATCGTCGAATGCGGCCCGGGTGGCGTGCTCGCCGGCCTTGTGAAACGCATCGAGAAGGGCCGCGACACGCAGATCGCCTCGCTCGACAGTCCCGATTCCATCAACGCCGCGGGTTCCGCGGCCGCATCCTGAGAGACCCCATGCCCGACAATTCCATGCTCGACGGACCCGTTCTCAATGGACAAATGGCACTCGTCACCGGCGCCTCGCGCGGCATCGGCCAAGCCATCGCCAAGTCGCTGGCGGACGCCGGCGCGCGCGTCATCGGCACGGCCACCTCGGAGTCCGGAGCGGCGGCGATCTCCGCGGCGCTGGGCGACAAGGGCCGTGGCGCCGTGCTCGACGTGGGCAATGCGGGCTCCATCGATGCCTTGCTGGCCGATCTCGATGCGAAGAACGAAATGCCCACCATTCTCGTGAACAACGCGGCGATCACCCGCGACACGTTGCTGCTGCGAATGAAGCCGGAGGACTGGGACGCGGTGATCACCACCAATCTGACCAGCGTGTTCCGGCTTTCCAAGGGCTGCCTCAAGCGCATGATGAAGGAGCGCAAGGGCCGCATCGTTTCGCTGACCAGCATCGTCGGCCTCACGGGCAACGCGGGCCAGGCCAATTACGCAGCGGCGAAGGCCGGCATCCTCGGCTTCACCAAGTCGCTGGCCAAGGAGATTGCCTCGCGCGGCGTCACGGTGAATGCGGTCGCCCCGGGATTCATCGACACGGACATGACCCGCGCGCTCAATGACGAGCAGCGTGCGGCGCTCACCGCACAGGTGCCCATGGCCCGACTCGGGTCGGTGGACGATATCGCCGGCGCCGTGTTGTTCCTGTGTTCGCCTGCCGCCAGCTACATCACCGGCGAAACGCTGCACGTGAATGGCGGCATGTACATGGCCTGACAACCCGGGAATTGGGCCGGATCGTTGTTTGGACCCCGAAATCAGGCCGCCGCGTGGGGTGGCCGCAACAACAAATCCCTTTAGAAACGAGACAAAATCAAAGAAAAACAACGACTCACGATTTGACAGCGTGGCTAACGAGGGGATGTTGCCCTAGAATACGCGCCCGCTGCGGCTGCCCCCGGGGCTGCCAAAAGCGACATCAAACCTATTGAGGGCGAATCTGAAATGAGCACGGTTGAACAGCAGGTCAAGGCGATTGTCGCCGAACAGTTGGGCGTCAAGGCAGAGCAGGTCGTGAATGACGCTTCGTTCGTCGATGACCTCGGTGCCGATTCGCTCGACACGGTCGAGCTGGTCATGGCTCTCGAAGAAGAATTCGAGATCGAAATTCCGGACGAGGATGCCGAGAAGATCACCACCGTGAGCCAGGCGATCACGTACATCTCCGATCGCCGCAAGTCCTGAGACCAGTTCCGCGGATGAGCGCGCGGGCAGGATGCGGCGCAGTCACCGCCTTCCATCAGACCTCACTTCAACGAGGATAGTGTGTCCAAGCGACGTGTCGTCGTTACCGGGCTCGGCATCGTTTCGCCCATAGGCAGCGACGTCAAGACCGCATGGTCCGCCGTACTGGCGGGCAAGAGTGGCATCAAGCCGATCACGCGTATCGACGCCACGCCGTTCGCCACGCGTTTCGCGGGCGAGGTCGAAGGCTTCGACGTCGCCACCTACATCTCGCCCAAGGAAGCCCGGCGCATGGATCCGTTCATGCACTACGGCATGGGGGCGGGCATCCAGGCAGTGGCCGACTCCGGTCTCGACTTCGCGAAGGAAAATGGCGAGCGCTGTGGCGCCATCATGGGTTCGGGCATCGGTGGCCTCGCGGGCATCGAAGACGAGGCCATCACCTGGGAGCGGACTCACAACCCGAAGAAGACTTCGCCGTTCTACATCCCGAGCACCATTGGCAACATGGTCGCGGGGCACCTGAGCATCAAGTTCGGGCTGAAGGGCCCGAACCTCGGCGTGGTCAGTGCCTGCACGACGTCCACGCATGCCATCGGCTTCGCCATGCGCTGCATCCAGTACGGCGATGCGGACATCATCATCGCCGGTGGCTCGGAATGCGCCACCACACCCACGGCGCTGGCGGGCTTCAGCCAGGCGCGTGCGCTGTCGGAGCGCAATGACGATCCGCAGGCGGCGAGCCGGCCCTGGGACAAGGACCGTGATGGCTTTGTCATGGGTGACGGCGGTGGCGCCTTGGTCCTCGAAGAACTGGAACATGCCAAGGCTCGCGGCGCGACGATCTACGCCGAGGTCGTCGGCTTCGGCATGAGCAGCGATGCCTATCACATCACCGCGCCACCGGAAGACGGCGCGGGCGCGCGCCTGGCCATGATGAACGCGCTGCGCGATGCCGGCATGAACCCGGCCGAAATCCACTACCTGAATGCCCACGCAACCTCGACGCCGCTGGGCGACAAGGCCGAGACGGTCGCCATCAAGCATGCCTTCGGCGACTATGCCTACAAGCTGCCAGTGAGCTCGACCAAGTCGATGACCGGACACCTGTTGGGTGCAGCCGGCGTGGCGGAAGCGCTGTTCTCCATTCTCGCGATCCGCGACAACGTGGCGCCGCCGACGATCAACTATCACACGCCGGATCCGGACTGCGATCTCGACTACGTGCCCAACACGGCGCGCCAGGTGCAGATCGAAGCCGCGCTGTCCAACTCGTTCGGGTTTGGCGGCACCAACGGCTCGCTGATCTTCCGCCGCTTCAAGGGCTGATGCCACGGCGGTGACCACGCGCGCACCGCTCATCAGCCAGGTGCCGGTCGACGGCGCCGCGCTGCGAACTCTGGCGGCGCGTGCTCCCGACCATTTTCCGGTGTTCTGCGACAGCGCCGCGCAGGGGCCACTGGCGCGGTTCAGCCTGCTGGCGGCGGCTCCGGTTGCGAGCATTACTCGCGACCGGGAGGGACGCCTCGAAGCGCAGGGCGTCGAACTCGTCCCTGGCGGCTTCCTCGACAACCTCGACGCGTGGGCCAGGCCCACGCGGCCTGCCGGGAACAATGCCCAGGCATTGCCGTTCATCGGCGGCTGGTTCGTCTACCTGGGATACGAGCTGGCGGCGGAGATCGAGCCGCGCCTCGAACTGCCGCCCGCCGACGCGCCCTGGTCGGCGTTCGCGCTGCGAGTGACCAGCCTGGCCGTGCACGACCTCGCCAATGACCGGGTGCTGGCCGTCACGGAAGACGGCGACCCGCATGCACATCAAACCCTGGTCGCAAGGCTGGTCGACGCCGGTCACGATATGCCGCTCGATCCGTCGCCGTTGCGACTGGCCAAACTGGACGAAGATCCGCCGCAACGTTTTCTCGAACAGGTGCGCGCCGCCAAGGAACACATCGCCGCGGGCGACATCTACCAGGCCAACCTGTCACGGTCCTGGCGCTTGAAACTGGCGGACGACGCCGACGCTTGCCGCGTGTACGACGCACTGCGCGCCGCGAACCCGGCACCGTTCGCTGCCCGGGTCACCTGGCGCGGTTACTCGTTGTTGTCATCGTCTCCGGAGCGACTGTTGCGCATCTCGGGCCGCGACATCTCCACGCGGCCCATTGCCGGCACCCGTGCGCGCCAGGTGACGAAGGAGGGCGGGTCGGCCCAGCAGGATCGCGCCGACACCGCCGAGCTCGTGCAACACCCCAAGGAGCGGGCCGAACACATCATGCTCATCGACCTCGAGCGCAACGATCTCGGCCGCGTGTGCGAAGCTGGCAGCGTGAAGGTGGACGAATACATGGTCACCGAGTCGTACGCGCACGTGCATCACATCGTGTCCAACGTGCGTGGGCGATTGCGCGCCGACGCTTCGGCGGTGGACGCGCTGCGCGCGCTGTTCCCCGGCGGCACGATTACGGGCTGCCCGAAAGTCCGCTGCATGGAAATCATCGCCGAGCTGGAAGGCGCTGGACGTGGCGCCTACACCGGTTCCTTGGGATGGCTGGGCAGCGACGGTGACGCGGACTTCAACATCCTCATCCGCACGCTCACCCAACGTGGTGCGGAGATCGAACTGCGCGCGGGCGCGGGCATCGTCGCCGACTCGATTCCCGAACGCGAACTGGAAGAGACCCGTGCCAAGGCGCGCGGCATGTTGCGCGCATTCGTGCCCGCATGAGCGACGCCATCGTCACCTGGGTGGACGGGCAACGCGCGGCCTCGGTGCCCACCGACGATCGCGGGCTGCAATACGGCGATGGACTGTTCGAGACCATCCTTCTGCGAGGCGGCAAGGCGCGTTTTCTCGAAGCCCATCTGAGTCGGCTCGCTTCCGGCTGCACCCGTCTCGCGATCCCGTTTCGCGGCGAATCGGAGTTGCGCGCGGAGATTGCGGCGGCCGCCGCACAGGCGCCGCATCTGGCGGTGCTCAAGGTGATCGTGACGCGCGGCAGCGCCACGCGCCGGGGGTATGCGCCCGACGGCGAAGCACCGCGACGCGTGGTTTCACTGTACGAGACGGCGGCGCTGGCCGCGGAGCTGCGCGCCGGAGTCGAACTCGTGTTCGCGACGGGAACGGTGGCCGAGCACCCGGGCCTGGGCGGCCTCAAACATCTCAGCCGCCTCGAGAACGTCTGGGCCATGGGTGAAGCTCGCGCGGCTGGCGCATTCGACGCGCTGCTGCGTATGGCCTCGGAGCAATTGGTGTCCGGCGCGATGACCAATTTTTTCATGGTTCGCGCCGGGAAAGTGCTGACGCCACCGGTGGATCGCGCCGGCGTGGCGGGAATCATGCGGCAGGTGGTGCTGCGCGAATGCTCCGCGCTGGGGATCGTCGCCATCGAACAATCACTCCGGGCGCACGACCTGGCGACCGCGGACGAGGCCTTCGTCACCAATGCGCGCATCGGGGTTGTGCCGGTCAGGCGCGTGGGCGAGCATGCTTTCCACATGAATACCCTGGCACGCCGGCTCGCGGATCACGTCGAGGCTCTCGATGCGTAAGCTGCTTCTCTCGCTGTTCGGCCTGGTGCTGCTGGGCGCGGGCGCCGCGACTATCTACTGGCGGCATATCAACGCGGCCATGCACGAGGCCGGTCCGCACCAGGAATCCGTGCAACTCCTGGTGAAGCCCGGCGAAACCGTTCGCGGCGTACTCGCCGATCTCGAGTCCCTGGGCGCGCTGGCCGACCGACGTTCCGTCGAGATACGGCTGCGACTGCGCGGATGGCCCCGGATCAAGACGGGGCGCTACGAGTTGCCCGCGCAGGCGACGCCCGAACAGATATTCGAACAGCTCGAATCCGGCCGGGTGGTGCTGGAGACGCTCACCGTCATCGAGGGATGGACGTTCGCGGACATGCGCCGCGCGGTCGAACAGCATCCCCAGATCAAACTGACGCTCAAGGGCAAGGAAGTGGCGGAGGTCATGGATGCCATCGGCCATGCCGGCGAGCATCCGGAAGGGCGCTTTTTCCCTGACACCTATCGATTCGCGGCCGGCACCAGTGACCGCGAACTGTATTCGCTGGCCTATCGGAAATTGGCCGAGACCCTGGAATCCGCTTGGCAGACGCGCGCCGCGGCGCTGCCGCTGGCCAACGCCTACGAAGCGCTGATCCTCGCATCCATCGTGGAAAAGGAAACGGGATTGCCCAGCGAGAGGCCGCGCATCGCGGGCGTATTCGTCACGCGCATGCGCAAGAACATGCGCCTGCAGACCGACCCGACGGTGATCTACGGAATCGGCGATTCCTACGACGGCAACATCCGCGAGCGCGACCTTCGCACCGACACGCCCTACAACACCTACACGCGCGCCGGCCTGCCGCCCACGCCCATCGCCTTGCCTTCACGGGAAGCCATCGAGGCCGCAACCAGGCCGCTCGAGACGGGCGACATCTTTTTCGTCGCCACCGGCCTCGGCGACGGCTCGCATGTATTCTCCGCCACACTCGAACAACACAATGCCGCCGTGGCGAGATATCTCGCGCGGCTGCGAAGCAACCGGACGAACAGCAGACCATGACGGAAGCCAGGTTCATCACGCTGGAAGGAATCGAGGGCGCGGGAAAAACCACGGTGGCCGATCGCCTCACCCAGGCCCTGCGTGCGCGCGGACTCACCGTGCACGCGACACGCGAGCCGGGTGGCACCAAGGTGGCCGAGGGCATCCGCTCGCTGGTCCTGAACCGCGGCGAGGAACACATCAGCGCCACGGCGGAAACGCTGCTCATGTTCGGCGCCCGGCAGATTCACATCGACAACCTGATCCGTCCTTCGCTCACGCGCGGTGAATGGGTTCTGTGTGACCGGTTCACGGATGCGACTCATGCCTACCAGGGCGGTGGACGCGGCGTCGACCGCTCGCTCATCGAACGCCTCGCGAACGCCGTGCATGGCGACCTGCAACCCGACGTGACGCTGCTGCTCGACGTGCCCGTGCGCGTGGGACTCGAACGCATGCAGGCGCGGCGCGGCGCGGTGGATCGCTTTGAAATCGAGTCGAGCCAGTTCTTCGAACGGGTTCGCAACCGATATCTGGAACTCGCGCAGGCGCAGCCGCAACGCTTCCGAGTCATCGACGCGTCGGTAAGACTCGACGAGGTTTGTTCGGCCGCGATCGCGGCGGTGGAAGAGGCGCTGCAACTCCCGCCCGGGCGAGCCTGAGCCGATGTCCATCGTGTTGCCATCCTGGTTCGACGCGGCATTCGCCGAGGTCAATGCCGCCTTCGCGGCCGGGCGTCTCGCGCATGGCATTCTGATTCATGAGGACCCTGGCGCGGGGGGCCTGGAACTGGCGCGGTGGATAGCGCAGCGGGTCAATTGCAGCGATGCTTCCCGCGCTCCCTGCGGCGAATGCCAGAGCTGCAAGTGGATCGCGGCTGGCCAGCATCCCGATGTCACGCCACTGTCGCCGGAAGGGGAGTCTGCGCAGATCCTGATCCAGGCGGTGCGTGATCTCGCGGCCGACCTGGCGCTCACGGCGCATGGGCGCGGGTACAAGGTTGCCATCGTCTGGCCGGCCGAGGCCATGAATGTTTTCGCGGCCAACGCCTTGTTGAAGACATTGGAAGAGCCGCCGGCCCGCACAGTGGTCCTGCTGGTGACCAGCCAGCCTTCGCGATTGCTGGCCACGTTGCGCAGCCGCTGCTCGCGATTGCGCCTCACGGGCCCTTCACGCCACGAAGCTGCCGAGTACCTGGCTTCCGCGAGGGGCGCGGGGCCATGGGAAGACGCGCTGGCCGCCACGGGGTCAGGGCCGTTCGCGCTGATCGATGCCGATCCGGCCGCGCTGGCGGACCTGCGTGCGGATACCTTGCGCACGCTGCGAGACGTGGGCAGCGGCAATGTGCAGCCGCCCGCGGTGGCCGACAAATGGGCGAGAGGGGAGCTCTCGACCCGCCTCGCCTGCGTTGAGAGTTGGGTCACAGATCGCATCCTCGAATCGACCTCAATTCGCGACGTAACTCACTTGTCAGGTTCGGGTCTGGCCCCGAATATATGTCACCTATTCGAGCTCTCGGACGCCGTTCGCGACATGCGCAAGCTTTCCCATACCTCCATCAACAAGGCCATGGCCGTCGAAGCCTTGCTTTGGCGTTGGGCGCGTTCATCCGAAGGGAAAACTTCGGGTAGCAGGGCGTGAGCGAAGCCAATCATGAGTGAAAGAACCGGGCGCACCGGAGCCAACAAGCCGGGCCTGCTCACGCTCACCATCAAGGACAAGAGCGCGCTGTACCTGGCCTACATGCCGTTCGTGAAGAACGGCGGCCTGTTCATTCCCACCAACAGCAACTACCGCCTCGGCGACGAGGTGTTCATGCTGCTGAACCTGATGGGTGAAGACGAGAAGCTGCCCGTGGCCGGCCGCGTCATCTGGCTCACGCCCAAGGGCGCACAGGGCAAACGCACCGCGGGCATCGGCGTGCAGTTCTCCGACCAGGACCGGGGACAGACGCAGAAGAAGATTGAGACCTATCTGGCCGGCGCGCTCGCCGGCGATAAGGCCACGCACACGATGTAGTGCCCGGATGCCGTCGGGCATCCGTCGGGACTCAGTCGGGCTCCTCGGCCTCCGCCAGGATGCCTGCAGCCAGGAGGAGGGTGGTCGCCTAGCTATTTCGCGAGTATCTCGCGCGGTTCGGTGATTTCATATCCGCGCTCACGCAGACCCGCCAGGTAACCGTCGGGTTCGAACAGCTCCGACATGAGCACCACGGCCATGGTGCTGCGGTTCTCCTTCAGTGCGCGTTCCGCCTCGTCCAGCCAGTACTTGTTGCGCCGGAGTTTGTACTCGCGCGCCTGCTGCGCGCTGCCGTGCATGGCGTCGGCGCATTCACCGGAGCGAAACCCGTCGCGCGAGAAGGAATACTGAGGCACCAGTTCGCGCAGGGCGGAAATGCTGCCCACCGACCAGGCATTCGCCAGCATCAGGACGCCGCTGCCTCCGTCCTCGATCGCGTCGAGCAGCCGTTTCAGGCAGACCTCGTTGGCGGGTTGCTGCCAGTTCCGCAAGCGCTGTTCGAACGAGATCTCCGGCGTGGCGAACGGCGTGGTCTTGACCTTGTGCCACTCGCCCAGCCTGGCCGCTTCGAACCGCACGCTGAAACTCTCCATCTCGAGCGTTTTCATGGCGGCAGAGACCAGGCGGTTCGTCGCCGCGAACGCGTGCCATTGCTCGAGCGGGGGATTGCCGAACCTGGCGGCCGTCGTCTGCAGTCGCGCATGCAGTTCGGGCGAGATGATGTCCTTGAGCTTTGTTCCGGGCGCGAGCTTTTCCGCCTTGGTCAACGCGACCCGGCTCTCGTCGTCGATGAACCAGTACCCTGAAAAATCGATCAGCAGCTCCTGCGAGCGCGCCAGCAGCTTGACGAAGTCCTTCGACTTCCATTTGACCTGGCGGGGATATGGCGAGATCTCGCCCAACAACCACATGACGTGCTCGTCGGATGTGACCTTCCATAGAGCGGGACCCGCTTGCACGCCGCGGACCAGGACCACCTGCATATCGGGCTCTTCGGGCTCGACATCCGCCGATGCGATCAACGGCAGCAGCAGCGCCATGGCCAGTACGCAGGTATTACGCATGCATTTGACTCCCCCTCGAAGTCTGGTGCAGACCGTCGTTCGAATAGTCAGCCCGGCCGACGCATCGGCAGGTTGGAAGTGGTGATGCCACCTTTCAAAACATAGGCATCGAAACCGCGTTCGGACAGGATGAACGCGGCCGCGGAAGAGCGGCGACCTGTGTCGCAAACCACCACGTAAGGTGTCTTGCGATCGAGCGCATTGAGCTTGAGGCGCACGAAGTACAACGGGATGTTGATCGAACCTTCGACGGCCATGTTCTGGAACTCGGACGGCAGTCGAACGTCCAGCCACTGTCCGCGGGCCTGGATGATCTTCAGCGCCTGGGCCTCGTCGACCCAGCGCAGCAATGGCTCATGCATCAGGTCGCGGAAGTCCTGCTTGTTGAGCCGCATGAGCACGCCGTCGGTGAGCATGGTCACCGTGGCGTTGCGCTTGGCTTCCGCGATCAGGGCTTCTTCGCCGAATGTCTCGCCCACGCCGAGTTCGGCGAGCTTGATGCCCTTCTGGTTGAGCGGCGACTCGCGCGTGACCAGGCAGCGTCCCTGCACGATGGCGTAGAAAAAATCGCCTTCGTCGCCTTGCTTGATCACCACTTCACCAGCGCGGTACTGCTGCCGGTTCATGCGCATGAAGATGGCCTGCAGGTTGGCCGGCGGAATGCGATGGAACGCCTTGGTCTGCAACAGCGTGGTCATCCAGTCACTGTCGTCGTGGCCGCCGCCGAACTGCGCCTGCAATTCTCCAACCTCGTAATTGCCGGTCTGATCCCAGGTGATCATGACGTCGAGCAGGTCGGCGTCGATCGCCAGGTAGTCCACGTCTTCGACGGCACGGGCGGTGATCTTGCGCGGCACGGCTTGATGCAGCGGCGCGCGGGCTTCAGCGCTGCCGCCTTCGATCATGCCGACGGTACGTCCATGTTCTGACAACTCCACCAGGCCGCTCACGATCCAGATGGTGCGCTTGTCGGTGTCGCCTTCCTTGAACAGGGTGCGACCTGCCGTCATCTGCTTGACAGTCACCTTCTTGGCGAGTGCGTGCAGATTTTCCCGCTTCATTCCTTCGAGCGGAGTAAGGGTGCGCAGCAACTCTACGCTGACTTCACGGGCATCGGACATGCGGAAATGCTAGCACGGCGGACGCGCCTCTCAGGACGCATTCCAGGCCTTCTTCAACTCGAAGGGGCGACCTGCGACCAACCGTTGTCGGGGTTGAAACGAGGCCCGTATTTCTTGCTGAATTCCTGCAGACGCGCGACGACGTTGTCGACACCACGCTTGCGCGCATAGGTCAAAGGCCCGCCACGGAACGGTGCGAAACCCGAGCCGAAAATGCAGCCGGCATCGATGAGATCCGCGTCCTCGACGATTCCTTCGCGCAGCACCGCCGCACATTCATTGGCGAGCGCGAGAATGAGGCGATCTTCGAGATCGGCCGGAGGATCCGCCACCGGACCAGGCTTCTTCACGGCCTTGCCATCTTTCCAGACGTAGAAACCTTCCCCGCTCTTGCGCCCCAGCTTCTTCGCGGCCAACAGCGCGTCGAGCTTCGACGTGTCCGGCTTCTGCCTGTTCAATGCGCCGCTGACGATGTCGCCCACGTGTTTGCACACGTCCAGACCGACCACGTCCGCCAATTCCACGGGTCCCACGGGCATGCCGTATCGCAGCGCCGCTTCGTCGATGACTTCGATCGGGATGCCTTCGGCCGCTGCGAACATGGCCTCGTACAAGTAGGGCACCAGCACGCGATTCACCAGGAAGCCGGGCGAGCTCTTGCAGGGCAGCGGCAGCTTGTCGATTCTGCGCGTGAAGGCGATCGCCTTCTGCACGCTTTCCTCGCTGGTGGTTTCGCCGCGCACGATCTCGACCAGCGGCAATTGCGAGACCGGGTTGAAAAAGTGGATGCCCACGAGCTTTGCGGGGTCGGGCAGCTGGTCGTCGAGTTGCTCCAGCATGATGGACGAGGTGTTGGTCGCCAGGATGGCGCCGTCCTTCATGCGGGGCTCGACGCGCGCGAACAACTCGTGTTTGGCGTCGGCGTTCTCGAAGATGGCCTCGAGGATCACGTCGGCTCCCGGGACTCCATCGCCGGCCACATCGGGCGTGAGGCGCGCCATGAGCTCTCCAGCCTTGGTGGCGTCGCGCAGGCGCTTCTCGAATCCTTCACGAGCGCGCTTGAGCGCCGGCTCGATGAACTTGAGTTCGCGATCCTGCAGCGTCACGTTGAGGCCGCGTTGCGCGCACCAGGCGGCGATGTCGCCACCCATCACTCCCGCGCCCACCACGTGCACGCGTTCGACGCGATGCCTGGTCTTGCCGCTCTGGTCCTTCAGACCCAGGCTCTTCATGCGTTCCTGCAACAGGAACACGCGGACCAGGTTGCGCGATGTGTCGCCCACCATCAGATCCGCGATTGATCGCGCTTCGGCCTCATAGGCCGCGTCGCCGCGGGCGCCATGCTTGGTCCACAGATCGATGATGGCGTAGGGCGAAGGGTAATGTTCCGGACGCGCCTTCGCGCGCACCTGCGCGACGAGCTTCTTGCGCACCAGCCCTCGCACGAGCGGCCAGGACAACACGCGATCCATCAATCGCGGCTTGCGCTGACGCGGCTGGCGGATGATGAGTTCGCGTGCCGCGGCTTCGGCGTCCGCCGGATAGACCAGCCGGTCCACGAAACCGGCACGGTATGCCTTGTCGGCCCGAAGCGTTTTCCCGGTGAGCATCATTTCCATCGCAGTGCTCATGCCGGCGCGGCGCACCGCGCGCACGGTGCCGCCGAAGCCGGGGTGGATACCGAGCATCACTTCCGGCAGGCCCACCGAGAATTTGTCGCCCTTGACGCCCACGCGATAGCGGCAGGCCAGGGCCAGTTCGAAGCCGCCACCCAACGCGAATCCGTGAATGATCGCCACCGTAGGGCAGGGGAAGGCTTCAAGGTTGTCGAGGATTTTCTGCGCCGCCCGGACCAGTTCATAGGCCTGATCGGCGCTCGAGAGCTGCACGAACTCCTTCACGTCCGCGCCAGCGATGAATCCTGAAGCCTTGGCGGAACGGATCACCAGGCCGCGCGGAGACTGCGCCCGCAGCGCCTGAAGGTGTGCATCGAGTTCCACCAGCGCGTCGCGCGACAGCACATTGGTGGACGTGCCCGGCTTGTCGAATGACAGCCAGGCGATGCCATCGGCATCGGTGGTGAGGACCCAGGCTCGCGGGGTGGCGGAATTCATCTCCGACACACTACGCCACCGCGGTCTGCGACGCCTCCTCCTTGCGTACGGTGAAGTCGCAAAGGATGGGGCGGTGGTCGGAGAAGCGCACGTCGGGTACTTCGAAGTGGGTGATTTCTATTTCCTTGCTCGCCAGCACGAAGTCGAGCTCGATGCGCGGATACCGCGCCGGGAATGAGGGCAGGTTCTTCTCGTTGGCGCTGCGCAGTCCCGCGGCGCGCATGAAAAGATAGATCTCGTGCGTGCCCCAGAAAGTGTTGAAGTCACCCGTCACGATGACCGGCTTGTGCGACTTCATGATGAGATCGTGCAGATAACGCAACTGGTACTGGCGCTGCCGGTACTTGAGCGCGAGGTGGACGAGGAAAATGCACACATCGTCGAGTTCGAGCTCGATGATGAGCCGCTTGATGCCCGTGTCGAAGTAATGGAAACGCTCGCCCTCGACGCGCGGGGCCGCAAGGAATGCGTTGCCCTGCTTGCGCACGATGGGCATGAGATTGTTGAACGAACTCTTGCCGTACTTGCACTCGTAGGTGCTGTAGTGGCCCAGGGCGTCCGCGATGTGCTCGGCCTGGTTCACCATGCCCGAGCGGACCGAGCCGATGTCGACTTCGATGAGCCCGACGATGTCGGGGTCCTTTTCCTTCACGAAACCGGTGATGCCGTCGAGAACCTTGCGGCTGGATCGCAGGTAACCGGCGCCCGGAAACGGCAAATGAAAGGCCGGGCCGATGCCGGTGGCGTAACGGATGTTGTAGACAAGCAGGCGCAAGGAGATAGATGCTAACGCTGCAACGCACAAATGTGGAGGGGGCGCGTTGCTCCGGCGTCTACACTACACTCAACTCTCAGCTCCGGATCGGTCGACATGTCACAAAACAACCCCATACGCCTGTTCATCACGCACGCGTGGGACACCACCGACGAGTATTTGCGGATCTTCGAGTACCTGGAGAGCTCGCGAAACTTCTTTTACAAGAACTTTTCCGAGCCGGACAAGGCGCCTCCCGGCGGCGGCAAGGAAGCCGATCGTGAAGAACTGCGCCGGCAGATTGCCCCTGCGGAATGCGTCATCGCGCTTCCGGGTCTGTATCGGCAGCAAAGCGAATTGATGTTGTTCGAGATGACCTTCGCGAAGGCTTCGGACAAACCGGTGATCCTCATGCGACCGTTCGGCGCCAACGCGGTTCTGCCGAACGCCATCACGTCGTTGTCGGATCAGATCGTCGACTGGGACGGCCGGGCGCTGATCGACGCCGTCAAGGCGCAGGCGCGGCATGAAGAATCCAATCGCTGGGACACGATCGAATTCAAGCTCGACTAGCTTTGCATTGCACGGACCGCCTGGGATGACGGTCGCGGCCGGCGGCCTAACCCTCGGCGGCGAACAGCTGCACCACCGCCGCGCCCGCGGTTGACGGCATCGGCAGTTCCAGTTCCTGCTGCCGCGTCATCCGGCAGAACATGCGCACGATAAGCGCGGCATGCCGTTCCGCTTCCTCGATCGACATCTTTCTAATGGTGGCGCGGACGGCGTCTTCGCCGCGCAATGGGCGTTCGCGTTGCATGGCGGAGGCGAGTTC
>JAQSWD010000061.1 GCA_029266835.1 Steroidobacteraceae bacterium
GCAGCGCGAGATACCGGGAGGCGCAGTCGCGTCGGCATCGGGCGGCACCAGTGCGATGACTTCGAATTGCCGCGAGCCGGCTGCGGCGCGCAATCCGGCCACTGACTGCTCCAGCCGCGTCGTGGCGCTGGAATCGATTATCACGCGTACATGACGGATCTGCGCGTCAAGCCCCGCCAGCGCTTCGATGCCCGCGGGTGCGGCATCGGTACAGATCACCTGCACACACTCACGCGAAAGCATCTCGCGCACTGCGCTCTGCATGACGAGATGGAGGCCGATGACCAGCGCGGCCGAATCGCCCGCCGGCGCCGCGGGCGGTAGTTCGACGCGCGGAACTCCGGCGGGAATGCGGAACCAGAAGCGGCTGCCGTGGCCCGGCGCGCTCTGCAGACCCATGGTGCCGCTCATGAGGTCGACCAGCTGGCGGCTGATGGCGAGGCCGAGTCCGGTGCCGCCGAACTTGCGCGTCACGCTGCCATCGGCCTGCTCGAAGGCTTCGAAGATGCGCTGCTGTTCCTGCGGCTCCACGCCAATGCCGGTATCGGTGACGGAAAACTCCAGCGCGGCCAGTGATTCGCCTGAGGGTGCGCTGGACACCGACAGCAGTACCGCGCCGGTTTCCGTGAACTTCACGGCATTGTTCACCAGGTTGCCCAGCACCTGCCGCAGGCGAATGGGGTCTCCGTTGATCACCGCCGGCACGTCGGGGCCGATGTGCGCGGCGATTTCGACGCCCTTGTCGTAGGCGCGGGCGCTGAACAATCCAACCACCTGCTCGAGTTCGCGGCGCAGATCGAAGGGCGCGCGCGACAATTCCAGTTTGCCGGCCTCCGCCTTGGAGAGGTCGAGCACGTCGTTGATGAGCGTGACCAGCGCCTCGGCGGAGGTCTTCAGCGTCCGCACGAAGCGGCGTTGCTTGGCGTCGAGCGCCGTGTTCTCCAGCAGCGACGCCATGCCCACCACGCCGTTGAGCGGCGTACGCAACTCATGGCTCATGTTGGCGAGAAAACGCGACTTGGCGTGCATGGCGGCTTCCGCTGACTGGCGCGCCCTCTCGAGTGTCTCGGAGATCCTTTTCTGGTCGGAGATGTCGGTGATCACGGCCGCTATGCCGGTGACCGTGCCGTCGTCGGCCACCAGCGGCGTCTTGGCCACGATGACGTCGTAGTCAGTGCCGTCCACGCCGTGCACCACGGTTTCATAGCGAAGCGAGCGCTTGTATTCGAGCACCTCGAGGTCGGACTCGAGATGATTATCGGAGAGCATCTTGCGCGGGTACTTCTCTATCTTCTGGCCGAGGATGGCCTGGCGCGGGATGCCAAGCATCTTTTCCCAGGCGGCATTCACCAGTGTCACGCGGCGATCCATGTCGCGCATGATGACCGGCAGCGGCATGGTCTCGAGCAGTGTCCGCATCACTCGCAGGGTGTTCGAAAGCGCCCGCTCGAGTTGTTTGCGTTCGGTGATGTTGGTCTGCGTACCCGTGAGGCGGCGTGCGGTGCCGTCCTCGGCGCGCTCGGTGACTTCACCGAAAGTCTCGAGCCAGATCCAGCGGCCGTCGACGTGTCGCAGCCGGTGCTGGAAACGCAAGTTGTTCGTCTTGCCCGAGATCGCGTCCTGCACCGCCTGCCAGAAGCCTGCGAGATCGTCGGGGTGCACCAGGCTTTCCAGCTCCGAGATCGGCAGTGTGCGGTCTTCGCGGGGCAGGCCGATGCATTCGAAATACGTGTGATCGATGAAGATGTCGCGCGTACGCAGATCCCAGTCCCAGAGGCTCACCTGCGCCGCCTCCAGCGCGATGCTTACACGCTTGTCGCGCGCCACCTTGTCCGCGCGTTCGTCTCGCAGGCGCTGGACGAGAGCGAGGCAGCCGTTGCGCAGGATGTTGGAATCGAGTTCGCCACCGGATCGCAGGCAGGCGAGCAGGTCGTCGACGTCGTTGGGAGAAGCGAGTCCGAAGGCTTGCGCAAGCTGGGCTTTGAAATCCGGGTTCACTTGATAGGGCCCGCGGCGCGGCCTCGGTGTCAGTACTCCTGTATCAGGTGTCGGCAGAGCCCGGGATTACTGAGCCCGATGTGGCCGGGGCGACGCCGGACTTCCGTCCAAGTGTGCGTTCGCTCACGAAACCCGCGAGCGGATCGAAATGGCGGCCCGGGAAACCCGGACCGCCATCCGCGGGTCACTCGACCTTGTAAGCGACGACGGTATTCTTGGCGAAGGTGGGGACGTAGACCGTCCTGGTCGCCGGGTCCCAGCCGATGTCGGCCGTCTTCGTGCCCGTGGCCTTGCCGTCGAACAGCAATTCCTTGTTCGTGCCGCTCACGTACCACACGGCGCCGCTCCACACGGAGACGAGGAAGTCGTCGCCCTTCACGTGTTCGAGTCCATCGGTGCCGCCTTCCATGCCACTGGCCAGCACCTTGAGCGACTTGTCGGGCTGCACCTCGTTCAGCGAGTGGTTGTCGAGCACGTAGAGCTTGCCGCCGTGTACTAACAACCCGTTGGGGCCCTTGAGCACCTTCTCGTCGAGCTCGACGCTGACCTTGTCGCCCTTCACCGAGTAGACCTTCTTGCCGCGCGAATCGGAGACGTACAACGTTCCCTGGCCGTCACCAGCCAGATCGTTGAGCTGCTGGCCTTCGGGTATGGCTATCTTCCGGCTGATCTTGCCCGCCTCGACATCGATGACCACGATGCCGCCGATATCCGCGACGTACAGCGTCTTGCCATCCTTCGACAACACCATGCCCTTGGGGCAGTCGAGCCCCGTCACCCATTCGGCGGCGATGACCTTGCCGTCGAGCCCGACCTTGCCGATGGAGCCCTTGCCATCGGCCGCCCAGGGTTGGCCATCGATGTTGGACACGTACATCACCTTGCGCGCGGCGTCGTAGCGCACGCTTTCCGGCACCTTGAGCGTGGCCTCGGTTTCCCAGACCTGGGTGAGCTTGTGCGTCTGCGCCTGCGCGACCGTGGCGAGCAGCAGCGCCGCCAGCAATGTCGCATTCCTCATGGTGAATCTCTTCATGGATGCACTTCCGCTTGTGTTGAAAGAATCAGTATAGCGGCGCGGCTTTGCGCGCAGCCAGAACTTGCCCATACTCCTCGCCATGCCCCTGACCACGCTCTTTCCCACCCGCGTGTACACCGCGCGCATCTCGCGCGGCGTCAACGACGATCTCAACACGCGCCTGCTGCGCGAGTGCCGGCAATTGTCGATGGAGGACGTGGCGGGGCGGTTGTGGTCCGAGACTAACTATCCGGGCGGGTACACCTCGTACAGTTCTGCCTCGCGCATGCATCGCATGTCGCCGACCTTCGGCGCGCTGGAGAAACGCATAGACGCGCACGTGCGTGTGTACGCGAAGGCGCTCGACTTCGATCTCGCCGGCCGCAAGCTGGAGATGACGGATTGCTGGGTCAACGTGATGACCCGCCAGGTCGTGCATGGCCTGCACCTGCATCCGCTGGCGACACTCAGCGGCACCTACTACGTGCGGACCCCGCGCCATTGTTCGGGGCTGAAGTTCGAGGACCCGCGGCTGGACCGCTACATGGCCGCGCCACCGAAGCGCCGCAAGGCGAAGCGTGAAAACCAGGTGTGGGTGACCATCCCGGCCGAGCAAGGCAACCTGGTGTTGTTCGAGAGCTGGTTGCGGCATGAGGTGGCGCCTAATCCGACCGTGACCGAGCGGATCTCGATTTCTTTCAACTATTCGTGGTTCTAGACGCCCGGTGCGGCAGGAGCCGCTATTTTCAGCCCAGGATCATCCGGAAGGCGTGTTTCCAGGCCGCGAAGTCGGTGACGCCCACGAAGATCAGGCCGGTGAGGGCGCCGTCGAGGTGGGCATCGTGGTTGATGTTGTCGCGGCGGTGTTTCGAGGCCCACCAGCTGTAAGCCATGTAGCCGAACGCGAACAGCACGGCGGGGATGGGCAGGGCGAAATACAGATACAGCGTGCGCGTGGGGAAGTACACGATGTACGCGAACAGCACCGCGAGAATCGCGCCCGAGGCGCCGAGCGCGGCGTAGTCGGGGTTGTCGCGCTGCTTGTACACCGTCCCCAGGCTGCTGAGCACCAGGCCGATGAAGTACAGCGCGATGAATCGGCCCGAGCCGATGCGTTGCTCGAGGTCCGGCCCGAAGAAGAACAGCGTGAGCGAGTTGAACAGCAGGTGCGTGGCGTCGCCATGTACGAAACCGCTGGTGATCAGGGTGCTGTAGTCGCGTTCCTTGCGCATCCAGTACGGGCGCAGGAGATTGCGCTCCAGCATCTTCGGTGCCGCCCACAGCGCCAGCGCGCTGAAGCCGACGATGAGGCACAGCAGGGCCGCCGTAGCGGGAGTATGCGCGAAGCTCAGGCCGCTCATTTCCGTCTCACTTTCGAGGCATCTTCAGATAACCGCGATCTTCCAGCCACTCCGCGAGGCGATCGGGCCACTTGCGGATGCTCACGTACTGCGAGCGCTGACCCATGTTGAAAGCGTGTTTGCCTTGCGCGTAGATGTGAGTCTCGATGGGAGCGCCAGCGGCGTGGTACTTGCGAGTGAGGTCGAACAACACGTTGGCCACGTATTCGTCATCGGCGGCGCCCAGAAGGAACAGCGGCGGCGCATCCTTCGCGATCTTGTCGGGGATTCCCAGCGGGCCGGGGTAGATGAGTATCTGGAAATCCGGCCGCGCGCTCGCGCGCTCGATGGCATCCGCGGCTTTCGCATCACCCGCGACGGGTGGATAGGCCACCAGCGCCGCCACCTCGCCACCGGCCGACCAGCCCATCACGCCGATGCGGTCGGGATCGATGTTCCACTCGGCGGCGCGCGCGCGGACGGTGCGCATGGCGCGGCGGATGTCCTCCGCGGTGTTGTCGATGGTGTACTTCGAACCGGGTTCGCGAAAGAGCCGGTATTTCAGCGCGAACGCGGTGATGCCGAGACTGGCCAGGTGCTGTGCGGGTTCTACGCCCTCGGGGTTGAACACCAGTTCACGATGCCCACCGCCGGCCGCGACGATGACGGCCGTGCCATTGGCCTTGCCGGCCGCGGGTGCGAAAACCGTGAGCGATGGATTGTGGATGTTCTTGTACCACCAGTCCTTGTGTTGCTCGGGCTCGTTACGCCGCGCTTCGAAACCCGGCGCGCCTTTTTCCCAGAGCGGAATGACCTGTTGCGCATGGGTGGCGCCAGCGGCCAGGAGCGATACGATGCAGGCGATCTTTGTTGTGGTGCGCATGGCCGCGCACCATGCCACAAAAGCCGCGCGCGGTCAGATTCGCGGCGGGACTCACGGCCGCGCGCCACGTGCGCCGTGGCGACGGCTGCATGCGCCTGAGCGGGTAGCTAGGACAGCGAGCCGCGCGCGGACCGCGCAAGAGAAGCAAAAAAAAAGCCCCGCAGAGCGGGGCTTGATAGTTTGTAGTCGTCGACTTAGGTAATCGCTGTCAGCCGACCGAGTCGACTACACGGACTAAAAATATTCGGCTGGGGCGTTGGTGATCTTTCGATCTCCGGCTAAACAGTTAAGCCCGCGTGTCGTGCCACGCATTTCTCGCCCTCGCCAGTAGCCAGATTTCAGCTACCGACTGGACCCGTGTCCGTGAGCAAATCCGTAAGTTTCTCTAGCAAAAAACCTTGTGTCCTCCGCGCATCACCAGCTGACGCAGTGCAGTACCGGAACACTCTGGCGGCTCTTTCACTCTGCGCTTGGTGGCCGATTTTCAGTCACTTAGCGCAGGATCTGGAACCCCTTGAGGCCGGATCATACGCCGAATCCTTTACACCACAATGTCTCGAACGCGCGACATCGACTGAAGAGGTTAACGGCCGGGCCGGGCCGGACTGGATGTGACTGGCTACGCGAAATTGGCCAGTGCCGCCGGGCGCCGGGGGAGTCGCACGGTGAACACCGCGCCGGCGTCACCGGGGAGGTTGGCGGCCGTGGCGTTGCCGCCATGGAATTCCGCGATCAGCCGCACGATGTACAGGCCCAGGCCGAAGTGGGGGCGCCGGTCGCCTTCGGATCGTGACTGCCACAGCGATTCGAACAGCTTCGCGGCGGCCTCCGGCGGCAATGTCGGCCCCGGATTCGCCACGGAAAGGTCCGCCCAGTCTTCGTCGACGCGCAGAACGATCGAGATCTCGGCGCCATCCGCGCTGAAATCCACGGCATTGTCGATCAGCTTGTCGAGCATCTGCACGATGAGCTCGGGTGAACCGAGGAAAGGGAGGCTCTCCGGCGCTTCACAGATGAACCGCCGCTGGGGAAAGGCCGTGCCATACGCCGCAGCAGCCTCGCGCACCAGCGACGCCAGGTCGAAGCGCTGCCGTTCGCTGTGGCTGATGGCTTCTTCCACCCGGGTGGCGGCGCCCATGGCGGTCAGGATGGCGCCCAGCCGCTCGCTGCCTTCACGCGCGCGTGCGATGTAGACCTTGGCCGTCTCGTTCTGGCTTTCCGATTCGAGGTTCTCGAGCGACGACCGGATGATCGTGTTCGGCGTACGGATTTCGTGCGCCAGCTTGCCGGCCAAAGTCCGCAGGTAGCCGGTGTACTCGTCCAGCCGTCCCAGCAGCGAGGAGAAGCTGCGCGACAGGTCGCCCAACTCGTCCTTGGCCTCGGATTCCGGCAGCAGGCGGGACACGCTTCCCTCGCGGCTCAGCGCGGTTTCGGCTGCGGCGCCCAGCCGCGAGATACGCACCGTCATGCGGCCGGCGAACCAGAAGGCGGCGGCGACGGCGAACAGCGTGACGAACAGCGTGAGGTTCAACAGCCGCGTGAGCGCGCGGTCGCGCAGGGTCAGCCAGCGATCGGCTGTCTGCGCGAGCTGGATCACGCCGATCACGTGGCGTCCGTCGGCCGAGAAAATGGGCGCGGCCGCGGCGACGATCACGCTGTTCTCGTAACGTCCCGCAAAAAAGGCGGTTTCGGCTTTGCCGCGCGAGACCCGTTGGGTCAGCTGGCCGGCGGCCTTTTCCTTCTCGGCCTGCGAAACCCGGCGCGGAATCAGGTCGCCATCCAGGAGCAGCCGGTACATGCGCGGCAGGAAACCGCGCAGCCTGGTGTAGTCGCCAGGCAGCGCGGGGGCGTCGATGCGCGTGAGCACGGCGCCGGTGGACGATGCCACGGTCAGCTCCACGCCGGGCTGTGAGAACTGGCGCAGATGATCGGAGAGATTCGGAGAAGCGGCGATCAGCCGGCCGGTGGCGCGCAGATCGGAGACGTCCAGCGTGCCGTAACTGCTGCGCGCGGCGCCGCGCCGGTCGCGATCGTCGATGAGCACGCCGAAGTGCTGGCCGATCATCGACAAGGGCACGCTGATCTCGAGCACGTAGCCATCGCGCGAGCGCTGCATCACCGCGGAAATGCGCGATTCCTCGGCGGCCTCTTCGCGGCCGTATTCACGAGTCTCGATGCGGCGCGCGCGCATGCGGCCCGCGCTGGTGCCGCTGAAGAACAGCCGTTGCTGCCCGCCACGTGTGTCATCGAAGGCCAGCCACACGCGGTCGCCCATGCCGGGGCCGTCCAGCGGCGACATCTCGGAAGCGTCGAAAACCAGCTTGTCGTCGCGCACCAGCAGCGCCAGGAACAACCAGCGTTCGTGCGTGGCGGCCAGCAGCTGCAGAGAGTCGTTGCCGGGGCCCGCCACGCGCAGCAGGTTGCGGTTGTCGAGGTCCCACTCATCGGCGCGGCCGTCGATCAGCGGCGCGCCGGACAGCACCACGGGTGTGATGTCGCCCGGGTGGCTGTCGCCGTCCGGCATCCCAAGCGCGGGCAGTGAATCCTCGCGGAACAGCAGCTCCTGGCGGCCCTTCAGCGATCCGGCAATCGTGGTGGTGACCGCGAGCAGCGATTGCTGCTCGCTCTCGCGCAGCACCGTCTCCATTTCGCGCGCGTACTGGCAACCCGCCCAGGGAAGCGCCAGCGTGGTCAGGGCCAGCAGCAGTAGTTTGGTGCGTAGCCGGAAGCCGGAGAGCGGGCCCACCTTGATGAGTTCTGCGATGCGGCCCATCGGGATTATTCGACCCAGCGATAACCCATGCCGTACACCGTGTGCACGGCGTCGAACTTCTCGTCGACCACCTGGAACTTGCGGCGGATGCGCTTGATGTGCGACGTGATGGTGTTGTCGTCCAGCACCACGTTGGCCGCATCCATGAGTTGCTGGCGGTTCTTCACGTGGCCGGGATGTTTGGTGAGCGCGTACACGATCCAGAATTCCGTGAGCGACAGCAGCACCACCTGGCCATTCCACTCCACCGACATCCGTTCACTGTCCAGCGTGAGCGCGCCGCGGCGGATGACCTGCTTTTCCTCGGCGGGCCGGCGCAGGGCGTCGACGCGGCGGAAAAGCGCGTTCACTCGCGCGATGAGGTGCGCCAGCGACAGATCCTTGGTGAGGAAATCGTCGGCGCCGAGGCGCAGGCCCGAGACGGCATCGAGCTCGCTGTCGCGCGCCGTGAGGAAAATGATGGGCAGTTCCGCCGAGAGGCCGCGCAGCTCGCGGCAGAGTTCGAACCCGCCTTCCGGTTCGTCCTCGAGCGAGATGTCGATGACGGCGAGATCCGGCAGTCGCGCGGTGAAGGCGGCCATGGCTTCTCGCCGGTTGGGATATCCACGCACCGCGTATCCCTCGCGGGAGAAGGCGGCGGCGTAGTTGTCGCGGATGGCGCGCTCGTCTTCGACGATGGCGATGGTCTTTTTCATGGCGGTGAAGTGTAAGCGACCCGCCTCGGCTTAAGGGCGCCGGCCACATTTGGTCACATTCCTGCGGCAGTACGCCACCAGGCCGCCACGGCGCGGGCCGGGCGCCGGCGCGAAATGTCCCCAGTCCTCACAAACACCGGACGGGAGTCGCCATGAACGAGAAACCCTATGCCGCCACGCAGTTCGGACCGCAGCCCGGCGAGCGCTGGCGCCGGTTCCTGGAGCGCATCGGCACGAGAAGCAATGACTTCGCCTCGCGCCTGTCGCGCGCACGGTTCGTCTACCTGCACCGGCGTGAAACCCAGACCCACTGGTTGCCGCTGTGAACGCGTCGCCGGAGCCGCCCGAAAGTGACGAAAGCCGCCGCGATGCCGACGACGACTTCTGGCAATGGGTAGCGTTGGTGGTCCTGCTGGCCTGCTGGCTGGCCGAGGCGCAGATGTAGGTGGCGCCGGGGAAGCATTGACGGTGAGGCGTCACTCGCGGGTTCACGTCACTGCCAATACAGGTCCATCCCCGGCGCCATTTCCGGAGCCGTCGAAAGTCAGAAGCTAGGCGCCACCTCCAGCTTCGTGACCCCCAGGCGTTGCGCCGCGGCCAGCACCTGGGCCACGTTCTCGTAGCGCACCCGCTTGTCGGGCACCACCTTCACATGAGGTGGCCGCGGGGCGGCGGCCACGTCGCGGAGCTTCCCTTCGAGCTCGTCCCGCTGCAGGCTGGTGCCGTTCCAGTACAGTTGTCCGTCGAAATCGATATCAACGATGACGGTGGTTCTCGCGAAGGACGATAGCGTGCCGCTCACGGCCTGTGGCAGATTGAGTTTCACGGTGTGCGTGGCCACGGGCAGGGTGAATATCAGCATCACCAGCAGGACCAGCAGCACGTCTATCAGTGGTGTGGCGTTCAATTGCGGCTCGGCGAGGTTACTCATGAATCACCTCCTTCAAGGCATAACGGCCGGCGGGGCCCGACGGGGTTTCGGTTCCATGAATCCAGCGAAAGGAAGCGATTGATGTACGCCGATCCGAAATACCGGGAGTTGCCGCTCGAGGCGGTCACTTTGCTCAATGAGGGGCGGGTCATCGAAGCCATCAAGTCCGTGCGGCAGGCCGAGGGACTCGGGCTGAAGGAAGCCAAGGGCCGCGTCGACGCCTATCTCTCGCGCGAACCGCTGCTGCGTGCGCAGATCGAGCTGAGGCAGCGCGCCGCGCGCCGGAAGTTCTTCCTGTGGTTCCTGGTCATCGACGTGTTGATCGCCGCGGCGGTGATCTACTGGCTGTATTACCGGGTGCCCGCCTGATGTTGTTGATCGGGATGTTCGACTCGCCCTTCGTGCGACGCGTCGCGGTCACGCTGAAGCTGCTCGACCTGAAGTTCGAACACGCCAACTGGTCGGTGGGCAAGGACTTCGAACGCATCCGCGAATACAACCCGCTGGGCCGCGTGCCCACGCTGGTGTTGCCCAACGGCGAGAAGCTGTTCGAGTCCGCTGCCATCCTTGACTACCTCGATGAGCTGGTGGGTCCGGAGCGCGCGCTGCTGCCAGTGTCCGGGCCGGAGCGTCGGCTGGCGCTGAATCTCATCGCCATGGCCACCGGCGCAGCGGACAAGGGCGTGCTGCAGCTCTACGAGGGCGTGTTCCGGCCGGAGTCGAAACGGCACCAGCCCTGGCTGGATCGCCTTCGATTGCAGATGGGTTCGTCGCTGGCGGCCATCGATCGCTATATGGGCGAGCGCGGTGTGGCGCAGTGGCTGGTGGGCAAACGCATGACGCAGGCCGACATCACGGCGGTGTGCGCATTCACATTCGTTGCGAGGCGCTGCCGGCGTTCAGCGAGACGCGACTGCCGTTCTTCGCCCCCAGAAGCTGACGGACGCCGCCGCTTCGGCGGCGTTGAATTCGCTTTGCGGCGAAGCCGCTAAAAAGCGTTGATGCCGGTCAGCTCGCGGCCGATGGTGAGCTGGTGGATGGTCTCGGTGCCTTCGTACGTGATCACGCTCTCGAGATTCAAGGCGTGACGGATGGGTACGTATTCGGCGCTGATGCCCGAGCCGCCCAGCATGTCGCGGCAGTCGCGCGCGATGTCGAGCGCCATGCGGCAATTGTTCCACTTCGCCAGCGACACCTGCGATGGCTGCATCTTGCCGGCATCCTTCAGGCGGCCGAGCTGGTGGCTCAATAGTTGGGCCAGCGTGATCTTGCGTGCCATCTCGGCCAGGCGCAGCTGGATGGTCTGGGTGGCGGCGAGTGGCCGGCCGAACAGCTCGCGGCTCTTGGTGTAGTCAATGAGCTGCGCCAGGCACGCCTGCGCGGCGCCGATCACGCCCCAGGTGATGCCGTAGCGCGCCTGCGTCAGGCACGACAGCGGGCCTTTCAACCCCTTCACATTGGGCAGCAGATTGGCTTCAGGCACGACGACGTTGTCGAAGAACAGCGAGGACGTCACCGAAGCACGCAGGCTGAACTTGCGCTCGATCTCCGGCGCCGAGAAACCCTTCATGCCTTTCTCGACGATGAAACCGCGGATGCCTTCGTCCGTCATCGCCCAGCAGATGCACAGGTCGGCGATGGCGCCGTTGGTGATCCACATCTTGGCGCCGTTGATCACCCAGTCGCCGCCTTTCTTCACGGCGCGCGTCTTCATGTTCGATGGGTCGGAACCGCCATGCGGTTCCGTGAGGCCGAAGCAGCCTATCTTCCTGCCGCGCGCCATGTCGGGCAGCCAACGTTGCTTCTGCTCCTCGCTGCCGAAGGCATGGATGGGATACATGCACAGCGAACTCTGCACGGACACGAAGCTGCGGACGCCCGAGTCGCCGCGCTCGAGTTCCTGGCAGATCAGGCCATACGAGACGGCGTTGAGGCCGGCGCAGTCGTAGCCCTGGATGGACGAGCCTAACAACCCGAGATCGGCGATCTCCTGCACCAGCTCCCGCGGGAAATGATGCTTCTCGAAGCAGTCCTGGATGATGGGCAGCACGCGTTCATCGACGAAGCGCCCGACCGAGTCCTGCACCGCGCGTTCGTCCTCGGTGAGCAGGCCGCGAACATCGTACAAATCGAGTGGGTTCAGCATGGCGCGATAATAAGATGTTCATGGTGCCGGGTGGGGAAAGTGGGGAAAGCCGCTTTCCCCACTTTCCCCACCCGGCACCGTGATCCTCCACCTAGTAGGCAATCCCGAGCTTGCGGTACAGGTGCCCCAGCAGCCACAGCGGGCCGATGAGCAGGAACTGGATGTCCTTCATGAACGACGGGCGTTTGCCTTCGATGGCGTGGCCGATGAACTGGCCGATCCAACCCACGATGAAAATCACGAGGCAGGTGAGCCACAGCGGCCATGACAGGGTGTCAAGCCAGCTCACGATGGACAGCAGGACACCGAGGCCGATAGCCGCGCCGAGTCCGAGCGAAAACGACAGTGTGAAGTAGTAGACGATGGCCGCGGCCACAAACAACGTGGCGACGTTCAACCAGGGAGAAACCTGTGCGACCGAAGATGGAACCGGTATCGCCCAGAGAAAGCCGATCACGCTCATCACGATGGGTGGCACGCAGATGATGTGCAGTAGCTCGTTGCGCGGATGGCTGTGGCTTTCGCCATATTCCCCGAACCATTCTTCGACGGTGCGCATGGCGCGAAAACCTACGCCGCTGCTGCATACTTCGCAACAAACAATCCAGGGGGTTGGCGGGTGAACCAGTGGCATTGATGCAGCGTTTCATGCGGTTCATGGCAGGAAGCGGCATCCTGTCCGATGCGCGCCTGCTCGAGCTGTATCCGCCATTCCGGCCCATGCGCATCAAGGTGCTCGAGATCTCTGACAACTGGCGCACGGTGCGCATCCGCCTGCCGTTGAACGCGATGTCCCGCAACCCCGGTGGCGTCATGTTCGGCGGCTACCAGGCTGCACTCGCGGACCCGATTGCCGCGCTGGCCTGCGCCCGGGTTTTTCCTGGCTATTCGGTGTGGACTCGCGCGATGACCGTGTCCTTCGACCACGGCGGAAATTCCGACCTCGAGATGCGTTTTTCCCTGACGCGGGAACAAGAAGAGGCCATCAGAATCGAACTCGGGCGCGACGGTCGGTCAACGCCGACATTTGAATACGGCTACTTTCGCGGCGATGGTGTGCGCTGCACGGTCATACACAACCGGGTTGCGATACGGCCGCGTGGCTATCAACGGGCAACGACTCCGCCGGCTTCTCCCGAAAACGTGGAGTAGGCCCGACTGAGAACTGGCTCACAGAAAGCGGGTTCATTCGGCGTTCATATGCACGCCGCCAAGATGGCCCGCAAGGAGAACTGCATGAAGACTTCGATGATCAAGGTGACTTTGTTAGCCCTCGCGGCTTCACTGACGGTTGCCGGGTGCACCACCACGGATGCGTACACCGGCGAGAAGAAAGTGAACAAGACCACCAAGGGCGCTGGTATCGGCGCTCTGGCCGGCGCGGTGCTCGGCGCCGCCACGGGCGACAACTCCAAGGAACGCCGCAAGCGCGCGCTGATCGGCGCGGGCGTAGGCGCGCTCACGGGCGCCGGCGTCGGCGCCTACATGGATCGCCAGGAAGCCAAGCTGCGCGCGCAGCTGCAGGGCACCGGGGTATCGGTCACGCGTAACGGCAACGACCTCATCCTCAACATGCCCGGCAACATCACCTTCAAGACGGCGAGCGCGGACCTGAACGCCAGCTTCTTCCAGGTGCTCGACTCCGTGGGCCTGGTGCTCAAGGAATTCGACAAGACCATCATCGACGTGGAAGGCCACACCGACAGCGATGGCAGCGACACCTATAACCAGCAGCTGTCACTGAACCGCGCGAACTCGGTCGGTACCTACCTGCAGTCGCGTGGCGTCAACGGCCAGCGCATCGTTGCTTTCGGCGCCGGCGAGGCGCGTCCGATCGCCAGCAATGCCACGCCTGAAGGCAAGCAGCAGAACCGCCGCGTGGAGCTGAAGCTGCAGCCCATCACCGAAGGCTGATTACCTGCTCACGGACGGTGGCTCCTTCAACAACGGAAGGGGCCGCCGTTTCTATTTGTGCTTCCTTCAGGCGCTGGCCGGTTTCAATCCTGAAACAATAGGTACCTGCCAGACCGCGTAGTGATCCGGATTCTCAATGCTCGCGATGATTTCGTTGAAGTGCTGCAGCACCAGCGCCGGCGGAAATTCCGGCGTCGACAGCGCCTCCACATAACCGTCGCGCCATGCGGTGATGATGTCCGCGAATATGCGCCGCGGCACGCGCAGGGTATCCACGACCACGTAATCCACGCGCACGTCCTTGAGCCCCGCTGCGCGCATCAGCGTCCACGCGCGGCGGCCGATGCGCGAATCCGTGCCAGTGCGCTCGGCGAACTCGACGGGGCCTTTGCGCCAGAACACGTCGGGGTCGAGTGGGCCCGACATCATGTGCAGCATGGAGTAATCCTCGGCCAGCACGTGGACGCGTCCGCCAGGCCGGGTCACGCGCACCAGCTCGGCAAGGATCCGATCGACATGCGGCACCGACTGGATCATGTGCCGGTTGGCGACCAGGTCGAAACTGTTGTCCGGCTGCGCCAGTTGATAGGCATCGCCGGTCTCGAATCGCAGTCGCGGCGCCAGCGCCGCGTGCCGTTCGCGCGCCAGCCCCACGGAACCCGGCAAAAGCTCGACCCCCAGTACCTGCGCCTCGGGCATGAGCTCGGCCACCCGCGCGCTGAACTCGCCCGTTCCGGCGCCCACGTCCAGCACGCGCGCGTTACGCGGCAGGCGGTAGAAATTGAGCAGGGATTTCTCCTGCGGCCAGATCGCTTCGATCTGCGCCGCCAGGGTGCGCACCATCGAGGCGTCCGCCATCTGCGGTCCCTGCGGATTCAGGTTGGTTTCTTTCATGGTCTGACTCAAAAGAAAAAGCCCCGACTGGTGGCCGGGGCTTCATCCGAGGGCCGCGAAGCCCGCTGTCTCAGAGGCCTGACATCAGGCCGCGCAACTTCTTGATGGCGTTCGCCTCGATCTGCCGGATGCGTTCCGCCGATACGCCGTACTTGTCGGCGAGATCGTGCAGCGTGGCATTGGCCTCGCCGGTCCAGCGGCTCACGAGGATGTCGCGGGCGCGCGGGTCCAGCGTCTTGATGGCCGACTGCAGGCGGTCGCCCGTGGTGTCTTCCCACTCGGCGTTCTCGATCTGCACCGCCGGGTCCGCATCCGGGGCGGGTAGATAGGCGGCGGGCGAGTAGGTCTCGTCGCCGTCTTCGCTGCCCGAGTCCGGAACCGGATCGAAGGCCAGGTCACGCGCCGCGAGGCGCTTTTCCATCTCGGTCACTTCGGCCGGCGACACCTTGAGGTCGCGCGCCACGGCCAGGGTTTCCTCGGCCGACAGCCAGGCCAGGTTCTTCTTCATCTTGCGCAGATTGAAGAACAGCTTGCGCTGGGCCTTGGTGGTAGCCACCTTCACGAGGCGCCAATTGCGCAGCACGTATTCGTGGATCTCGGCACGGATCCAGTGGACCGCGAACGACACCAGGCGAACGCCCACGTTGGGGTCGAAGCGCTTCACGGCCTTCATGAGGCCGACATTGCCTTCCTGGACCACGTCGCCCAGGGGCAGGCCATAACCCGAGTAGCCGCGGGCGATGTGCACCACGAAGCGCAGATGCGAGAGGACCAGCTGACGCGCGGCTTCGAGGTCGCCTTCGTCGCGGAAGCGGCTGGCGAGCACCGACTCATCCTCGCGCGACAGCACGGGGATGCGGCTCACCTTGTCCATATAGGCGTCGAAGCTGCCGACGGGTCCCGACAGTACGAAGTCGTTCTTGCGCGCGACCATCGCGGTGGCGAGGGGGGCGATTGCAGCGGTGGCAGTGGCGGTCATCTGTACGAACCTCCTCAGGCGATCTGCTGTCTCGACGCTCGAGATATTAGCAGTCGCGTGATTAGAGTGCTAAGACGCCAAACAGTTCCATCCCCCATCGGAGGGACTGACGCGTAACCATTTGATTTTAAAGAGAGGTCAAGCGCGAGGTTCAATTGCCCGCAAATGCCTGCCCGTCGAGACCAGGGCGCCGAACCACCCCAGGCCCGCACCCACCCCCAGCAGGATTCCCAGCCCGCGGCCGCCCAGCCCCTCCATGGAGAAGTGGCCGCCATACTGAGCCGAGAGGTCGCCGATGGCGCGTTCCAGGTAGGCCATGCCGCCCAGCAGTATCAGGCCCGCCAGGAGGGCCCCGCCAAGGCCGTAGAACAGCCCGGTATACAGGAAGGGCCGCCGAACGAAGGCATTGGACCCGCCGACCAGCTTGGTGACCTCGATTTCCTGGCGGCGGTGCTGAATCTCGAGGCGGATCGTATTGCCGATGACCGCGAGCACGCCAAGGCCCAGTACGCTCACCACCACCCAGAAGAATCGCTTGAGGACGTCGAGCAGCGAGTGCAGCCGCCGCACCCAGTCGAGGTCCAGCTGCACCAGGTCCACTTCCGGAAAGGCGGCGAAATAGCGGCGAAGGTTCTCCACCTCGGTGGGGCCGCTGGCGTCCGGGCGCGGGCGCACGACCAGGTGATGCGGCAGCGGATTGTCCGTCAGCGCGGAGAGAGCATCGCCGAACCCGGAGGCCTGCTTGAACTCCTGCAAGGCGTCGTCGGCGGTCTTCACCGTCACCGATTGCACGCCGCTGCGCTCACGCGCGCTCTTCGCGAGCAACTCGACCTTCTCGACCGGAGTGCCGAGCTTGAAGTGCACCGTGAAATCGAGCGCATTGGAGAGATCGCCGCTGGCGCTGCGCAGGTTGTTCACCAGCAGGCCGAGGCCCGCCGGCAGCGCCAGGGCCACGCCGATGACGATGAGCGTGAGCAAGGTCGCGAGCGGCGCGCGAACCAGCCGGCCCAGCGCGCCGAACAACGCCTGCAGGTGGCGCGTCGCGTAGGAGGAAACGGCGCCGCTCATTTCAGAAGAATGGTCGGCAGGTCGCCGAGCTTGGGAGCGGTGGCCGTCATGCGGGATGCGTGGCCCGCGCGATAGCTGTCCGAAGCGATACGTCCCGCGTCGAGCACGATTTCGCGCTGGCCGAACTGGTCGACGAGATTCGGGTCATGCGAGGCGATGATCACGGTGACACCCACTTCCTGGAAGCGCTTGAACACCTTCATCACGTCGACCGAAAGACCGGGGTCGAGGTTGCCGGTAGGCTCATCGGCGATGAGCAGCTGAGGCTTGCTGATGACCGCGCGAGCAATGCCCACGCGCTGCTGCTCACCCACCGAGAGTTCCAGCGGTGACGAGCGTTCACGGCCCAGGAGGCCCACCTGGTCCAGCGCGGCGCGAACGCGTCGATCGACTTCCTTGAGCGGCGTGCCGGCCACCACCAGTGGCAGCGCGACGTTGTCATAGATAGGGCGGTCGACCAGCAGCTTGTGATCCTGGAAAACCACGCCGATGGCGCGGCGGAAGGCGGGCACCTTGCCGGCCTTGATCTTGCCGGTGTTCTGCCCGTTGACCGTGACCGTGCCGCGGCTGGGGCGCTCCAGCAGCGCGATGAGCTTGAGCACGCTGCTCTTGCCCGCGCCCGAGCGGCCCGTGAGAAACACGAACTCACCGGGCTGGATCTCGAACGACACGCCGGCGAGCGCCTCGCGGCCATTCGGATAACGCTTCGCGACATTGTCGAAGGTGATCATTCGCGCGGAATCTTAGCCTGCCGACAGGCTGTTGCCGCTGACCAGCGCGCCCGCGAAGGCGCGGGCATCGAATTCGCCGAAATCGTCAGCCTGTTCACCCAGGCCGATGAAGCGGATGGGCAGTTTCAGGCGGCGCGCGATGGCGATCACGATGCCACCCTTGGCCGTGCCGTCGAGCTTGGTGAGCACCAGGCCGGTGACGCCGACGGCCTCGTGGAATTGCAGAGCTTGCGTGAGTGCATTTTGACCCTGGTTGGCATCCAGCACCAACAAGACCTCGTGGGGCGCACTGGGTTCCACGCGCTGGATCACGCGGCGCACTTTCTTGAGCTCGTCCATGAGATGCGACTGACTGTGCAGGCGGCCGGCGGTGTCGATGATGACCACGTCCGCCTTGCGCGATCGCGCGGCGGTGACGGCGTCGAACACCACCGCGCCCGGGTCCGCGCCGGCCTGCTGCTGAATGATGTCGGCGCCGGCGCGATCTGCCCAGACGCCGAGCTGTTCGATGGCGGCCGCGCGGAAAGTGTCGCCCGCGGCCAGCATCACCTGCTTGCGTTCATCGGCGAAGCGGCGCGCCAGCTTGCCGATGGTGGTGGTTTTTCCCGAACCGTTCACGCCCACCACCAGCAACACGAAGGGCTTGTGCGTATTGATGTTCAGCGGCTGCTGCGTGGGAAGCAGGATGGCGGTGATGGCATCCGTGAGCGCCGCGATCAGCTTGTCGACGTCGTCGAGTTCGTTGCGCGCCACTTTCTTGCGCAGCTCATCGAGAATCTGCGTGGTGGCTTCGACGCCCACGTCGGCGGTGAGCAGGCGGGTCTCGAGCTCGTCGAGGACTTCGGCGTCGATCTTGCGACCCGGCACCAGGTTGGCCAGGTCATAGGAAAGCCAGGAGCCAGGCCGGTTCAGCTTGGCGCGCATGCGTGCGATGAATGAAGGTTGCTTGGCGTCGGCCAAAATCTTCTCCGCAAATGAAAAGGGCGGCCCGGTTACCGGACCGCCCCTGACCCGATGAGCGGGTAGTTTACGGCTGAACGACGGCGCCGTTGGTCACCAGAATGGTCGGCGATGGTGCGGGGCCCGGTACCGGCGGATTCCCGCTGGCGGTGAAGGTAACCACCTCGGTCTGCATTTCGGCCGTGGCCGCCAGGCTGGCGGCGGGCGACAACAGCGTCCCGTGGTCGCCAGCAACGAAGTTCACGTAGCCGGAACCGACCCACGGCCCCGGCGGCACGCGGCGGAAGTCGACGCCAGCAGCCTGCAGCGCGGTGATCAGACGCTGCGTGGCGGAGTTCGGAATCACCTGGTCCGGGTTCGGCGGCGGCGGCGTTCCGCCCACCATCTGCGAGAAGTAGATAGCCCGGCCGTTGGCGGCGGCAGTCACGTAGTTCAGCGAATCTCCGGCATCGACGATGGCCTGCACGTCACGCATGAACTGGTTGTACAGCGAAGTGCCCGGCAGCAGGCCCTGAGCCTGCAATCCCGCGTTGATACGTGGCCCGAACTGCACGGAATCGCGCAGCAGTTCCGCCAGGCCACCGCCCGGCACCGCGAACGCCATCGTCGGCGAGAGTGCCGGGGCCGGCAACGAGGCGCCGTAGATGATGCCGGTGATGCTGCCCAGGGACATGCCGACGAAGGCGATACGCGTGTTGTCGATGTCGCCGCCGGCTACGCCGTCCAGGTCCAGCGTCGGCAAGGCGCGGCGCAGCGCCAGCATGTTCACCGCGGCCTGTCGCTGATTGTCGCGGCTGGCGAGCGGGAAGCTGAGGTTGATGTAGTGGGTGCCCGAAGAGTCGATGTTGCCGTCCGGGCCGGCCGCGCCCGTGGTGTTGTTCACCAGGTCGAGATTGAACGTCTGCTCGTTCGTGGCCTGGTACAGCGGCGCGGCCGCGGTGTTGACCACGCCATGCAGCGGCAGGTCAACCGCGGCGACGGCCCAGCCGGCCTGCGCGAACGCACCGGCGATGGCCAGCGCATTGCTGCGATCGCCCGTGATGCCATGCTGGAAGATGACCGCCGGCCAGCCATTCGCGGGCTTCGCGCCATTGGGCACGGTGACCACCAGCGGAATGGGCTTGTTGGCCACGAGCGCGGGAACCGGGTTGAAACGCGTGAGGTTGCGTTCGTTGTTCGGGTCGGTGAGCGGCGCGGGGGGTGCCGCGGCCGCGGTCCAGGCGCGGCGCAGGACGTTGGCGTCGTTGGCGCCCGTCGGAATATACGAGTAGTAAGGCACGGTGACCGTGCCCAGCCGAACGGTGGAGTTGTTCGGGAATTGCGCGTTGAAGGTGGGCAGCGGTATGGGGGTCGGGCTCACCACGATCGCGGGCGGCGGCGCCACCAGCGTGATGATCTGTCCCAGCACGCGCATGGTGTCGCGCGTGGCCTGAGTGCTGAAATGGAACGAGACGATGGCGTTCGCGGGGTTCACCGCGGCCGCGCCCAGCGCGGGGTTCGCGGCCACCGCAAAATGCGAAGCCGTGAATCCGCAGGCGCCTTGCATGGGCGCGTTCGGCAGAGTGGCGCAATTGGCCGGATTCACCGTCGGTCCGAGCGTGGTCTTGATGGTCGCGTAATCGCGATCCGCGGTTGCGCTCGCGCCGCTGGCCATGGTCAGCCCATTGGTCAGCACCACCACGTAACCGGTGCCCGGCGGCAGCGGATCCGTGGGTAGCAGCGGACCCGACGACGGCTGCAGCGGCACCAGCGGCCGGATCTCGAGAATGGTGGGGCCGACGCCCGCGTCCGTCGCGACACCGGCCGTGTAATCGGTGCCGTAAGTGAGCACTCGCGTGAAGCCCGAAACCGCCTTGTTAGTGTTGCTGACAGTGACCTGGTACATGCGCACCGTCGCCGCGCCGATAGACGCGGGATTCAGCGGTCCGCCGAATGTCACGCGGATGGGCGCGGTGGTGGACCAGCCATCGAGCGCGTTGAGGCCGGCCTGCTGCGGGATGAGACCGTTGGCCGGCTGGATGTTGAGCGTGCCGTCGGTGGTGCCCGAGAAATAGAGATCGTTCGGGAAGGGGAACACGCCCTGCGCGGGCTGAAAGCGCGCGGCGGTCGGCGCCGTGCCGGCCGGAGGAGTCGCGCCACTCGGGTTGCCATTGCCCGCCGTCGGGTCCGTCGGACGCACGTCATCCGAATTGTCGACAGAACTCGAACAGCCGGCCGTGACGATGGCGGCCAGGATGGTGGCCGCTAGTAGCCTCTTCATGCGTTCACTCCTCGGAATTCTTGAAGAACAATCCGGTCGCATTCCCTCGCCGTACAGAACGATGCGCCGAACTTGTGATGTTGGGGCAGTAGGTTACGCTTGGGCCCCAAAAGGTGGCAAGCCACGCAGCGCGGGCGAATACGTTGGCGAAGGTTAAAAACGGCGGCAAAAGACGTGTGCCGCGACGTGCCGGCGAGCGCGCCGAGCCCGGAGTCGAACGCAGCGCCGATGATGCAGGTCGTGGTGCACGCAAGGCCGGCGCGAATTCGCGCATCCTGCGCATCATCGGCGGTCGCCACCGCGGACGGCGACTGCAATTCCCCGCCGGCGTGGAGATTCGTCCCACACCCGATCGCGTCCGGGAAACCCTGTTCAATTGGCTGCAACCTCGCATGGAAGGTGCGCGGGTCCTCGATCTTTTCGCGGGCAGTGGTGCGCTGGGCCTGGAAGCGCTGTCGCGCGGCGCCGCGCACGCCACTTTCGTCGAGCGGGATCGGCGCGCGGCCACCGCGATTTCCGAGCGGGTCGAAGAGTGGCGAGAAACGTCGGCGACCGTGGTCTGCGCTGACGCGGCGTCATGGCTGAAGGGCTCGCCAGCCGCGGCCTTCGACATCGTGTTCCTGGATCCTCCCTATGACGCGGCGTTGCTCGCCGAAATCGCCGCGGCGCTGGTGGCCCATGCGCGGCTCGCGCCGGACGCCCGCGTTTACGTCGAGCGCCGCGCCCGTGAGCCCTTGCCATCGCTGCCAGTCGGCTGGCGCGAGCTGCGCGGGGGTCGGGCGGGCGAGGTCGGGTATCATCTGTTTTCGGTTTGAAACCAGGGCCACATGAAACGCAGCGCCGTCTATCCCGGAACCTTCGACCCCATCACCAACGGGCACCAGGACCTGGTGCGTCGTGCCGCCACGGTCTTCGATCGCGTGATCGTCGCGATCGCGTCGAACCCGAACAAGGCGCCGATGTTCACGCTCGACAAGCGCGTCTCGCTGGCGAAGCAGGTGCTGGGTGACATCCCGAATGTCGAGGTCATGGGTTATGCCGGCCTCACGGTCGATTTCGCGCGCGAGCAGGGTGTGCAAGTGGTGGTGCGTGGCCTGCGCGCCGTGTCCGACTTCGAGTTCGAGTTTCAGCTCGCGAACATGAGCCGCCACCTGCACCGGGAACTCGAAACCGTGTTCCTGACGCCGCAGGAGCAATTCACCTTCATCTCGTCCACGCTGGTGCGTGAAATCGCGATCCTCGGCGGGGACGTGAAGGAGTTCGTCCACCCCGTGGTGGCGGCCGAACTCAGAAAGATGAAGCGGGTCTGAGCGGGATGACTCCTTTCTTCACGCGCGCGCTGCGCGGCTTCGTATTCCTCGTCGCGTTCTCGCTGCCGCTGCATGCGGCGCAGCCGGCGAACACTTCTACGTCGAGCATTCCCAAGGCGGGCCCGGGCAAGGCGGCCATCGCCAGCGCCTATCCACTGGCCAGCGATGCCGGCAGGGAAATCCTCGACAAGGGCGGCAATGCTTTCGATGCGGCGGTGGCGGTGGCGGCCGCGCTGGCCGTGGTCGAGCCCTCGAGCTCGGGGCTGGGCGGCGGCGGTTTCTTCCTGATCCGCCGCGCCAGCGATGGGCGCGAAGTCATGATCGACCTGCGCGAGATGGCGCCCGGCGCCGCGTCGCGCGACATGTATCTCGACAAGGAAGGCAACGTGATGCCTGGCCTGTCACGTGACTCCGCGCTCGCGGCTGGAATTCCGGGCGAGCCGGCCGGCATGGCGCACCTGGCGAAGAAGTACGGAAAGTTGCCGCTGAGCGTGAGCCTGGCTCCGGCCATCAAGCTGGCGCGCGAGGGTTTTCCGCTGTACACGCGCCTGCGCGGCGGCATGGAGTTCAAGAAGAACGCCTTCCTGAAGACGCCGGATGCGGCGCGTGTTTTCCTGGTGAACGGCGAAGTGCCGCCACTCGGCGCCATCATCCGGCAGCCCGATCTGGCCGACACCTTCGAGCTGCTGGCGAAGCAGGGCGCGGATGGGTTCTACAAGGGCGAGTTCGCGAAGAGGCTGGTCGATGGCGTACGCGGTCTTGGCGGCAACTGGACGCTCGAGGACCTGGCTAACTACAAGATCGTGGAGCGGGCGCCCGTGGTCGGCCACTACCGCGGCGCGCGCATCGTTTCGGGTTCGCCACCGGCCTCGGGCGGCATCGCGTTGATCGATGCCTTGAACATACTCGAAGGTTTCGATCTCGCGCGGCTCGACAAGGTCACACGCACGCATTTGATCGTCGAAGCCATGCGCCGCGTGCATCGCGATCGCGCCGTGTACCTGGGCGACCCCGATTTCACGAACGTGCCCGTGGCGCGGCTCATCAATCCCGACTACGCCGCCGGCCAGCGCGCGTCCATCCGCATGGATCGCGCCACCCCCAGCGCGGCGCTTCCCGGCGTCGACGCGCCGAGCCCCGGGCCATCGACCACGCATTTCTCCGTCATCGATTCCAAGGGCAACATGGTGGCGGCCACCATCACACTGAATTTCTTTTTCGGCTCCGGGCTCATGGCGCCGGGCACCGGCATCCTGCTGAACAACCAGATGGATGATTTCTCGTCCAAGCCCGGTGTGCCCAACGGGTTCCAGCTGATCGGCGGTGACGCCAACGCCATCGCCGCGAAGAAGCGCCCGCTCTCCTCGTCCACACCCACCTTCGTCGAAGGCCCCAATGGCGTGATGATCCTCGGGTCGCCGGGCGGCAGTTACATCCCGGGCATGGTCATCCTGGGCACCCTCAATTTCATGGAGGGCCGCAGCGCGCAGGAAGTGGTGAGCGCGCCGCGCTTCCATCACCAGTTCTCGCCCGACGTGCTGCAGTTCGAGAGCGATGCGCTGACGCCGGAAGAGCGCACGGCTTTGCAGGAACGTGGGCATACGCTGCGCGAAGGCACGCGGCGCTGGGGCAACATGCAGGTGGTGGTCTGGGACTACAAGACCGGCAAGGTCGAGGCGGCGTCCGATCCGCGCGGCGTCGGAGTCGGGCTGGTTTACTAGCTACTTTTTCTTCGCGCTCTTCTTCGCTTTGGGCGCGCGTTTCTTCGCCGGTTTCTTCGCGGCCTTCTTCTTTTCCGCGACCTTCTTTTTCTTCTTCACGATCTGGATGCGCGTGGGCGTCGCGGGCGCGGGTAGTTTGCCCGCCTTGTGCAGGTCCACGGCGCGCCACAAATACCATGCCGCGATGGATCGGTAAGGCGCCCAACGCGCACCGAACTCCGCCAGCGCACGCGTCGTCGGCATGCCGCGCAGGCCATAGGCCAGCCGGAAGCCATTGCGCACGCCGAAGTCGTCGATGGGCAGCACGTCGGGCCGGCCGAGACGGAACATGAGCAGCATCTCGACGGTCCAGCGGCCAATGCCGCGCACCTGGGTGAGCCGCTCGATGATGTCGTCGTTGGTCAGCGTGTGCAGGATGTCATAGGGCGGCACCACGCCGTCCAGCGTTTTCCGCGCCAGGTCCTTGATGCTCGCGATCTTCGCGAAGCTGAGCCCCACGGAGCGCAATTTGTCGTCGGGCGTTTCCAGGACTAGTTCGGCCTCGAGCAGGGCCTCCACGCCCGAACTGCCGTACAGCGCGACGAATCTGCCGAAGATGCTTTCGGCGGCGGTGCCATTCAGCTGCTGGTGCGCGATGGCCCGGGCCAGCGCATGGAATGGCGTGTGCGTGGCACTGGGTTCGAGTGTGCACTTGCCGGCGGCACGTATGACACCGGCAAGAATCGGGTCGACTTTCGCGAGCCGTCGCTTGAACGCGGTGAGTTCGGCGGGCGTCACCTGCGTGGGTAGATTGTTCACCTGCTCATTCTACGGGGACAGTCCCCACTAACGCTGACAAGTGGAACACCAGTATGTCGATCGAGCGCCTTGCGTGAATTGCTTGACCGGGTTGCCGCACACACGACAAGGTTTCCCCGCGCGCTCGTATACGTACAGTTTTTGCCGGAAGTATCCGGGGTTCCCGTCCGCACCGACGTAGTCGCGCAAAGTCGTGCCGCCCACCTTCACCGCCATGGCCAGCGTTGCCTTGATCGCACGCACCAGCTTTGCGCATTCCACGCGTGTCAGTGACCGGGCCTGGCGCCTCGGCCGTATGCGGGCGCGGAACAAGGCTTCACTGGCGTAGATGTTGCCCACTCCCACCACCAGCCTCGCATTCATGATCAGCTGCTTGATGGCGACGGAACGGCGCCGCGTGATCCTCCACAGATAGTCGGCGTCGAAATCATCCTCGAGCGGCTCGGGCGCGAGGCTCGCGAGCAACGGATGCAGCGATGGATCGCCGGCGGTGAACATGAGGCTTCCGAATCGCCGCGGATCGTTGAAGCGCAACGTCTGTCCCGAATCCAGTTCGATGTCCACGTGATCGTGCGCGATGCGCGGCGTGTGCGCGGGCAACACGCGCAGGTTTCCCGACATGCCGAGATGCAGGATCAGCGTCCCGACTTCGGTTTCCAGCAGCAGGTATTTGGCGCGCCGGCCAGCACGACGAATCTCGCGGCCCGCCACCGCGGTCACCATGGCGAGATCCACGGGCCAGCGCAGCCGACGGTCGTGCACCAGCAGGCGATGGATGCGGCGCCCCACGACGTGCGGCTCGATGCCGCGGCGCGTTGTTTCGACTTCGGGTAGTTCGGGCACTTGTAGGACAGGTTCGATTCGACGTGATTTCCCAACGGCCGGTCGCTTCCGATTTGCAACCTTTGCCCTCGAAGGCGCATCTATTCACGCACGAACGATTGTGGGTGGCGGCGGGACCCTCCTGCAAGAGAACCTGTGAGCAAGCTCGACCCTGAGCTTTTCACTCCCGCCGCCGCCCCAAGTTGATCGGGTATTGGTGGAAGGGTCATGACTGCTGGCAAAGCCCATTAGGCAGAGGGCGCTTTGTCAGCAGCCAGTGGCTCCCCAAGTCGCCACCCACGATCGTTCAGGCAGATCGAGGCCAAAGAAAAAGCCCCGGCGGGAAACCGCCGGGGCTTTTTCATGGAACCTTGCAGCGAAGATCGATTACTTGATCTTCGTTTCCTTGTAATCGACGTGCTTGCGCACGACCGGGTCGTACTTCTTCACGTTCATCTTGTCGGGATGCAGGCGCTTGTTCTTGGTGGCCACGTAGAAGTGGCCGGTGCCCGCGGACGACAGCAGTTTCACTTTTTCACGCATGACTTAGACCTTCTTGCCTTTGGCGCGCAGGTCGGCGACCACCGCGTCGATGCCGTTCTTTTCGATCGTGCGCAGGCCGCGCGTGGAAACACGCAGGCTGACCCAGCGACGCTCGGTCTCCAGCCAGAAGCGCTGGGTGTGCAGGTTGGGGAGGAAGCGGCGACGCTTCTTGTTATTGGCGTGGGAAACGCGGTTGCCGACAGCAACGCCCTTGCCCGTGACTTCGCAAACGCGGCTCATAAAAGTCCCGAAAATCAGTTGGTTAGCTATCGGAATGCCGGGTGCCGGCCGCCGAAAGGGCCGCCTTTATACCAGTGGTGCCTGTCGCGGGCAACCGC
>JAQSWD010000062.1 GCA_029266835.1 Steroidobacteraceae bacterium
GCGGGCACGCGAACTGCGGTCGGCACCGCTGACTGATATCCGTTTTGGAATCCCTCGAGTCTTGCGCCACGAAAACACGCGCGGCTAGCATGATTTTTGGCCGCGCCTAGACGAATGCCGGCAGAGACAACAGAAGGGGGATCGATGAGGTTCATTCGCAGACGCAAGCGCCTGCTGGGCGCGCTCCTGCTGAGCACGGCCGCGCTGATCGCAGGTTCGGCGGCGGCGCGCGCTGCGGCCACGCAGGTGACGGTCAACATCCGCGCGGACCAGCCGGGCGCCGTCATCAACCCCAATGTCTACGGGCAATTCGCCGAGCATCTCGGCACCGGCATCTATGAAGGTGTGTGGGTGGGCGAGAAATCGGCCATCCCGAACACCAACGGCTATCGCAATGACGTCGTCGATGCGTTGAAGAATCTGAAGGTGCCCGTGGTGCGCTGGCCAGGCGGCTGCTTCGCCGACGAGTACCACTGGCGCGACGGCATCGGCCCGCGCGAGAAGCGGCCGGTGAAGGTGAACACGCATTGGGGCGGCGTGCCCGAGACCAACGAGTTCGGCACGCACGAGTTCATGGCCTTCGCCGAGATGATCGGCGCCAAGGTGTACATCAGCGGCAACGTGGGCTCCGGAAGCGTGCAGGAGATGGCCGACTGGATGGAGTACATGACCAGCGACACCGTCTCGACGCTCGCCAACGAGCGTCGCAAGAACGGCCGCGACAAACCCTGGGACGTACATTACTTCGGCATCGGCAACGAGACCTGGGGCTGCGGCGGCAACATGACGCCCGAGTGGTATGCCAACCTGTTCCGCCAGTACGCGACGTATGTGAAGGCGCCGCGCGGCCATCGTCCCACCATCATCGCAAGCGGCGGCAACGGTGACGAGACCCTCTGGGCCGAGGTGCTGACGAAGAACGTCAAGCGCGACATGGATGCGATCTCGCATCACTACTACACGCTGCCGACGGGCAAGTGGCCGAAGAAGGGCAAGTCCATCGGCTTCCCCGAGAGCGAGTGGATCTCGACCTTCGCGCAGACCCTGCGCATCGATGGCTTCATCTCGCGCAACGTGGAAGTTCTCGAAAAGAACGATCCGCAGGGGAAGATCGCGTTCTATGTCGACGAGTGGGGCACCTGGTATGACCCCGAGCCGGGTCGTGAGCCGGGCTTCCTCTGGCAGCACAACACGCTGCGCGACGCGCTGGTGGCGGGGCTGAACTTCAACGTCTTCCATCGCCACGCGAAGCGCGTGCAGATGACCAACATCGCGCAGATGGTCAACGTGCTGCAGGCCATGATCCTCACCGAGGGCCCGAAGATGGCCCTTACGCCTACCTACCACGTGTTCCAGATGTATATCCCGTTCCAGGGTGCGACCCATCTGCCCGCGGAGATCACCACGCCCGAGTACCAGCTGGACGACGCCACCGTGCCCGCGGTGAGCGTGTCGGCGGCGCGCGATACCTCGGGAAAACTGCAACTGGCGCTGGTGAACCTGGACCCGAATCGTGAGGCCGTGGTCACCACCAGGGTCACGGGCGCTGCCGCCACACAGGCGCAGGGCCGCGTGCTCACGGCCAAGGCCATGGATGCGCGCAACACCGTGGATGCGCCGGAAGCGATTTATCCCGTGAAGATCAGCGCGGAGCGAAAGGGCTCGACGCTGGTGATCCGCCTGCCGCCCAAGTCCGTGAGCGTGCTGCGGCTGCAGTGACTGCGGTCAACCGCGCGGCGGGCGTAAAACCCGCCGCGCCTGCACCGCGGCGACTTTGCCGGCAGCGACCATGCCGGCAGCCACGAGCCCGGCGCTGGTCATGAGCAGACCGGGAATGAAACCGGCGCTGACCTGCGGCAGCCACAACGCATGCGTGGCGCCTAACAACCCGAGAAAACCCGCGCAGACGAGCCAGCGGCTGTTTCGCGGCAGCCAGCCCAGCAGCACGCCGGCGGCCAGGATTCCCAGCAGGTGATCCACGCCGGTGAGCGGATGAAGGGCGCCCGCCACGAACCCGTCGACGCTTTCATGGCCGCCGTGGCCGGCATGCGCCCAGGCCAGGGCGGGCAATGAGAGGACGGGGATCAGCAGCAGCTTGGCGAGGGTGGCGTGGCGCATGTGAGGAGCCTACCGTATCGCGGCCGCCGTTGAAGGCCGCGCACTCTTATATAAGTCATTTGACGCAGTTGGCCGGACTCGACTCCCATGTCCACGCCCACCCGGTATCATCGCCGTCATGAACAACAGACCAGATGTGCTCCGCGTGGGTGTGGGCGGTCCGGTGGGGTCCGGAAAGACCGCGCTGGTGGACAACCTCTGCAAGCGCATGCGCGACCTGTTCAACATCGCGGTCGTGACCAACGACATCTATACCAAGGAAGACCAGGAGTTCCTGATCCGCAGCAAGGCGCTGGCGCCCGAGCGCATCCGTGGTGTCGAGACGGGCGGTTGCCCGCACACGGCGATCCGCGAGGACGCGTCGATGAATCTCGCCGCCATCGACCAGCTCATGCACGATTTCGAGGCGCTGGACCTCATCATCGTCGAAAGTGGTGGCGACAATCTCGCGGCCACGTTCAGTCCCGAGCTTTCCGACCTCACGCTGTACGTCATCGACGTGGCCGCGGGCGACAAGATCCCGCGCAAGGGCGGCCCGGGAATCATGAAAAGCGACCTGCTCATCATCAACAAGATCGATCTCGCACCGCACGTGGGCGCCTCGCTCGAGGTGATGGATCGCGACGCCCGCAAGATGCGTGGCGAGCGGCCCTTCGTGTTCACGAACCTGAAGACGGGCGAGGGCCTGGACCAGGTGATCCAGTTCATCGAAACGCAGGGCATGCTGCGCCACTGACAGTGATCGTGGGGGCGCGCTGACAAGCCGCCCATCCCGTTGCCATTCTCCCCGTTGCCCTCTGGCGCGAGACTCTCACCGAGTCGAGCGAGGAGAAGCAGGTGGGAGCCCAGGCATTGCGGGTACTGTTCCTTTCGCAGCGGAATTCCGCACGCAGCATGATGGCCGAGTCCATCGCGAACGCCATCGGCCGCGGCCGGATCGAGGCGCACAGCGCCGGCGTCCATCCGGCGCGCAACATCGACCCGCTGGCCGTCGAATTGCTGGAACACGCGGGCCTGCCGGCGCCGGATCATGCGCCGCGCCACGTGCGTGAATTCAGCGCCTTCGACGCACCGCCACTGGACTTCATCTTCACGCTCAGCGACACGGCGGCCGGCGAGGCGCCGCCGACCTGGCCCGGGCACCCCATCACCGCGCACTGGCAATGCAAGGACCCGGAAAGCTTCGGCACCGAGAACGAGAAACGGCTGTCTTTGTTGCGCACCCGCGCGGAACTGGAGCGGCGCCTGCGCGTGTTCATCAATCTGCCGATGGGCTCGCTGGATCGCCTGAGCCTGCAAGCCCAGGTCGCCGCATTGAGCGGCGCCAGCAGCTAGCTACTGGAGTGAGCCGCGCGTCGCCTTGGCTACGTTGAGCGCCTCGCGGACCATCATCGACCATTTGCCGAAGCCCAGGCGCATTTCGTGGGCGTTGGTCGACCGGTTCGCCAACCGGAGTTCGTCGAAGCCATATCGCGTCTGGCCCTCGAAGATGATGATGCGCGCCAGCAGTTTGTTGCTGGCGGCGTCGCGCAACTCGCCGGTCACCTGCATCTTCACCGGCCCCGGTGTATACGTGCGTTCGCCGACCTGTGTGCCGCCATCAGGCGCGAGGATGTCGAGGTCGACGATGCGGGGCACCACCAGCAGCACGTCGGGCGCCGGCGCCTCCGCGAACTCGTAGCGCCCGCGCTTGCCGAGTTCCCGGCGGAACTCGTCCTGGAAAAGCTTCACGGCTTCCTTGCGGATGCGCGCGACGTCGGCATCGGTCACCTTCTCGTGAAGCTTCCGCCACTCCGCCACGAACTCCACGGTGGGCGGCTCCAGGATCAGTCGCTTGTACGGCGTGAAATCCGCGTCGAGGTCCCGGTATACGCCGCCGGAGGCGCGCGACGGCACGCGTACGAGGCCATCGTCGGTGCGTTCCTCGGGAACACGCGTGTATCCGCAGCCCGCGAGCAGGCCGACCATGAACAACACGCCTGCAATCCGGTACGCCATGGCTGGATTCTGCGCCGCGCGGCGCGGCATTGGCCAGTATTAGCGCGCCAGCGTGCGTACCGCGCGGGCGGCCGCCGAGGCGCGGTTTTCCACGCCCAGTTTCACGAAGATCTGCTCCAGGTGTTTGTTCACGGTTCGCGGGCTGATCGCCAGTATCTCGCCGATCTCCCTATTGGCCTTGCCGCGGCTGATCCACAGCAGCACTTCGGATTCGCGCGACGTCAACGACAGGGTCTGCTGCAGCTGGATTTCATCGGCAGTAGTACAGAGTTCGGTGAGGCGAAACAGCAATTCATCTGGCCCGATGGGGCTCATGACGGAGATCTCGACCTTCCGCCCGTTGACGTCGAGCAACAGGCGCGCCTGCGAACTGTGGCCGTCGGATCGCAATTGCATGAGCTGCGTCATGACGCTTTTCGGCAGGCTGGCGCCGGACTCGTTGCCCGGTGGAAACAGCTCGCCCAGCAGCTGACGCGCCTTGGGAGTGGACCAGAGCAGCCGACCGGCGCGGTCGGTGGCCAGCAGGAATCTTCCGGTGGCATCCAGCGCGGCGCGTGTGCCCGCGGCCACGCGCGCATTGGCGAGATGCACGCGGATACGTGCCAACAGTTCGTCGACCACCAGTGGTTTGGTCACGTAATCGACACCGCCCGCCGCCAGGCCTTCGATGACGTTCTCGGTATCCGACAGCCCGGTCATGAAGATGACCGGCAGGTGCGCGAACATCTTGTTCCGCTTCATGCGCCGGCAAGTGTCGAAGCCATTGAGGCCGGGCATTACCGCGTCCATGAGCACCAGGTCGGGCGTGATCTGCTCGACCAGCCGCAGCGCGCTCTCGCCGTCGGTGGCGATGAGCACAGTGAAGCCGGCGAGATCCAGCGTGTCGGTGAGGAAGCCAAGAGTTTCGGGCGTGTCGTCGACCACGAGCAACGTGTCGCGTCGGGCGGTTTCCATCGTGTCAGGCATGTTTGCGCATTCCTTCGAGCACGTGCATGTAGCGTTTGAGATCGAAGTTCGCGACCAGTGTGCGCATGTGGTTCGCGAACGGTTTGTTGGTGGGGTCGCTTTCCATCTCCAGCAGCTTGGCCTGGATGCCGCGTACGTGGCCGATGAGGCCCAGCTGGTAGAGATCGTCGACGTGATGTTGCGAGTGGGCGGGCAGGGGCGCCTCGCGCGCCTCGGGAGCCGCGGCCGGACTGATGTCGTGGATCCAGCGCAGGTCGAGCTGCGCCCCAAGGCATTCGAGCATGCGCTGCATGTCGATGGGCTTGATGAGGAAAGCGTCGTGTGGCGCGTCGGCGCCGCCGGGTGAGAACTCGTGCGCGTTGGCCGACACGATCACGATCCTCAGCGCCGCCATCGCCGGGTCCGCGCGCAGGCGCGCGGCTACTTCCCAGCCTGTCATGCCGGGCATCGACAGGTCGATCATCGCGAGGTCCGGGCGGCAACCGGCGGCGAGCCTCAATCCGGACGCCCCGTCAGAGGCCGCCTGTATCTCGAACCCCATCGGCGCCAGCAGGTTCTGCACGATGTCGAGATGCGAGGCGTCGTCGTCGACCAGCAGCAGCCGGCGCCGTGGGCCGGCGTAGCCGACGATGGCGCGCGCGTTCTCGGTGACGGCCTGGTTGGCCGACGTCGAGCTGGCTTCCGACAGCAGCAGTCTCACCGTGAACGTGGTACCCACGCCTTCGGTGCTGGTGGCGTTGATCTCGCCACCCATGATCTGGGTCAGTAGTTTGGTGATGGTCAGGCCCAGGCCGGTGCCGGGGACGGCGCGCACGTTCGCGCCCTGGCCGCGTTCGAAGGGCTCGAACACGCGGTCGAGTTCAGCCGCGGGGATTCCCACGCCGGTGTCCGACACCTCGAACTCCGCCACCTGGCTGCGATAGCGCACCACCAGCGACGCATTGCCCCGTTCGGTGTACTTGATGGCGTTCGACAGCAGGTTGATGAGGATCTGTCGCAGGCGCTTCTGGTCGACGTGCACGAAGCCGGGCAGGTTGGGCGGGCGTTGATAGCGGAATTCGATGCCCTTGGCCGCAGCCTGCAGCCGGAACATGTCGACGATCTGGTCGAGGAATTCCGCCAGCGGCACCTTGTCCCGGTTGAGACGCAGGATTCCGTTCTCGATCTTGGAAATGTCGAGGATGCCGTCGATGAGATCGGCCATGTGCTCGGCGCTGCGGCGGATGACGCGCACCGCGTTCTCGGACGGCGCCGCGGTGCCACGCTCGAGCAGCTGCGCGTAGCCGTAGATGGAGTTCAGCGGCGAGCGGATCTCGTGCGAGATGCCGGCGATGTAGCGGGTCTTGGCGACGTTGGCGGCTTCGGCCACTTCCTTGGCTTTCTGCAGCGCCGCGTCGGTGCGTTTGTGCGCGTCGATTTCGTCCATCAGCATGTGGGTCTGTCGTTCCGATTCCGCCTCGGCCGCGCGCCGGCTTTCATGCGCGAGCACGATGAGCCAGGCCATCACTCCCGAGACGAACAACAGCGCGAAGTACACCAGCCAAAGCGTGGTGGCGATGGCTTCCCGCTGCGCCGGCGCCGTGTGGCTGTACTGCTGGTAGATCAGCATCAGCAGGAAACCGATGGCGAGATTCGACAGCAGCAGGAGTCCGCCGAAATGCCCGGCCCGCGTGTTCAGCACCGCACCCACTCGCGCGGGCAGCACACGGCGTATGAAGCCGTCCAGCTGCTCGTTGAAGCGGCTGTTCGTCTTGCACTGGTCGCGGCAGCGCGCCTCCAGCGTGCAGCACAGCGAACAGATCGGGCCGGAATAGGCCGGGCACATCGCGATGTCGCCGCGTTCGAATGTGTTCTCGCAGATACTGCATTCCAGTTCCGGCTTGTCCTCGAGTCCCTCCGCCGGTCGTGCGAGGTAGTACTTGCCGCGCGTGGCGATGGCGATGAGGGGCGCGGCGACGAAGGCGGCGAACAGCGCGACGAAAGGCGAGAGTATCTCGGCGTACTGGCCGAACACGCCCATGAAGGCGAGGCTGGAGAGCAATACCGAGATGGCCAGCGCACCCACGCCCACGGGGTTGATGTCGTACAGGTGCGCGCGCTTGAACTCGATGTATTTCGGCGAATAGCCCAGCGGCTTGTTGACCACGAGATCGGCGGTGAGCGCGCCTATCCACCCGGCGGCGAAGTTGGCGTAGATCACCAGGATGCTCTCGATGGCGCGGAAGATGCCGATTTCCATGAGGATCAGCGCCAGTACCACGTTGAACACCAGCCACACCACGCGGCCCGGGTGTGAGTGCGTGAGGCGGGAGAAGAAGTTTGACCAGGCGATGGAGCCGGCGTAGGCGTTCGTCACGTTGATCTTGAGCTGGCAGACGATGACGAAAATGCCCGTGAGCACCAGCGCGAAGGTGGGCGACTGGAACACCTCCGTGAACGCGTGGTGGTACATGATGGTGGGTTCGTCGGCCTGCGCGCCAGGAACGAGCCCACCAGTAGTTTGAACCCGCCCAGCAGCACCCAGCCCGGCCCGGTGCCGAGCACGGCCGTCCACCAGCCCGCGCGGTTCTGCTTTGTCTTGTTGGGCAGGAAACGCAGGTAGTCCACCTGCTCGCCGATCTGTGGCAATAGCGACAGGAGAACCGACGCCGCGAGCCCGAACATCACGAAGTTGAAGCCGCCGCCGCCCTCTCCACTGGAAACACTGCTGCCGCCGAAGCTCGTCCAGGCCGCGATTTCCGCGGGGTTGTTCCACGCGATGATGCCGATGGGCACGAACTGCAGCACCAGCCAGACGGGCTGCGTGACGATCTGCATCTTGCTGATGAGGCTGATGCCGTACAGCGCGATCGGGATCACCACGAGGGAACTCAGGATGTGCGCCACCCACAGCGGGATGTCGAACACCAGGTTCAGCGCCACCGACATGATGCTGGCTTCGATGGCGAACAGCAGGAAGGTGAACGAGGCGTAGATCAGCGAGGTGACGGTGCTGCCCATGTAGCCGAAGCCGGCGCCGCGCGTGAGCAGGTCGATGTCCACGCCGAATTTCGCGGCGTAGAAGGCGATGGGCAGGCCGATCGCGAACATCAACACCGCGAATGCGCCGATGGCCCAGGCGACATTGGGGAAGCCGTAGAGCAAGGTGAGCGTGCCGCCGATGGCCTCGCAGGCCAGGAAAGCGATGGGGCCGAGCGCGGTGTTGCCCACGCGCGAAGTGGATCTGCGCGCGCGGTTCGCGGTGAATCGCAGCGCGAAGTCCTCGAGCGTCTGGCTGTTCACCCACTGGTTGTACTGCCGGCGCTCGCGGATGATTTTTTGTTGTCGCGCCTTCATCAGGCCGTCTTCCCCTGTTCCCCCGTGGATTAGTTAGCAAGCCATGTGCCAGCGGCCTGCACAGGCAGCGACGGGGCTGCGGGAATGAGTGGCGAAGATTCGAGCAACCGCGCCTTTGCGGTGCAGCCGCGGAGGCATTCGCACTCCCGCGGTTCAATTCCGGATTTCGACGGGCTTGCCTACGTCAAATGACGCCTACCTCCGGTTTTCCCCCGCCCGTACCGTCGTTCGCAGGGGCTCAAGCAAACAGGGAAAACCATGTCACTCAAATCAACTCTATTCACGGCGGCGGCGGGACTCGGTCTCGCGGCGGTGCCGGTTTCGCAAGCACTGGCGGTCGATGTCAGCGTGGGCGGGGGAATGCGCACCAGCTTCACCAGCACCGACTTCGATGGCATCGATGACGGCGAGGGCGGCACCATCGGCGGCGGATCGTTCAGCGACTTCGCGCTCAACAGCGCGCGCCTGTACGTCAGTGGCAAGGCCACCGACAACATCGGCTTCATGTTCAACACGGAGTACAACTCCGACGACGAGGAAATCCGCGTCATCGACGCGGCGGCGCAGTTCTCCTTCGCCGGGGGCAAGCACAACATCTGGGTCGGCCGCTTCCTCCCGCCCAGCGACCGCGCGAATCTCTATGGTCCTTACTACGCCAGCAACTGGGCCGTGTACCAGGACGGCGTGCAGGACGGTTACCCGTTCGAGACCGAAGGCCGCGACGACGGCCTCATGTACTGGGGCCAGTACGACAAGGTCAAGTTCTCCATCGGCGCCTTCGACGTCTCAGGTCTGACTACCGGCGACTCCGACGTGTTGCTTGCCTCGCGCGTGCAGGTCGACTTCTGGGATGCCGAGGACGGTTATTACCTCAACGGCACGTACTATGGCGAGAAAGATCTGCTTGCCATCGGCGTCGCGGCGCAAACCGCCGACGCGGGCGATGCGTACTCCTTCGACTTCCTGCTCGAGAAGAAGCTGGGCAACTCGGGCGTGGTCACCATCGAATCCGAGTTCGCGGTGTACGACGGGCTCGGCGGATATCCCACGCCAGTGGGCGGCGGCTACGAGAAGTCGGATGGCTTCTACCTGCTCGGCGGATACCTGTTCCCGAACGAAGTGGGGCCCGGGAAGTTCCAGGTGCTCGGCAAGTTCGGCCAGGCCACCTACGACTTCTTCGGCACCGATCTCGATCAGGACACGTTCGAGCTCGACGTGAACTACCTGATCAAGCAGTTCAACGCGCGCATCAGCCTGTTCTATCTAGACAAGAGCTTCGATCCGGACGTGGGTGGCGACTCCACGACGATTGGTTTGGGCCTGCAAATCCAGATGTAAGGGAAGGTAAGACACAATGAAATTCACAAGACGTTTAGCCGTACTGGGCGCGGCCATGGCGATGACCCTGGGCGCCACGGCGCAAGCCGCCGACACCATCAAGGTGGGCGTGCTCCACTCGCTGTCCGGAACCATGGCGATCTCCGAGACCACGCTCAAGGACACCGTCCTCATGCTCATCGATGAGCAGAACAAGAAGGGCGGCCTGCTGGGCAAGAAACTGGAAGCCGTGGTGGTCGACCCGGCCTCCAACTGGCCGCTGTTCGCCGAGAAGGCAGAGCAATTGCTGGTGAAGGACAAGGTGGCGGTGGTGTTCGGCTGCTGGACTTCGGTGTCGCGCAAGAGCGTGCTGCCGGTGTTCGAGAAGAACAACGGCCTGCTGTTCTACCCGGTGCAATACGAGGGTGAAGAGTCCTCGAAGAACGTGTTCTACACGGGCGCCGCGCCCAACCAGCAGGCCATCCCGGCGGTGGACTATCTCGCCAAGGATCTCGGCGTGAAGCGCTGGGTGCTCGCGGGCACGGACTACGTGTATCCGCGCACCACCAACAAGATCCTCGAGGCCTACCTCAAGAGCAAGGGCGTCGCGGACTCCGACATCATGATCAACTACACGCCCTTCGGTCATTCCGACTGGCAGTCGATCGTGTCGGACATCAAGAAGTTCGGCTCGGCGGGCAAGAAGACCGCGGTGGTGTCGACGATCAATGGCGACGCCAACGTGCCTTTCTACAAGGAACTCGGCAACCAGAAGATCTCGGCGGAAGACATCCCGGTCGTGGCCTTCTCGGTGGGCGAGGAAGAACTCGCCGGCATCGACACCAAGCCGCTGGTCGGCCATCTCGCGGCCTGGAACTACTTCATGAGCGAGAAGAGCCCGGCCAACAGCGAATGGATCAAGAAGTGGCATGCCTTCACCAAGAACCCGAAGCGCACCTTCAACGACCCGATGGAAGCGCATGTGATCGGCTTCCAGATGTGGGTGAAGGCGGTGGAGAAGGCCAAGACCACGGACGTGGCCAAGGTCACCGACGCCATGATCGGCCTCGAAGCGCCCAACCTCACCGGTGGAGTCGCCAAGATGCTGCCTAACCACCACCTGACCAAGCCCGTGCTCATCGGTGAAGTGCGCGCCGACGGCCAGTTCGACACGGTGTGGAAGACCGCGGGTCTCGTGCCGGGCGACGCCTGGTCCGACTTCCTGCCGGGCAGCAAGGACATCGAAGCGGACTGGGTCACGTTGAAGTGCGGCAACTACAACACCAAGACCAAGACCTGCTCCGGCCAGAACTACAAGTAAGAAAACTCTGAAGACGTTGATTCCAACCACGTTCGGGGCCCCGGGAATTTTCCCGGGGCCCGTTCTTTTGATCGTGCTCCTGCTGGCGGGCCTGCTGGCCTCGAGCGGCGCGCGCGCCGATGATCCGGATGCCGCCTTCGCGAGCGGTGTGGCGGCGCTGTCCGCCGACAATTTCGCGGACAAACAAGCCGCCGTCACCGCCATCACTGACACACGCCACAAGAACGCGCGCGCCGTGCTGGCGACGCTGCTCGACGGCAAGCTTCATTTCCGCAATACGGACAACCGGGTGTTCATCACCGACGGTGGCGAGACCACGTTGGCGTTGACCGACCCCCTGACTCTCCAATCCGCCGGCAACGCGCCGGCGGAAGAATTCACCCGCGTCACCACCAACAACAGCCTGCGCAAGACTCTGCGCAGCGCGGTCGCCAGCTTCGCGTTGGCCGAACCCGATGCCAGCGTGCGCCTGGCCGCGGTGAAGGAAATGTCGCGATCGCTGGACGAGGAGGGCGTCGCCTTGTTGCGCGCTGCCCTGGAAAAGGAAAGCGATGCCGCGGTCAAACAGGCGATGAGCGAAGGCATCGCCATGGTGGATCTCGCCAGCGACGATGCGGACACGCGCCTGGCCGCGCTCGAAGCGCTGAAGCGCTCGCTGAGTCTGGAGCTGGCCAGTCGGCTCAAGGACATGACCACGCCGGCCGAAGACGGGTCTTATGCCGAACCGGATGAACGCGTGCGCGAGGCGGCGCGTGAGGTGGCGCGATCCATTGAGTCCTCGCGCCGCGTGTACTCCACCATCGAAACGCTGTTCTTCGGACTGTCGCTGGGCAGCGTGCTGGTGCTGTGCGCCATCGGCCTGGCCATCACCTTCGGCGTGATGGGCGTGATCAACATGGCGCATGGCGAGCTCATGATGCTCGGCGCCTACACCACGTACGTGGTGCAGCTGGCCATGCCCAACCATATCGGGTTGTCGCTGTTCGTCGCGATACCGCTGGCGTTCCTGGTATCCGGCGCCGTGGGCATGCTCATCGAGCGCGGCGTGGTGCGCTTTCTGTATGGCCGTCCGCTCGAGACCTTGCTGGCGACCTTCGGCGTGAGCCTCATTCTCCAGCAGATCGTGCGCGACGTATTCACGGCCAACAACCGCCCGGTGGAGACGCCGTCGTGGATGTCGGGCTCGCTCCTGTACAACGAGGCGTTGTCGTTCACCTACAACCGCCTGTACGTGATCCTGTTCATGATGGTGGTGTTCGCCATCCTGCTGGCTGTGCTGCAGAAGACTTCGCTGGGCCTGAAGGTTCGCGCGGTGGCGCAGAACCGCAACATGGCGCGCGCCATGGGTGTGCGCACGCAGTGGGTGGACGCCATGACTTTCGGCCTGGGCTCCGGCATCGCGGGTGTCGCTGGCGTCGCGCTCAGCCAGCTCACCAATGTCGGCCCCAATCTCGGCCAGCAGTACATCATCGACTCGTTCATGGTGGTCGTGTTCGGCGGCGTGGGCAATCTCTGGGGCACGCTCATCGGCGGCATGTCGCTGGGAGTGGCCAACAAGATCCTCGAGCCCTGGGCGGGCGCGGTGCTGGCCAAGATCCTGGTGCTGGTGGCGCTCATCCTCTTCATTCAACGCAGGCCGCGCGGGTTGTTCCCGCAGAAAGGCCGGGCGGCGGAGAACTGATGCCGCGCGGTCCCTTGCTCAATCTGCTGGTGGGCGAACGCGGCACGGTCGTGTTCCTCGTGATCGTCGCGCTCGTGGCCGTCGTGGTGCCGGTGCTGCACCTGGCGCCATCCGAAGGATCGGCACTGCAGATCTCCAGCTACACGATGACGCTCATCGGCAAGTACATGACCTATGCGCTGCTGGCCGTCGCCGTGGACCTGGTCTGGGGATTCTGCGGCATCCTCTCGCTGGGCCACGCCGCATTCTTCGCGCTGGGCGGCTATGCCATGGGCATGTACCTGATGCGGCAGATCGGCACGCGCGGCGTGTACGGCGACCCGGTGCTGCCGGATTTCATGGTGTTCCTCAACTACAAGGAGCTGCCCTGGTTCTGGCATGGCTTCGACATGTTCTGGTTCGCCATGATCATGGTGGCGCTGGTGCCCGGCATCCTGGCGTATGTGTTCGGCTGGTTCGCGTTCCGCTCGCGCGTGACCGGCGTCTATCTGTCCATCATCACGCAGGCGCTGACCTACGCGCTCATGCTGGCCTTTTTCCGCAACGACATGGGTTTCGGCGGCAACAACGGCATGACGGATTTCAAGGAGATACTCGGGTTCGCGATCAATGCGCCGAGTACCCGCGTGGCCTTGTTCGTCGCCAGCGCCATCGCGCTGGTGCTGGGTTACCTGGCCTGCCGCTACATCACGCTGTCGCGCGCGGGACGCGTGGTGCAGGCCATCCGTGACGCCGAGAGCCGCACGCGGTTCATCGGTTACCGGGTCGTTGTACGGCGCCGTGGCCGGCGCGGTGCTGGTCAATTACGCCAAGACGTATTTCACCGCGGCGCTGCCCGAGTACTGGCTGTATGCGTTGGGCCTGCTGTTCGTGGTGGTCACCCTGTTCCTGCCGCGCGGAGTAGTCGGGCTGCTCGATCGCTTCGGCCGCAAGCCGGCGACGCCCGATGCCGCCAAGGTCGTGCCCGCATGAATGCCGCGCAGGTCGTCAGGCAAGGCTGGCAGAAGGTGTTCGGCGCGGGCACCGGTTCCGACCGCCCCATGCCGGGCGACGCGTCGCACGGCACGATTCTCTACGTCGAAGACATCTCGGTGAGCTTCGACGGATTCCGCGCGCTCAACAACCTCACGCTGTACATCGACGTGGGTGAGCTCCGCTGCATCATCGGCCCGAACGGCGCCGGCAAGACCACCATGATGGACGTGATCACCGGCAAGACGCGCCCGGATTCCGGCAGCGCCTGGTTCGGCGTCACCACCGATCTGCTCACGCTCACCGAACCTGAAATCGCGGAGGTCGGCATTGGCCGCAAATTCCAGAAACCCACGGTCTTCGAGCACCACAGCGTATTGCAAAACCTCGCGCTCGCGGCGGCTGGCAACAAGCGTGTCTGGTCCACGTTGTTCAAGCCACTCTCTGCGGCGCAGCGCGCGCGCATCGATGAAGTGCTGGTCACGGTCGGTCTGAAGGATCTGCGCGAGATCAGCGCGGGCATCCTTTCCCATGGCCAGAAGCAGTGGCTGGAGATCGGGATGCTGCTCATGCAGGACCCGCGCCTGCTGTTGGTGGACGAACCCGTGGCGGGCATGACTCCGCAGGAAGTCGAGCGCACCGCGGAACTGCTGCTGTCGCTGGCCGGCAAACACTCGGTGGTAGTGGTCGAACACGACATGGAGTTCGTGCGTTCCATCGCGCGGACCGTGACGGTGCTGCACGAGGGTTCGGTGCTGGCCGAAGGCAGCATGGACCAGGTGCAGGCGCATCCGAAGGTGAAAGAGGTGTATCTCGGCGAGGCGCAGGAATAGCCCGTGCTCGACATCAACGGACTCAACCAGTTCTACGGCGGCAGCCACATCCTCTGGGACATCGACATGCAGGTGCCCGAAGGTTCCTGCACCTGTCTCATGGGCCGCAACGGCATGGGAAAGACCACGCTGCTCAAATGCATCATGGGGCTGTTGCCCACGGCGTCGGGAAAATTGACCTACGGCCTGGGTGCTGAAGCCATGGATATCACGAAGCTCGCCGCCGATCGCCGCGCGAAGCTCGGCATCGCCTATGTGCCGCAGGGGCGCGAGATCTTTTCTCAGCTCACGGTCGAGGAAAATCTGCGCATCGGCATGGGCTCGCGGCGCGGCGCGCCGATCAAGGCGATACCGGAACACATTTTCGAGTGGTTTCCGGTGCTCAAGAAGATGATGCGACGGAGGGGAGGAGACCTGTCCGGTGGCCAGCAACAGCAGCTGGCCATCGGCCGGGCGATGGTGCTCGACCCCAGGCTGCTGATACTCGACGAACCCGCCGAGGGTATTCAGCCCAACATCGTGCACGAGATCGGCGATATCATCATGCGCCTCAACCGCGAGGCCAGACTCACCGTGCTGTTAGTGGAACAGAAACTGCCGTTCGCGCGGCGCGTGGCCAGCGAATTCCGCATCCTCGACAAGGGGCGCATCGTCAGCAGCGGGCTCATCTCCGGGCTCACCGACGATCTCGTTCACCAGCACCTGACGGTGTAGCGCCGTGAACAGCGCCGGCGCCGTTCGCAGTTCCTCCGGATGGCAGGCCCACCTGCACCTGCGTTTCAATGCGTTCAATGGGGACATTCCTCGTTTTCTAGAAAACGGGGACGCACCTCGACCGGTTGGTCGGACCCGCCTGGTCGAGCGAAGGCACACGGGTCCGCTGGTCGTGCAGCGGCCGTTCCATCCCGAAGGTGACCCCTGCCACGTGTACCTGGTGCATCCACCCGGCGGAGTGGTGGGCGGTGACGAACTGCGCATCGACGTCCAGGTGGACCCGGGTGCCCATGCGCTGATCACCACGCCCGCGGCCACCAAGTTCTATCGCTGCGATGGCCGCGTGTCGTCGCAGACGCAGCAGCTGCGCGCCGCGGGCGCCTCGCTCGAGTGGCTGCCGCAGGAGAACATCTTCTATCGCGGTGGTGACGTGCGCACGGCCACGCGGGTGCATCTCGACGCGCGGTCGAAGTTCATCGGCTGGGAGATCAATTGCCTGGGGTTGCCCGCGCGCGGCGAGCCCTTCGATGCGGGAACGCTGCGGCTGGATCTCGAACTGTGGAAAGACCAGGGTGAGATGACCGCTCAGATGAGGGATGTTCCGATTTTCATCGACCGGCTGCGACTGCGAGGCGAGTCGCCGGCGCGCGGCGCGCAGTGGGGTCTCGCGGGCCAGGAATCCGTGGGCACCTTGCTCGCGACGCCTGTCACCGCCGCACACGTCGACCTGGTTCGCGAGTTGCTGCACGGCCACCTGGCCGCGGTGTCGCTCGTCGATGGCGTGCTGGTACTGCGCGCGCTGGCGCCGCAGGCCGAGGCCGTTCGCCACCTCTTCATCGCCGCCTGGCGCGCGCTGCGCCCCGGCGTCATCGGCCGCGAGGCCGTCAACCCACGCATCTGGGCAACCTGAACCCATGGAACTGACTCCACGCGAGAAGGACAAACTACTCCTCTTCACCGCGGCGCTGGTGGCGGAACGCCGCAAGGCGCGCGGCCTCAAGCTCAACTACCCGGAAGCCGTGGCGCTGATCTCTGCCGCCATCCTCGAGGGCGCGCGCGACGGCCGCACGGTGGCCGAGCTCATGAGCTTCGGCACCACCATCCTCTCGCGCGACGACGTCATGGACGGAGTTCCGGAGATGATCCCGGAAGTGCAGGTCGAAGCCACTTTCCCCGACGGCACGAAACTCGTCACCGTGCACCATCCGATTCCCTGAACACCGCGAGGCGTAATCCATGATCCCCGGTGAAATGTTCTGCGAGTCCGGCCACGTCGACATCAATGTGGGCCGCGCCACCATCAGGCTGACCGTGGGCAACACGGGTGACCGGCCCATCCAGGTGGGCTCTCACTACCACTTCTTCGAAACCAATCGCGCGTTGCGCTTCGACCGCGCCGCTGCCCGGGGCTTTCGCCTCAACATCGCCGCCGGCACCGCGGTGCGCTTCGAGCCCGGCCAGGAGCGCGAAGTCGAACTGGTCGCGTTCGCCGGCGACCGCATGGTCTACGGATTCGATGGCCAGGTCATGGGGGCGCTGGAGTGAGCCGCATCGAACGCCGCGCCTATGCCGAGATGTACGGACCCACCACCGGCGACCGCCTGCGCCTGGGCGACACCGAACTACTCATCGAAGTGGAGCGTGATCACACCATCTACGGCGAGGAAGTGAAGTTCGGCGGCGGCAAGGTGATCCGCGACGGCATGGGACAGAGCCAGCGCCCCGCGGACATGGTGGCCGATACCGTCATCACGAATGCGCTCATCGTCGATCACTGGGGCATCGTCAAGGCTGACATCGGTATCAAGGCTGGCCGCATCGCGGGTATCGGCAAGGCCGGCAATCCCGACGTGCAGCCGGGTGTGGACATCGTCATCGGCGCGGGCACCGAGATCATCGCGGGCGAGGGGCTGATCGCCACCGCCGGCGGCATCGATTCGCACATCCACTTCATCTGCCCGCAGCAGGTGGAAGACGCGATGATGTCGGGCATCACCACCATGATCGGCGGCGGCACGGGGCCCGCGGCCGGCACCAGCGCCACGACCTGTACGCCCGGTCCCTGGCACATCGGGCGCATGTACCAGGCGCTCGACGACCTGCCGCTCAATTTCGGGTTGTTAGGCAAGGGCAACGCCAGCCTGCCTTTGCCGCTGGCCGAGCAGGTCGAAGCGGGAGTCATGGGCCTGAAGCTGCACGAGGACTGGGGCACCACGCCCGCGGCCATCGACAACTGCCTTTCCGTCGCCGACCAGTACGACATCCAGGTGGCCATCCACACGGATACCCTGAACGAAAGCGGGTTCCTCGAGAACACGCTGGCGGCGTTCAAGGGTCGCGCCATCCACACCTTTCATACCGAAGGCGCCGGTGGTGGCCACGCCCCCGACATCATCAAGGCGGTAGGCGAAGCCAACGTGCTGCCCTCGTCGACGAATCCGACGCGGCCCTACACCGTGAACACCGTCGACGAACATCTCGACATGCTCATGGTCTGTCATCACCTCGACCCGGGCATCGCCGAAGACGTCGCCTTCGCGGAATCCCGGATCCGCCGCGAGACCATCGCCGCCGAGGACATCCTGCACGACCTCGGCGCCATGTCGATGATGTCGTCGGACTCGCAGGCCATGGGGCGCATCGGCGAAGTGATCACGCGCACCTGGCAGACCGCGCACAAGATGAAGGTGCAGCGCGGCGCTTTGCCGGGCGATTCGGCGCGCAACGACAACCTGCGCGTGAAGCGCTACGTCGCGAAATACACCATCAACCCGGCCATCGCGCACGGCATCGCGCACGAGGTGGGTTCGATCGAAACCGGCAAACTGGCCGACATGGTTCTCTGGAAGCCGGCGTTCTTCGGCGCCAAGACCGCGATGATCCTCAAGGGCGGCATGATCGTGGCCGCGCCCATGGGTGATCCCAATGCATCGATACCGACACCGCAACCCGTGCACTACCGGCCGATGTTCGGTGCGCTGGGTGCGGCCAGGCATGCGACCTCGGTGAGTTTCGTGTCGCAGGCAGGGCTGGACAGCGGCATGGCGGAGAAGTCCGGCCTGCGCAAGCGGCTGGTGGCGGTGAAGAACACGCGCGCGATCCGCAAGAAGGATCTCATCCACAATTCGGCGCAGCCGAAGATCGAGGTGGACTCGCAGACCTATGAAGTGCGCGCCGATGGTGAACTGCTGACCTGCGAGCCCGCGACGGTTCTGCCATTGGCCCAGAGGTACTTTCTGTTTTGATCAAGATCAACCTCAAGCTCGACCGCTCCGTCGATCATCCGCGCGGCGCGGAGCGGCGGCTGTTGCTGCCGTTCGGCGAACGATCCAAGAGCCGCTTGCGCGCCGTGCTCGACAATGGCGAGGAGGCTGGCCTGTTCCTGGAGCGCGGCACCATCCTGCGTGGCGGCGATCTGCTGCTGGCCGATGATGGCCGCGTCGTGGAGGTGCAGGCCGCCGACGAATCCGTGTCCACCGTGCACACCGGCGACACGTTGCAGCTGGCGCGCGCCTGTTATCACCTGGGCAACCGCCACGTGGCGCTGCAGATCGGTCCGGGCTGGCTGCGCTATCAGCACGATCATGTGCTCGATGACATGTTGCGCGGATTCGGACTCGAGGTGCGGGTCGAGCTCGCGCCATTCGAACCGGAGGGAGGTGCCTATGTCTCGCACGCCCACGCGAACTCGCATGCGCATTCCCATTCGCACGGCTGACGTGGCGCTGGCGACCCAGGCGCGAACGATCGCGGCGTCCGTCGACAATTCTTCACAACTGCCGTCTTTGCAGCACCTCAGACTGTTGCACCTGGCCAGCCCCGCGCTGCCCATCGGCGGTTTTCATTTCTCGCAGGGGCTGGAGTACGCCGTGGACTGCGGCTGGGTACGCGATGAAACCAGCGCGCTCGACTGGATAGGCGGCATCGCCGAATCCAGCATGGCCACGCTGGACCTGCCGGTGCTGTACCGCCTGCATGCCGCATGGAAGCGAAACGATTACCTCGACGTGCAGCGATGGAATGCTTTCCTCATCGCCAGCCGTGAAACCGCGGAGTTGCGCGCCGAGGATCGTCACCTGGGCAGTGCGCTGCTGCGCGTGCTGGTGGAAATGCAGCTGACGACGGAACTCTTCGGCGCCAATCCGGCCAAGCATCCGGTTGGCGTTGCGCATGCAACGGCCTTCGCTTTCGCCTGCGCAAACTGGCAGTTGGACGCGTCCGCCGCGGCACAGACCTTTGCGTGGGCGTGGACCGAAAACCAGGTGCTGGCGGCCGTGAAACTGGTGCCTCTGGGTCAGAGTGCCGGACAACGCCTACTTCACGCGCTCATCCCGCGTATGGCCGCATACAGTGCTCGAGCTGCCGACCTGCTGGACGCCGACATCGGCGTGTGCACCGCATTGAACGCCGTCGCCAGCGGACGTCATGAAATCCAGTACACCCGACTTTTCCGCTCCTGACATTTCGGATTCCCGCTGACGCTGCGCTAGACTAGCGCCCCTCTGCTGGCGGTTCCCCCGCAACTCCCGCCGGCCCAAAAACAAAATGCATTCACGAGTACAGCTCTTCGCAGCGGCTGTTGCCGCTTTGTTAGTCGCCGCATGTTCCAAGCAGGAACAGGGTGGTCCCCAAGGTCCCATGCCGGTGGGCGTGTTGACCGTGCAGTCCCAGCCCGTGCCCATCGTGCGCGAAGCATCGGGACGGCTGGCGCCGACGCGCGCTTCCGATGTGCGCGCGCGTGTTCCGGGCGTGCTGCAAAAGCGTCTGTATAAAGAAGGCAGCATGGTGAAGGAAGGTGAGCCCCTGGTGCTCATCGACACCGCGCCGTATCGCGCCGCGCTCGCACAAGCCACCGCGCAGCTCGAGCAGGCCGAGGCGTCCGCGACCAATGCCAAGGTGGCCGCCGACCGCAATCGCGAGCTCGCCAGGCAGAACCTGGTCTCGCGCATGCAGCTCGATGATGCCGAAGCGCTGGAACGTACCTCGGCCGCGCAGGTGTCAGCGGCACGCGCGCAGGTGCAGACGGCGCGCATCAACCTCGGGTACGCGACCATCACCGCCCCGATTTCGGGCCGCGCCACGCAGATGCGCGTGCTCGAAGGCGCGCTGGTCGGGCAGGGTGAGGCCACGCTGATCACGACGGTGGAGCAGATCGACACCTTGTTCGTGTTCTTCGACCAGCCTGCCACGGACTTCGAGCGCCTGCAGCGCGCGTCGGCGTCGGGCACGGTGACACTGGCGCAGGGCAACCTTGCGACCATCCGCTTGAAGCGCCCCGACGGCACTCCTTATGAAGAGACCGGCACGCTCGACTTCTCCGACTACAGCGTCAACCCGACCACGGGCTCCGTGGCGTTCCGCGGCAAGGTGGCGAATCCGAATCGCACGTTACTGCCCGGCTTGTACGTGGGCGTCGAGCTCACGGCCGGCACGCTGAACAAGGGCTTCAAGGTGCCGCAGCTCGCGGTGCTGCGCGATGGCCAGGGTCCCTACGTGCTGGTCGCCGGCGCCGATGGCAACGCGGTGCAGAAGCGCGTGGAAACCATCTCCGTGGTGGGCAATGACTGGATCATTTCCAACGGCCTCGCAGACGGTGACCAGGTGATCGTCGACCATCTGCAGATGGTGCAGCCGGGCATGCCGGTTGCGGCGCAGCCAGCCAACGCCGCGCCAGCGGCGCCCGGTGGAGCACCCGCCGCACCCGCGGCGCCAGGTGGCGCACCCGCCGCGGCGGACGCGCCGGCCGAAGCAGCGCCGGCCGACGCGGGCGCTGAGCAGGGCAAACCGGCCGCCGAAGCGACCCACTAACCAGCGACCGGGGCACACGCATGGCGCAATTCTTCATCGACCGCCCGGTCTTTGCCTGGGTGATCGCGATCCTGATCTCCCTGGGCGGCGTGCTCGCCGTCCGCACTCTGCCGGCCGAGGCGTATCCGGATGTGGCGCCACCGCAGGTGTCCATCAGCGCCGTCTACCCGGGCGCGAATGCCGACACCGTCGAGCGCACGGTCATCCAGGTGATCGAGCAGCAGCTCACCGGCATCGACAACCTGATGTACTTCTCGTCCAACTCGTCGAACAGCGCCGGCGGCATCACGCTGGTGTTCGAGACGGGCACGGACCCGGACGTGGCCGCGGTGCAGACGCAGAACCGCGTGGCGCTGGCCGAGCCGCGCCTGCCGCGCGACGTGGTGCTGCAGGGCCTCACGGTCGCGAAGGTGAACTCCGGTTTCCTCATGGCGGTGAGCCTGCGTTCCAAGGACAACAGCGTTCCTTCGGACGTGCTCAACAACATCGTTGCCGGCCAGGTGCTCGACCCGATTTCGCGCATTCCCGGCGTGGGCCAGACGCAGCAGTTCGGCGCCGAATACTCCATGCGCATCTGGCTGAACCCCGACAAGCTGCGCGGGTTCCGCATCAGCGCGGCCGAAGTGGCCGACAAGATCCGCGGCCAGAACGTGCAGTTCGCGACCGGTGCGCTGGGCGAGCAGCCCGCGACCGAGGGCCAGCAGGTGGTGGCGCCGGTTTCCGCCGAGGGCCAGTTCAGCTCCAAGGAAGAATTCGAGAACATCATCCTGCGCTCGGAAGCCAATGGCACCAGCGTGCGTCTCAAGGACGTGGCGCGCGTGCAGCTCGGGCTCTCCAGCTATTCCTTCGACGTGCGTCTCGACAACCAGCCGGTGGCCGGCTTCGGCGTGCTGCTGTCGCCGGGCGCGAATGCGCTGGACGTGGCCGATCAGGTTCGCACCCGGATGAACGCACTGGCGCCCAGCTTCCCGCATGGCGTGGAGTGGTTCCTGCCTTTCGATGCCACGGTGTTCATCAACGCGGCCATCCACGAAGTGGTGGTCACGCTGGTCATCGCCGTGGTGCTGGTGTTCATCGTGATGCTGGTGTTCCTGCAGAGTTTCCGCGCCACGATCATTCCCACGCTGGTCGTGCCGGTGGCGCTGATGGGCGCGTTCATCGGCATGGCGGTGTTCGGGTTCTCGATCAACCAGCTCACGTTGTTCGGCATGGTTCTGGCCATCGGCATCGTGGTCGACGATGCCATCGTGGTCATCGAATCCGTCGAACGCATCATGCGCGAGGAGCATCTGCCGCCGAAGGAAGCCACGCGCAAGGCGATGACGCAGATCACCAACCCCATCATCGCGATCTCGGTGGTGCTCGCGGCCGTGTTCATACCCAGCGCGCTGCAGTCGGGCTCGGTGGGCATGATCTACCAGCAGTTCGCGATGACCATCGCGATCTCGATGGCGTTCTCGGCCTTCCTGGCTTTGTCGCTGACACCGGCCCTGTGCGCCACCATCCTGCGTCCCGAGCATCTCAAGGAAAACCGGTTCTTCGCGCTGTTCAATCGCAGCTACGACCGTACGCAGCAATCCTACCTGCGCGCGGTGAAGTACAGCTTGCGCCATCAGCGCTTCTGGCTGGCGGGCTTCGTGGCGCTGCTGGTCGCGGGCGTGGTCGTATTCCGCCTGGTGCCCAGCAGCTTCGTTCCCGAGGAAGACCAGGGCTTCACCATCGGCATGGTCATGATGCCGCCCGGCACCAGCCAGCCCCGCACGCGCGAATTCATGCGTTCGGTCAGCGAGCAGGTGCGCCAGGTCGACGGCATCCACTCGGTGTTCGAGGTGACGGGCTTCAGCTTCATCGGCAATGGCGAGAGCGTCGGCATGTTCTTCATCAAGCTGAAGGACTATGGCGACCGCAGCGTCACCGCTGCCGACATCAACGGGCAGCTGCAGGGCATCGGCTTCAGCCAGAAGGACGGCATGGCGCTGTTCTTCAACTTCCCCACCATCCCCGGCCTCGGTGAGTTCGGCGGTTTCGACTTCTGGCTGGAAGATCGGGCCGGCGCGGGTCGCGGCGCATTGTATGGCGCCATGGGCGCGATGCTGGGCAAGGGCACCAACAACCCCAATCTCAGCGGCCTGCAACCCAACGAACTGCCGCCCGCGCCGCAGCTCAACATCAAGGTGGACCGCACGCAGGCCGAGTCCATGGGCCTCAACGTCTCCGATGTGTATTCGGCGGCGCAGCTCATGCTCGCGCCCGTGTACGTGAACGACTTCATCTTCGAGGGGCGCGTGTTGCGTGTCACCATGCAGGCCGACGCGCCATTCCGCATGAACGAAGACGCCTTCCAGCGCTTCTATCTACCCGCCGGGACCAACTCCGAGACCAACCGGTTCATGTACGCCGGCGACAACGCCAACGATGGCATGGTGCCGTTGTCCGCGGTGGTGCAATCCAGCTGGAGCGTCGCGCCGCCGTCGCAGGCCCGCTTCAACGGGTTCCCGGCGGTGAACATCAAGGGCAATCCCGGTCCCGGCAAGAGCTCGGGCCAGGCCATGGACGAGATGGAGCGCATCACGCGCGAGGATCTGCCGCCGGGCTTTGGTTTCGACTGGGCCGGCCAGTCCTTCCAGGAACGACTGTCAGGCGAGGGAGCGCCGATGCTGTTCGCGCTGTCGCTGCTGGTGGTGTTCCTGTGCCTCGCGGCGCTGTACGAGAGCTGGGCCACGCCCATCGCCGTGCTGCTCGTGGTGCCCGTGGGCCTCATCGGCTCGGTGTTCGCCGCAGCCATTGCCGGCATGAGCAACGACCTGTTTTTCAAGGTGGGCCTCATCACCATCATTGGCCTGGCGGCCAAGAACGCCATCCTGATCGTCGAGTTCGCCCTCGAGGAGCAGAAGCGGGGTACACCTTTGTATGAGTCCGTCCTGGAGGCCGCGCGGCTCAGGCTGCGCCCCATCCTGATGACGTCGTTCGCGTTCATTCTGGGTGTGTTGCCGCTGGTGTTCGCTACCGGCGCCGGCGCCAACGCGCGCCGCGCATTGGGTACGGGCGTGGTGGGCGGCATGTTGTCGGCGGCCATCCTGGGCGTGCTGCTGGCTCCCATCTTCTATGTGGTCATACGCCGCATGGCCGGCGACAAGCTCAACCTGAACGAAGGATGAATGCACTTGTGATGTCTTGTTAGCGCACCATTAAGCGTTGTTGAGGAACCTGGGAACGAGGGAACTCCACTCACGAGCAGTGAGTCGTAATTCGCAAGAGGTGTTTATGAAGACTTCAATCCTGACCAGTCTGGCCCTGCCCAGTCTGGCAATCGTTGCCGCGTCCCTGCTCACGGGATGCGCCACCGGCCCCAAGCTCAACTATTCCGAGTACGCCGGCGAACCGGTCAAGTCGTTCTACATGACCAACTTCGATGGCTGGTCGGCGGTGTCCAGGGACCAGGTCGTGGTGTGGGCGGGCATGAACAAGGCCTATCTGCTCAGCATCGATGGTTACTGCCCGGACCTGCAGTTCGCCAACACGATTGCGGTCACTTCCACCGCGAACACGGTGGACAAGTTCGAGAAGGTGATCGTCGGGCGCGACCGCTGCCTCATCCGCGAGATCCGTCCCCTCGACGTGAAGCAGATGAAGGAAGATCGCAAGATCATGCGCGAAGAGCGCAAGCAGCTCGGCCAGGCTTCGTAAGCGCGGCTGTTCGAGTTCGAGTGGCCCCGGCCGGAGTGACCCGCCGGGGCCTTTTCTTTTATGAAGCCGTCAGGCGCGATCGAGCACGGGGATCAGCATCATCACCAGTCCCACCCAGCTGGTAACCCAGATCAGCGTGCGCACCACGGGGATGCCCGCGAGATACGCGGGTACGTAGAGCACCCGGGCGATCAGGAATATCCATCCGCCGGTAATGGCCATGGCCGCCGCCGTGCCCAGGATGAGATTCAGCATCGCCAGTGCCAGGAACACCGGCAGCGCTTCGTGCATGTTGGCCAGCGCGCGCTCCGCGCGTCCGCCGACCACGGTCAGCGGGCGAGGGTGGTCCCGGGGCCCGAGCGGCGATTCGCTGAGTGTGCGGGCCTGGGCCGCCGGCAGCGGTTCGCGAAAGCGGTTGGGTAGTAAGGTCTGCAGGACGAACAGGGCCAGCACGAGCAGCACGATCAGTACCATGGGCGATCTCCGGTGGGGTATCGGACATATTCGAGCCTATCAAGGAGTGACGCGCGGCGCCGAGCCGCTAGAATCGCTGCCGCATGAAAGGAAGAACAATCTCCAGCCTCGCGGCCGCGCTGTTCTTGATGGTGCTGAGCGGCTGCGGCCAGCCTGAACCCCCACCCGGCACGCCAGCGCTGGTCATCCAGTCGCGCGTCATCTTCGTCGAGGCCGACGGCAAGACTTCGCGCGCCGTGCCGGCGGAGCCGCTGCGGATATGGGCGCCCACGCTGGTCGGCGACATCTACGGTTCGCCCAACGAGGGCGAGATCGTGCCCGTGCAATTGAAGAAAGACCTGACGTTCACCATGGACCTGAACGGCGCCGGCAAGATGCTGGAAAAGGGACTGGTACCCACGCAGTTCTCGCAGAAGTGGATGGCCATCGAACCCGCCGATGCGCGCGTCGCGCGCGTGCTGCCGTTCGTCATGCCCGCGGACAACATCGGCCCGGTGGGCGTGAGCGAGTGGTTAGACGAGCGCAGCGGGGCGAAACTCATGCTGGCCTACGTCGACCGTCCCGCGCGCATTCGCGGCGACATCGTCTACGATGGCCGCAGCCTGCAGTTCGACATCGAGGCGCCCGAAGCAGGGTACTTCTGGATCCAGCAGCCCGAAGGCAATGGCACGTTTCGTGCCGCGCCCTGGCCCGACAAGGTGGTGCTGGCCGTCTTCCCCGGCGAATGATGGGGTCACACCCCATTTTCCAGAAAAAGGGGGCAGACCGGAGACAGGTCCGGCCCTTTTTTGCCCACCGGGCCAAATGGGGAGTGACCCCGTGGTAATTTCCGTCTTGCGGACCCTTCCGTTTATTGAGAGCGCGAACCATGCAACGTCCTAGTTTCGTGGCAATCACGAGTATTGCCGCGTCTGCCATTTTGCTTTCCGCCTGTTCGAAGAAAGAAGAGGCGGCCCCGGTGGCTGCCGAGCCGGCCGTAGCCGAGGCCCCCAAGACCATCGACCCGGCCAAGTTCCTGAAGCAGCCGCTGGTGTCCGAGATCTACACCGCCGACCCGTCGGCGCACGTGTTCAACGGCAAGATCTGGATCTACGGCTCGCACGATATCGACGCCCCCGCCCAGGAAGGTGACGGTGGCGCCTTCGTGATGCGCGACTACCAGCCGATTTCCATGGACAGCATCAATGGCCCGGCGACGGTTCATCCGGTCGCGCTGGATATCGCGGACGTGCCCTGGGCCGGCCGCCAGATGTGGGCGCCGGATGCCGCCGAGAAGGACGGCAAGTACTTCCTGTATTTCCCGGTGAAGGACAAGCAGGACGTGTTCCGCATCGGCGTGGCCGTGGGTGACAACCCCGCCGGCCCGTTCAAGGCGCAGCCCGAGGCCATCAAGAACAGCTTCTCGATGGACCCGGCCGTGTTCAAGGACACCGACGGCAAGTACTACATGTATTTCGGCGGTATCTGGGGCGGCCAGCTGCAGCGCTGGAAGTCGGGTGAATACAAGGCCGACGACGACTCGCAGCCGCCGAACGACGAGCCCGCGCTGCTGCCCTTCGTCGCCCGCATGGCCGACGACATGCTCGAGTTCGCCGAGAAGCCCAAGGCCGTGAAGATCGTCGACGAGAACGGCAAGCTGCTGCTTTCCAGCGACCATGATCGCCGCTTCTTCGAAGCCTCCTGGGTGCACAAGTACAAGGGCAACTACTACTTCTCGTACAGCACCGGCGACACGCATTTCATCGCGTACGCCATGGGCAAGTCGCCGTACGGGCCGTTCACCTACAAGGGCAAGATCCTGGAGCCCGTGCTGGGCTGGACTAACCACCACTCCATCACCGAAGTGGACGGCAAGTGGTATCTGTTCTACCACGACAGCCAGAACTCCAACGGTGCCACGCACCTGCGCAACATCAAGCAGCCGGTCGAGATCCAGTACAACGACGATGGCACGATCCAGACCATCGATCCGTACCAGGAGGATCCGCCCGCGGCGCCAGCCGCTCCCGCGGCTCCCGCCGCCCCCGCCGCGTAAATCGGGTCAATGCTGATCCAAGGCCCGCTCTCGCAAGAGGCGGGCCTTTTTCATGGTTCAGGGCTTATTATCGCCAGCTCATGACCGAACCTCAGGAACCCATTCCCGAGACGCCGACGCTGATCCGGCGCCGCCGGCCTTTCCTGGCGCCCATCGGGTTGTTAGCCCTGGCCGGCATCCTGTTCCTCGCGGTCGCGTTCGCGTATTGGAATTCCGCCACCACCACGACCATCGTGCTGGTGCGTCACGCCGAGAAGCAGGTGGGCGCCATTTCCGACGCGCCGCTGTCTCCGCTCGGCGAAGTGCGCGCGGCGCGGCTCGCGCAGATGTTCGGTGACTCTGCGACCTTCGGCCGAGTGCAGAAGATCTACGTGACCGACACGCGCCGCACTCAGCAGACCGCGGCTGGCGTCGCGCAACGGTTGGGCGTCACGCCGGAGATCATCGCCGGAAAAACCGATTCGAAGGCGCTGGCGAAACGCGTGCTGCGCGAGAATCGCGGTGGACGTGCGCTGGTCGTGGGTCACAGCAATACCGTGCCCGAGATCGTGGCCGCGCTCAGCGACCAGTCCGATGTCCCGTCCATGGTCGACGAAGAATTCGACACCCTGTACGTCGTCACCGTGCCCACCATCGGCCGGGCCTCGGTGCTGCGACTCAAGTACTGATCAGGTGGGCGTATCGCGCAGCAGTACGGATTGCCTGATGAAGTCCTCGTGCTCGCCGATCGAGAAGTGCGCCTTCACGCGCCCGCGGATCACCCGGTTCTGGTCCACCAGGTAGGTCACGCGCTGCACCCAGAAGCCCAGCGGCCCATTCACTCCGAACATCTTGATGACCTCTTTTTTCTCGTCGGCCAGCAAGGTGAAGGGCAGGGAATGTTTCTCACGGAACCGCTTGTGGCTGGCCGGGCTCTGCGGGCTGATGCCCGCCACGGTGACGCCAGCGCGTGTGAGCTCGCGGTGCAAATCCCGTATGGAGCAGGCTTCGCGGGTACATCCGGGCGTGAAATCCGCCGGGTAGAAGTAAAGGATCGCCGGCCCGTCCTTGAGCAAGGCGGTCAGGGAGATGTCGTGACCGTCCTGGTCCGGCAGCGTGAATTCCGGGGCCTTGTCGTTCGTATTCAGCATGTGACGGATATTAAGAGTGTTTCGCTTGCCGGGACCAGCCCGCTTCCCTAGAATCGCGCGCCTCCCGGGCTCCTGTCCGGGAAGCCGGTTTACGTGTGGGGCGGTAGCTCAGCTGGGAGAGCGTCGCGTTCGCAATGCGAAGGTCGAGGGTTCGATCCCCTTCCGCTCCACCATTTTACCGCCTCCGGCGGAAAGCGAATCCAACGGGACAACGCCTGTGAGGTCCGAGGAATTGCTGGCGGCTGCGTTGGGCGTGGTCCCGTCCGTGAATAATGCTTCGCTCTCACGCTCAGGGACCTTCGACAAAGGCGTGTAAAGTATTACGCGCGCGCCCCCGTAGCTCAGTGGATAGAGCGACCGCCTCCTAAGCGGTAGGTCGTCGGTTCAACTCCGGCCGGGGGCGCCAATGAACTCGATGAAGCCGTCGCCCGCGGTGTCGGCGATCTCGAAATCCAGCTGGCACTCGGCGCGCGACACGTCGCCATCCAGCACGTTGAGCAACGCGTGGAATTCCTCCTGGTCGATGAAGCCATCGCCATTCAGATCGCAGGCATCGAAGATCTTCCGCGAGGCGGTGATCTCGATTTCGTTGAGTTTCAGCGTAGCCATGTTCGCCACTCCTTGTCCTTGGCTCGCAATCTACGTGGCCGCCGCTTAAACGCCGCTGAACCGCCGGGTTTGACAGAACTGCCGGTGCGGGCAGGGCGCAGCCCCGGATGGCGAAATGACGTGGCCGCCTGAACGGCGCTTGAACCATCGGGCAGCAATGGTCGGCGCCGCGAGGCGCGTGGAAGACATCGCTTATTCCCGCGTCAACTCGGCTCCCAGTCGGACAAGCGCCAGCGCGGGTTGAGGCACCCTGCAGCGATGCGCTACCTCGCTCTCTGCACCGACTACGACGGCACGTTGGCCCATCATGGCCGCGTCGACAAACCCACGCTGGATGCGCTCGAAGAGCTCAAGGCTTCGGGCCGCAAGCTGCTCATGGTCACTGGCCGCGAGATCGCGGACCTGCTGAAAGTCTTCGACCGCCTCGACCTGTTCGAGCTGGTGGTCGCGGAAAACGGCGCAACCGTCTACAAGCCCGCGAGCAAGGAAGAACGTGCGCTCGTGGACCCCCCATCGGCCCGGTTCGTCGACGAGCTCCGCAAGCGTGGCGTGGACCGCATTTCCGTGGGCAAGTGCATCGTCGCCACCTGGCAGCCGCATGAAAAGGTGGTGCTGGAAACCATCCGCGACCTGGGGCTCGAGCTGCAGGTGATCTTCAACAAGGGCGCCGTCATGGTGCTGCCCAGCGGCATGAACAAGGCCGCTGGACTCGCAGCGGCGCTCGCCGAGCTCGACATCTCCGCGCATAACGCCGTGGGGGTGGGTGATGCCGAGAACGATCACGCCTTCCTGTCGCGATGCGAATTCTCCGCCGCCGTGGCGAATGCCTTGCCGTCGGTGAAGGAAACCGCGGATCACGTGCTCAATGCCGACCATGGCGCGGGAGTCACCGAACTCATCCGGAAAATCCTCGACGACGATCTGGCGAGCCTGGCCGCAAAGCTCGCGCGCCACGACATCCTGCTGGGACATGAACCGGGCGGCCAGGTGCTGAACCTGCCGGCCTATGGCGCGAGCGCGCTGATCGTCGGCACCTCGGGCGGTGGCAAGTCCACGCTGACCACCGGGCTCATCGAACGCCTCAACGCCAAGGACTACAGCTTCTGTGTCTTTGATCCCGAGGGCGACTACGACGTGCTGGAGAACGCCGCGGTACTGGGCAGCCCGGATCGCGCGCCTTCCGTCGACGAGTGCATGCAGCTGCTGGCCAAGCCCGATCAGAATGCGGTGATCAACCTCGTGGGCCTGGAGTTCAGCGACCGTCCGGCATTTTTCATGACGCTGTTCGCGCGCATACGCGACTTGCGCGCCAAGACCGGACGGCCGCACTGGCTCATCGTCGATGAAGTGCATCACGTGTTGCCCGCCGAGTGGAAACCGGCCGAGCTCAACCTGCCGCAAAGGCTCGATGGCGTGGTCATGATCAGCGTGAGCCCGAGCGCGGTCTCGAAAATAGCCCTGCAGCTCGTCGAGACCGCCATCGTCATCGGCGAAAAGCCGGCCGAGATGCTGCGCGAATTCGCCGAGGCCAACGACATGCCCGCGCCCGTATCGCCGCTGGCGAAGATCCCCAAAGGCGAGGCGCTGATCTGGAACAAGGCATCGACCGAGGCGCCGCGGCATTTTCGCATCGAGCCCAACAAGACGGACCGGCGCCGGCACGTGCGCAAGTACGCCGAAGGTGAATTGCCCGAGGAACGCTCGTTCTTCTTCCGTGGCCCGGAGAAGAAGCTCAATCTGCGCGCGCCCAATCTCATCACGTTCACACAGCTCGCCGATGGTGTGGATGCCGACACCTGGCTGTTCCACTGGAAGCGCGGCGACGTGTCGAGCTGGCTGCGGCGCTGCGTGAAGGACCAGGAACTCACGGACCTGGTGAAGGAACTGGAGAAACGTGTGCCCGACGACGCCCGGGCTTCGCGCAAGCAGGTCCGTGAGCTCATCGAGAAGAAATACACGTTGCCCGCGGAGGGCCCGCGGGCGCACAAGGCGGAGTAGCTAGTGCGCCGGGCGCAGCCGGTAGACCTGGCCATTGGGCTGGTTCAGCGCCACGTAGGGCAGGCCGTCGGGGCCGACGATCACGTCGCGGATACGGCCGATGCCTTCCATCAACACCTGTTCGCCGATCACGCGCCCCTGATCCACCGCGATCAGCTTCAACTGCTGATGCGCGAGTGAAGCCACCAGCAGGTGTCGGCGCCAGCGAGGAAACGCCGCGCCGTCGTACATCACGAGGTTCGACAGCCCGGGTGAGGGGTTCCAGTTCTTGCGCGGGGATTCGAAGCCGGCGCGCTCGGCCTCATTGCTCACGAGGGTGCCGTCGTAGTTGATGCCGTGAGTGACGAGCGGCCAGCCGTAGTTGCGGCCGGGCAGGATCTCGTTGATTTCGTCGCCGCCCTTGGGGCCGTGCTCCGTGGACCAGACGCGAGCCGTACGCTGGTCGACGAACAGCCCCTGCGGGTTGCGATGGCCCAGCGTCCAGATCGTCGGCAATGCGCCGGGTTGTCTGGCGAAGGGGTTGTCGCCGGGGACTCGGCCGTCGGCGAAGATGCGGTGGATCTTGCCGAAGGGATTCTGCAAGTCCTGCGCGAAATCCTGCGTTCCGCGCTCTCCGATGCCGAAGAACAGGTAATCGCCGGCGAAATCGAAGCGCGCGCCATAGTGCGCACCGGAGTTCGTGAAGAACTCGGGCGCTGCACGCCAGATGACTTGCTGATCGACCCAGCGCTGGCCGCGGATGCGGCCGCGCACGATGGTCAGCATGTTGTCCTCGGTGGAGCCGCGCGGCTCGACGAAGCTCAGGTACACCCAGCCATTGCGCGCATGGTCCGGATGCGCGCGAACGTGCATGAGTCCCGCCTGGCCGCCCAGGTAAACGCGTGGAATACCTTCGACGGCGCCGGGCTTCTGGCCCTTGCGCAGCAGCCACAAGGTGCCGCCTTTCTGCGTGGCGATGAGCGTGCGCGCATCGAGAAAATCCAGCGACCAGAATTCACCGTCGATCTCGCCCATCTTCTCCAGTTCGAAGTGGTGGCCTCCACCCGTGAGCCTCTGGTCCGCGAGTTCGAAGGTCTGGGTGATGCCGTCATTCGTGCCCGGCGCATCGCTCAACGCGAACCAGTCCAGGTTGAACACGCCGCCACCGCCCATGCCGATGATGCACAGCCGGTGGTGACCTGACAGTTGCCGCGCCAGGCCAATGCGCTCGGTGCGGAAGGTGGTCCAGCCACCCGTGAGCGGCGTGTTCTTCTCGCCCAACGGATATCGCCGCCCGTTGCCGAAATCGCCCTGGAAGGCCACCACCGCGAAGCGGCGCGGCGGCTCTCCTTCACCCTTGGCGTAGCGGTATTCCAGGCTGCGGACACCGGTGAGGTCGACATCGTCGTAACAGAGGTGGCTGCCGCGGTCGATCCACTGCAGGAAATGCGTTTCCCCATCCTGGGTCTTGCTGAAGCCCGCCGACCGATCCAGGCGCAGGCTCTCGGCTTCGATCCGCCGATTGATCATCGTGCCCGATGTCGCCTGCGTGACGGTGGACTTCAGCCAGCCGGCGAGGGCGCGGGCCTGCTCCGCGTCCAGCGTCGCGCCGAAGGCCGGCATGCCGCGCCCTGGTCGCCCGCGCTGGATGACCGCTGCCAGCTGCCCGACGTCTCCGCGTGACACCAGCGCCGAACTGCGGAATGACGCTCCCGGGTCCGCCGTGTGACAGCTGGCGCAGAGCCGCGAGTAGCGTTCGGCCGGGACTTGGGCGAGGGCCAGCCGGGGAAACAGGCTGACGAGTGCGACCAGGGCCGCGAGGAGATTTTTGTTCATGCCACCGGAAAATCCGGCAGCCACGCCTGCTACGCCAGCAAATTGTGATCAGTGGCGGCTGGGCGTGACGAGTTCACTCAGTGAACGCGTCCCTCGAGCTGGGCGCGGTAGCCGCGAGAGATGGCCAGCGTACTGCCGCTGCGCAAATGCACCGCGCCGCTACCCGATCGCTCGATGCGGATGCGCTCGATGTCGCGCACGCGGACGATGTGGCGGCGGTGAATGCGTACGAAGTCCGAAGTTGGCAGGAGGGTTTCGATGTCACCCATGGTGATGCGCATCAGGTAGTTCTGGTCGCCGGCACGGATGTCCACGTAATTGCCGGCTGCTGTCAGGTGCTCGATATCGTCCACGCGGATCAGGCATTGGTCGGCGCCTTTGCTGACCATCAGAGTGGCCGGTCTTTCGGCATTGGAGTCTGGCCCGGCTCTCAGGGTTTGCGGCTGGCCGGAACGCGTGAAGGCCCGCGCGATGCACAGCATGGCCACCGCCATCGCGAGGTTGCGCGGCCAGAACAGCGCGAAGCTTGCGCGCAGACCTCGTTCTTCGGTCAACAGGTCGACCGTGATGGGCAGGGCGGCTGCGAGTAACGCGAACACAGCGCAGCGAGTCAGAATATCTCTCACTGGCGTCATCTGGCGGAACGCGCGCAGCGCCAGGGGCGCGAGCAGCGCCCATGCGCCCCATTCACGCAGCGCCACGATGAGAGTGAGCTGGGGGTTCGGCGTGACCGCGCTCACGAAGGCCTGGTGCAGCAGGCAGTAAGCGCAAGTGGCCACGATGAATGCCGCCCACGTCATGAGACCGAGCCGAAGATCGGGAGTCGGTGAGGGCAGCGCGCCCGGTGCGTCGGCAATGCGGGGGTTCATCAGGCATTGACAGTACGTCGGCCCCGAACGTTCCGGCAAGGCCGCGCTTGACGGCGATATTCAAACGCCATTATGTGCATTCATGAAAAGAGTTCCCGCACGGCAATGAAGCAGGCCATGCACGTCCTGCAGGTCCGCGCGCCCCGTCGCGGCCTGTTCGAGTTCACCGCCGACGTGCGGCGGTGGGTGGCGAAGCAGACCATCTCCGCGGGCATGCTCACACTGTTCTGTCGGCACACATCGGCTTCGTTGCTCATCCAGGAGAACGCGGCTCCCGCGGTTCGCCGCGACATGGAAAAGTTCTTCGATGATCTCGCGCCGGAAGGCGCCGGGCTCTACGAACACGATGACGAAGGGCCGGACGACATGCCGGCGCACCTGAAGACGGCTCTCACGCAGCTACAGCTGTCAGTGCCCGTCATGGACGCCAAACTGATGCTGGGAACCTGGCAGGGCATTTATCTCTTCGAACACCGTGACCATCCCCCGGTGCGTGACATCGTCGCCCACCTCTCGGGCGAGTGAGGTTATTAGTCGAGTTGCTCGACAGACGATTCCTACAATTGCGCATCTTCCTGCGAACTTCTTGTGCCGCACTGCATTCCTGTTGTTAGAGTTGCGAACAGGCCAAGACCCCCGCCTTCCGCGGGAAAAATGCAATGCACGAGGCAGGAAGCGTGGAGATGAAGAGCGCGCCGCCGCCGTTCTTGTCACATATCGGGCCGATCATTCCCGGCGACGCGACAGTGCTGCGTTACGCGGCGGCGCTCGGCGTCGTGCTGGTCACTTTTTTCCTGCGGGCTGTGCTGACACCGCTGCTCGGAGTCCAGGCGCCGTTGCTCCCGTTCTTGCTGGGCGTACTGATCAGCGCATACATCTCGGGCCGCGGCCCGGCGCTGCTGGCCTGCTTCATCTCACCGGTGCTGGCGACGGTATGGTTCACCGATTGGCCGCATGACGCGCCGCCGCTGCAGTGGATCGCCCATGTCACCTTTTTCCTGCTGCTGGCGGCTTTGACGGCGCTGATCATGCACGCGCTGCAGGAATCGGTGCGGCGCGCCGATGCCAGCGCGCAGCGGGAGGCCGCCGCGGCGCAGGCGCTGCGCGAGAACGACCGCCGCAAGGACGAGTTCCTGGCCATGCTCGCCCACGAACTGCGCAACCCCCTCACACCCATTCGCAACGTGGCGCATATCCTCGGCCGCGCGTCGCCGGACCCGGGCACGCTGAAACGATCCAGTGAAATGCTGGAGCGCCAGGCCAGTCACCTGACGCGACTGGTGGACGACCTGCTGGACGTGGCGCGGATCACGCACCGGCGCATCGAGCTGCGGCACGAAGTGGTGAAACTCGAGCAGGTGGTAGCCACCGCGCTCGAGACCGTGCAACCCCTTCTGGAGTCCCGCCGGCAGATCGTGACCACCACGGTCACCGAACCCCACGTGTACGTGGATGGTGACGAAGTGCGGCTCTCCCAGGCGGTCACCAACCTGCTGACCAATGCGTCGAAGTATTCGGCGGAAGGGCAGCGCATTCATGTCAACATCGGCGGCGATGCGAGCAGTGCGCTGCTGTCGGTGCGCGATCAGGGCCAGGGCATCGATCCGCAGCTCATGCCGCGGCTGTTCGATCTTTTCATGCAGGGAGATCGTTCGCTGGATCGTGCGCAGGGCGGCCTGGGCATCGGCCTGACCATCGTCAAACACCTGGTGGACATGCATGGTGGCAGCGTGGAAGTGGCCAGTGAAGGGCTGAACCAGGGCAGCGAGTTCCGGGTCCGGTTGCCGCGCGTGGCGCCCGGCCCCGACCAGCAGGCGGCCGATGCCATGCCCACCGAGCATCCGGTACGCCGTCGCCGCGTGCTCGTGGTCGAGGACAACGGGGACGCGGCCGAATCCCTGCGCGACCTGCTTCACCTGGATGATCACGACGTCATGGTGGTGAACAGCGGCGCCGCCGCGCTGACGGCGCTCGACCATTTCCGCGCCGAGGTGGTGCTGCTCGACGTGGGGCTGCCCCACATGGACGGCCACATGGTGGCCCACGCCATTCGCGCGCGTTATGCGGCCGGTACGATCCGGCCGCGCATCATCGCACTGACGGGTTACGGCACCGACGAGGACAAACAGGCCACAGCCCGCTCGGGGTTCGACGACCATCTCACCAAGCCGGTGAATCCCGCGGAGCTGCTGCGCGCGATATCGAGCAAGACGGGCGTCTCGACGATCCGCGAAGGCGCGTCCTAACAGGCCTTGCCCGCGACGTAACGCGTCGCCACCGCGCGGTCGTCGCCCAGAGTCATCTGCACGAACAGCGCCTCATCGAGCGAATCGCATCCCGCGAGGCGTGCCTCGATCAGCGGCGTGGACTTCAGGTCGAGCACGATGAGGTCGGCTTCCATCCCTGGGCCGATGCTGCCGATGCGGTCGTCGAGATACAGCGCGCGCGCGGCGCCACGCGTGGCCAGGTAGAAGGCTTCCAGCGCGCTCAGGCCATTGCCGTGGAGTTGCGCCGTCTGGTACGCCGCGCCCATGGTCTTCAGCATCGACAGCGACGTACCTGCACCCACGTCGGAGGCGAGACCCACGCGCACCGGCCGGGCGGCATCGACCGCCTTCTTCAGATCGAACAGTCCGCTGCCGAGAAACATGTTGGAAGTGGGGCAATGGGCGATGGCGGCGCCGTTCTCCGACAGGCGCGCCAGTTCGCTCCCGGTGAGATGGACGCCATGGCCATAGATGGCACGCGGCCCGAGTTGTCCGTAGTGCTCGTACACGTCCAGGTAATCGCGGCGGTCCGGGTAGAGTTCGCGCGCCCATTCCACCTCGCGACGGTTCTCGGACACATGCGACTGTAGATAGGTTCCGGGATGTTCCTTCCACAAGGCGCCGGTCATTTCCATCTGCTCGGGTGTGCTGGAAGGCGCGAAGCGCGGTGTGACCGCGTACAGGGCTCGCCCCTTGCCGTGCCAACGCGCGATCAGCGCCTTCGATTCATCGTAGCCGCGCCGCGCGGTGTCCCGCAGCGGCTCGGGCGCGTTGCGATCCATGAGGCATTTGCCGGCGATGCAGCGCATGCCGCGCCGTTCGGCGGCTTCAAAAAAAGCGTCCACCGAATGCGGATGAACGGTGCAGAAACTCGCCATGGTGGTGGTGCCGTTGCGCAGGCATTCGTCGAGGAAGATTTCCGCGATGCGGCGCGCATGGTCGGGGTCGGCGAAGCGCTGCTCGGCGACGAAGGTGTATTTCTCCAGCCAGTCGAGCAGTTGTTCGCCGTAGGCGCCGATGATCTGCAGCTGCGGGTAGTGAACGTGGCAGTCGATGAACCCGGGGAGGATCAGGTGGTGCCGCCCGTATTCCCGTACGACAGTCGAAGGCGGTAGTTTGGGTCGCACTCCTGCGGAGGGCCCGAAATGGGTAATGCGGCCGTCCGCGAAGGCAATCAGCGCATCACTCTCGTAGCGCACCGCCGCGGCGCCCTCGGCGAGCACGTCGCCGGTGAAGGTGAGGGCGGGACCGCGGATCGCGTGCGTGGTCTCAGGCATTACGCGCGGAGTCTGACACGCTGCCCGTGCCGGGCTTGTGCTGCTCGAGCAGATCGTCGAGCGTGCGCGTCACGGTGTCGGGATCCACGGGTTTGGTGAGGTGTTCGTCGAAGCCCGCCGCCTTGGCCGCTTGTTTGTCCTGGTCCTGGCCCCAGCCTGTGAGCGCGATGAGAACGGCATTGCGTCCCCAGGCTTCGAGCCGCATGCGGCGCGCGACTTCGTGCCCGCTCATGCCGGGCATGCCGATGTCGATGATGGCCGCGTGCGGGCGCTCGCGCTCACCGGTCGCGAGCGCATCCGCGCCATTGAAAGCGGTGAACACCTCGTAGCCCGTGAATCGCAGCACCATGCTCAGCGACTCCGCAGCGTCGCGGTTGTCGTCGGTGACGAGCACGCGGCAGCGCCGCAGCGTCGGCGCATTCGCGGCTCCGTCCGAGCTGTCCGCCGCAATACTGGCCTTTGGCGCCAGAACCTTGTGAGGCAGGTGCACGATGAATTCGCTGCCGCGTCCCAGCCCTTCGCTGCGCACCTCCACGCGCCCGCCGTGCAGCGCGACCAGTCCCTTGACCAGCGCGAGGCCGATTCCCAGGCCACCTTCGGCCCGATCGATGGCCGAGTTCACCTGCGAGAACATCGTGAACAGCCCGGGCATGGATTCGCGAGTGAGTCCGATGCCGTTGTCGCGGATGGCGATGACCAGCTCGGTATTCGCGAGGCGGGCGGTCAGCGAGATTTCGCCCTCGGCATCGGTGTATTTCGCGGCGTTGGTCAGCAGGTTGCCGATGACCTGCGAGAGTCGCAGCGGGTCGGCCTCGAGTTTCACGGATTCCGCGGGCAGTTCGACCGTGAGCCGGTGCCGCTTGGCATCGAGCAGGGGGCGGGCGGTCTCCACGGCCACGCCCACCACCGACTTGAGATCCACGAAATCCTTCTTGAGTTCGAGCTGGCCGCGCGTGATGCGCGAGACATCCAGCAGGTCGTCGAGCAGCAGCGACATGCGCTGCACTTGCCGTGCGATGACTTCGCGGCCCCACTTGCGCTGGCGTTCGTCGGCCGCGTCCGAATCGAGGATGCGCACCGCGTTGCGGATGGGCGCCAGCGGATTTCGCAGTTCATGCGCCAGCGTGGCCAGGAACTCGTCCTTGCGCCGGTCGGCTTCCAGCAGCGCGCGTTCGGTGTTCTTCAGGCGACTGATGTCGAGATTGATGCCCGCCCAACGATGAACCTTCCCGGTCTCGTCGCGGATCGGCATGCCCTGCGCGAGGATGGCGTGGTACTTGCCGTCCATGCCCAGCATGCGGTGTTCCCGGTACCACATGTTGCCGGTGCGCGCGCATTCTTTCCAGGCGGCCATGGTTTCATCGACGTCGTCGGGATGCAGCACGCTGCCCCAGCCATCATGGCGAGCCTGCTCCATGGTGAGTCCGATCAGTTTGAGGAAGGACTCGCTGGCGTAGATGCATCGGCCGTCCGCATCCGTCACCCAGACGCCGTAGTTGATGGATTCGCCGATGGCGCGATACAGCTTCTCGCTGGTCTCGAGCGCGCGCGCATGCGACTGCACCTCGTCGAGCATCCTGTTGAAGGCGTCGATGACCACGCCCATCTCGTCGTCGGTGGTCTTCTCCGCGCGGTACGAATAATCGCGCTTCTCCACGATCTGACGCGCCACCTGCGCCATGGACTCCATGGGCCGGCTCACCACGCGTTGCAGCCAGCTCGAGGCGAACAGCGCGGCCAGCAGGCCGATGATCATCACTGCGCCGAGGATGTTGAGGTGGGCGCGCACGCGCCCGCCGATGTCGTACTCGGCGCGCAGGTAGATAGTGCCCAGTGTCTCCCCGGACTGGATCACGGGGCGGAGTATGAGCACGCGCTCGCCGTCGATGTACGGCCGGTCGAGTTCCAGATTGCGGGGCGGGCGGGGTGGCGGCTCGGCATGGCCGGGACGCACGTATCGCGCGAATAGTTCGCCCTCCGGGGTGTACAGGGCTGCCGCGGAAATGGAGTCACGTGCCTGCAACGAACTGAGGTTGCGTTCGGCGCGGGCATGGTCGTCGAACGACAGCGCCGGTTGCACCGCGAAGGCAACAATGCCAGCCTCCGTGCGCACGTCGTCCGCCCAGTTGGTGCGGCTGTCACGCAGATCGGTGAAGATCAGCGCGGCGCCCGCGGCCGCCAGCGCGATCGCGGTGGTCCCCAGCATCACCGCCATCAGCTTGCCGGACAGGCTGCGGCGGGCGTGGCGGATAGACAGCAGCGCCCGCCACGGGCGGCGACTGGACTGCGGGCCTGTGAGATTCATGTCTTGCCTTCTTATAGGAAATTCTGTCCACTGCAAGAGTCAATGTCCTACAAGCGCAACGCGGGAGGCTGCAAGTTGCCGCGTATCCACCACCGCCGAGGCCGTCCCGGGATGGGACTGCCGTTGTTGGCAATGGCCGTCCTGGCGCTTTGCGCGTCGCTGGCGGTGGCGGCCCAGTTTTCCATCGATGCGGTCAAGGCGGCGTACCTGTACCGCTTCGCTTCCTATGTGGAGTGGCCGGAGACGGCGAAAGGCGATGCCTTCGTCATTGGCGTGGTCGGCGCGGAGGACGTGGCCGTCCACCTGGAACACCTGGTCAATGGGATGTCGATTCGCGGCAAACCCGCGCGCGTACGTCGCGTGCGCACCGTCGACGATCTCGATGGTGTGCGAATTTTTTATGTCGGCGCCAGCGTGTTCCGCAGCGCACGGCCCCTGCGCATGCGCGCCTCCGAAAAACCCATCCTCCTGGTGACCGACTCTCGCGACGGGCTGACCGGCGGCGGCGTCATCAATTTCATCGAAGTGGATCGCAACCTGCGATTCGAGATTTCACTGGGCGCCGCCGATCGCAGCGGCCTGAAGATCGACTCGGCGTTGCTCTCGGTGGCGGCGCGCGTGGACGCGAGGAGACCGCATTGAAGGTGAGGTACGTGGTCCTGTGCGCAGCCCTTCTGGCCGGATATGGATACCCGGCGCTCGCGCAGGACGCGCAGGGCGGCAGTGGCGCCGACCCGCTGCTCGAACTCTCCCGCATGACCCTGGAGCAGTTGTCCCGGGTGGAGGTGACCTCGGTGACCAAGGCGGCGCAGAGCCTGTCAGCCGCGCCGGCGTCCATCTATGTGATCACGCGGGAGGAGTTGCTGCGCTCGGGCGTCATCAGCATTCCGGAGGCGTTGCGTCTCGCGCCCAACATGCATGTGACGCAACTCACTTCGTCAGACTACTCGATCGGGGCTCGGGGGTTCGCCGGCGCGCCCGACGCACAGAACTTTTCCAACAAGACCCTCATCCTCATCGATGGGCGCAGCGTGTACTCGCCGCTGTTCTCCGGCGTGGCGTATGACATGCAGGATGTGTTGATGGACGACGTCGATCGCATCGAAGTCATCTCCGGGCCCGGCGCCACGCTGTGGGGGGCGAATGCCATGAATGGCGTCATCAACATCATCACGCGCCACACCGCGGATTCCACCGGGCTGCTGGCCCGCGCGGACGCCGGCGCGGAGGAAACGGCGGCGGCGCTGCGTTATGGCACGGCCACGTACGGCGGCGGCTGGCGCGTGTACGCCAAGTGGTTCGATCGGGGCGAGACGGAGTTCGCCGATGGCCCGGACGCCGGCGACGACTGGAACAAGGCCCAGGTCGGGTTCCGCGCCGATCACGCCACGGGCGCGCACGAGTTCACGTTGCAGGGCGACTACCAGGAAGCGACGCAGAACTTCCTCGGCGGTGATCAAGCCGATTTTTCGGGCGCCAACCTGCTGAGTAGATGGACTCACGACGGCCGCCGCGTGGACACCCGTGCTCAGGTGTATTTCGACCGGGTGGATCGCGGCAAACCTCCCAG
>JAQSWD010000063.1 GCA_029266835.1 Steroidobacteraceae bacterium
CCCGTGCGCAACCTCATCGCGCTCGCGGCCGGCGCCGTGACGCTGCTGGCATTGCTTGCGTGGGGCGGGCGGCGCCTGTGGAAACGCCGCCGGAGTAGCTAGTCCGTCTGCCTGGTCAGCGGCATTCGAGTTTCTCTCCGGCCGTTTTGCAGAAATCTCCGAAACCGTGCACGCGCCAGTAGGCGCCCATGCCCAGGTCTTCGACCAGCGTTGCGAATCCCGGCAATCGTCGCGCCGCGGCGAACGATGGGTGCCAGATCGAAGCGGGGTGGGCACGCCGTGCGATGACCTCGGCCAGGATTTTCAGCGCGGTCTCCGGATCGTCGAAGTGCGCAGCCCAGGTTGCGACCACGACCTTTTCCGTGTCGGCCGCCACGGGCGCGATGGCGCTGATCTCCGCCGTTGCAGCCGCCGGATCCTGGAGCAGTCTTGCCAGGCGTCGGTTGATGTCCGCGGCGGGGACATCGTCGGTGATCGCCGCCAGCCGGCGCTCGATCTCGGCGCGGTCGCCGCTCGCGAGTGCGATGCTGAACCCGAGGCCGAGCAGGTTTGGGCGCAATCCTTCGAGCGTCAAACCGCGATCGACTTCGTCCAGCGCGGCGCGGAAATCGCCCTTCGCCAGGTAGGCGAGGCTCAGGAATGCGGCGTAGGCCGGCGCGAGCGGGTCATGCGCGCGCGCTTTCTCGAGGTGCGAGATCGATTCGCGCACCCTGCCGACGCACAGCAGAAATATCCCGCGCGGTCCCGACGATTCGCCCGAAATTCCGTATTCGGCATGGATCTCTTCGAGCCGCTGGAAGAATCTGGCACCGCCCAGCCAGTCGCCACGGCGCGTCGCCACTATCCCCTGTCCCAGCAGCACGTAGGGCGCTTCCGGCGTCAGTCGCCGGGCGTGCTCGAGTGCATCCGCTGCTGCCCGCCGCCATTCAGCAGCGCGCTCGGGAATGGCGAATGCGGCATTGTCATAGGTGCCGCTCAGCCCTGACCACGCCATCGAAAACTGCGGATCGATGCCGATGGCGCGCTGCAGGTGCGCAATCGCCGGGGCATAAGTCTCGCGCCTGCCGGCGATATTGAGAGCCATTCCGCGCAGGTACTCATCATAGGCCTCGACGTCATTCGTCATGCCCGGCATGCGCGAGAACTCCCCCACGCGCAGCTTCACTTGCATCGCGGCGCTGACCGCTTTCGCGATCTCGTCCTGGACGGCAAAGATGTCGTCGAAAGGACGTTCATAACTGCCGGCCCACAGCTGCTGGCTGGTGTGCGCCTCGATCAACTGTGCCGTGATGCGCACACGATCTCCACCCTTGCGCACGCTGCCGAGCAACAGGTGGTCGACGCCCAGCTTTTCGCCGACGCCTGAGGCATCGCTGCCTTGTCCGCGCAGCTGGAACGACGAAGTGCGCGCGATGACTCGCAGGCCGCGCAGGCTCGCGAGCCGGTTGAGCACTTCCGCGGTGATGCCGTCTGCGAAATACGCCTGGTCGCCCTCGGGGGACAGGTCGGCGAATGGCAGTACGGCCAGCGAGCGGTCTTTCTCGGTTCCGTTCGAAAGGAAGATCCAGGCGGACACGAGCAGGGCGGCGAGGAGGGCGATCGCGAGCGCTGGCCTGGTCCACCGTCGCTTTTCCACCCGGACAGGTGGCGGTGTCGCGACCGGTTCGGGCAACCCCGTCGCTTCGAGCGGGGCGACGGGCACGACGAGGCGATACCCCCGCTTGGGTACGGTTTCGATGTAGCTCTGGCCGCTGTCCGTGTTTCCAAGCGCTTCGCGAAGCTGGCTGATGGCGAAATACACCGAACCGTCGCTTACGACCACGTTTTTCCAGACCGCGGCCATCAGATCGTCGACCGACGTGACCGCGCCGGCGCGCGACGCCAGGTGCATGAGTACGTCCATGGCGCGCGGCTCGAGCCGCGCGGAGCGATCGTCCCGCTGGAGCAGGTTCGACGCAGGGTCGGCGATCCAGGTGCCGATTCTGATTTTCGTCGCGGTCATCGGGTCCAGCGTCGAGTCCTTCGACAGAACTAAGATGAAGCTGAGGCTTTCCTCAGGCGTGTCGGGCATCGCGATTGTAGCTTCCGGTCCACGTTTCCACCCGAACCGAGGACCAGACGATGAAACTACTGCGCGAATGCTGGCTGATTGCTGCGATTGCGATTTCGACCACATGCCTGTCGGCAGAGCCGCCCCTCGCGTCTCCATTGATCCCCGCGGATATCAAGGCGATGTTGCTCGAGCACCGCGGCCAGTGGCGCACCGAAGGCTGGCAAATCGAAGGGGACAAGCGGACCCCGGTCAAGGCGAGCTGGGAGTGCAAGCCCGCCGTGAACGGGGTGGGAAATGTCTGCACCTGGTATCACGAGTGGGCCGACCGGCCGCACGACTCCGCCCTCGACATCATGGGCTACGACCCGAAGCTCAAGGTGTTGCGGATTCAGCGCGTCAATGACACCGGAATCCTGGGCGCAGGGGCAGAAGTCACCGTACGCGGAAACACGATGACGGTGGTGCGAGAGTCCACCAGCGAGGCCGGCAAGCCGCGGGTCATGCGCAACGAGATCGTGGTCGTGAAGCCGGGCGAATGGCAGCAGCACATCAGCTTCGACGAGGATGGCAAGCGGGTGCGGGAATGGAGGATGACGCAGCGACGGGTGAACACGCCAGTCCCCGTCGGTCAGACGGCGGTACAACCCGCGGAAGTGCCCGCCGAGATCGCGTCGTGGCTCGAGGGGCAACGGGGCAAGTGGCGCAGCGAAGGCGTCATCGTCAAAGGAGAGGAGCGCACGCAGGCTTTCGCCAACTGGGAGTGTGCCGCCGCTGTGAATGGCGTGGGCAACGTTTGCACATGGCACCACGAATGGACCAACCGCCCCGAGGATTGGGCGATGGACATCGCGGGGTACGACCCGAGATCGAAGTTGATGACCATCGCCAGGTTGAGTGACACCGGACTTCTCGATGAGCCCGTCTCTGTCGCCGTGCGTGGCAATACCTTGAGCGCCGAGCGGCACTTGGTGGAGAACGGCAAACCCGCCGTCATGCGCAACGAGATCGTGGTCACGTCACGCGATGAGCGGAAGCAGCGGATGTCCGTCGAGGTGGATGGAAAAGCCGTGCGTGAATTCATCATCACGCACCGGCGCGTCGACTGACGCGCCGGTCGATGTTCTGGCGCTCAGGGCTTGGCGGTGGCCGGGCTGGTCGCGGCCGGCTTGGCCGCCGCAGGCTTGGGCGCTGCTGCCGCTTCCTTTGCCACCAGGAAATTCACCAGCTCGATGATCTCGTCGATGGTCTTGAAGGCATCGTTGTTGACGCGGTACTTGCCGGCGACCACCAGCGTGGGCGTGCTGCCGATCTGCATGGCCTTGATCTGCGCTTCTGCCTGCTTGATCTTGAGATCCACGGCGAACGATTTGGAAGCGTTGACGAAGTCCTGCGGTTTCACGCCGGCGGTGCGCTGGTAGAACTTCGCGGCATCTTCGATGGTCGGTAGTTTGGTCTTGAGGCGGCGCGTGTTCTGCTCCACCACGCCCAGCTCGCCCGTGGTCCAGATCGCGTCGTACATCGCCTCGTGGGTCTTGTCGGCCACGCCCAGCGACACCGCCGTGAGGTACATGCGCTGGAACATCGGCCAGTTCTCGGCCGCATTCCACGACGCCGGCAGGTAGACGATCTGCGCATTCTTCGGCAACCCTGCCGCGATCTGTTGCATGGCCGGCCGGAACTGGTTGCAGGCCGGGCAGCCGTACGAGAACACCTCCATGACTTCCACCTTGCCCGGAGCCACCTGGGTGCGCTGGGGCGGGATGTTCGTGTAGTGCTTGCCGGCCACCCATTTCGTTTGGGCCTGGGCCGTGGCGGCTGCCGCGAGGGCGACGAAAGTCAGCAGGATTCTTTTCATATGGTGCCGGGTGGGGAAAGTGGGGAAAACGGGGATTGTGTTCGAAACCAGCCGTGCAAGTCGATTCGGGCGGGCAGGGGACAATCCCCGTTTTCCCCACCCGGCACCCACGTTACTGCGGCTTTCCTGACTCCGTCCTGAACCGGTAGTATCGCCGCCCTTTCTTCCAGGCAATTTGCCATTCCGGGCGGGTTTTCCATGCGTTCTCACTATTGCGGCCAGGTCACCGAAAAGCTGGTCGGACAAGAGGTTACGGTTGCGGGCTGGGTCCACCGCCGCCGCGACCATGGCGGCGTCATTTTCGTGGACCTGCGCGACCGCGAAGGCCTCCTGCAGATCGTGTTCGACCCGGATAACCAGGCGCAGTTCTCGGAAGCCGAGAAATTACGAAATGAGTTCGTGGTGAAAGTCCGGGGCCTCGTGCGCGAACGCCCGGCCGGCACGGCCAACGCCAACCTGGGCTCGGGCAAGGTGGAGCTGCTGGCGCGCGAGCTGGTCACGCTCAACCGCTCCGACCCGCTGCCTTTCCAGCTAGACGAGCACGTCAGCGAGGAAATCCGCCTCAAGTACCGTTACATCGATCTGCGCCGCGAGGACATGGCCAAGCGCCTGCGTCTGCGCCACAAGATCACTCGCGCCATGCGCCACTATCTCGATGACGCCGGCTTCGTGGACATCGAAACGCCGGTCCTCACCAAGGCCACGCCCGAAGGCGCACGCGACTACCTCGTGCCTTCGCGCACGCATGCCGGCAAATTCTTCGCGCTGCCGCAGTCGCCGCAGATCTTCAAGCAGCTGCTGATGGTCGCGGGCTTCGATCGCTACTACCAGATCGTCAAGTGCTTCCGCGACGAGGACCTGCGCGCTGAGCGCCAGCCCGAGTTCACCCAGCTCGACATCGAGACCTCGTTCCTCTCGCAGGACGAGATCATGACGATGATGGAGCAGCTGACCCGTCATTTCTTCAAGGACGGCATCGGCGTCGATCTCGCCAACCCCTTCCCGCGCATGAGCTTCGCGGAAGCCATGCGCCGCTTCGGCTCCGACAAGCCCGACCTGCGCAACCCGCTGGAACTCGTCGACGTGGCCGACCTCGTCGCCACCTGCGACTTCAAGGTGTTCGCCGCGCCCGCCAAGGACCCGAAGGGGCGCGTGGCCGCGTTGCGTGTGCCCGGCGGCGGCGCGCTGCCGCGCTCGCAGATCGATGACTACACCGCCTATGTCGCGCGCTACGGCGCCAAGGGCCTGGCGTACATCAAGGTGAACGACAAATCGAAGGGCAAGGAAGGCCTGCAGTCGCCCATCGTGAAGTTCCTGAGCGATGACGCCGTGAAAGGGATTCTCGAGCGCACCGGCGCACAGGACAACGACCTCATCTTCTTCGGCGCCGACAGCGCGAAGGTGGTCAACGACGCCATCGGCGCGCTGCGCCTGAAGGTGGGCACGGACCTGAAGCTGGCAAGCGCCGACTGGAAGCCGCTGTGGGTGGTCGATTTCCCCATGTTCGACTGGGACCCGGACGAGAAGCGCTGGGTGGCCATGCATCACCCGTTCACTTCGCCCGTGAACGATGACGCGGCCGCGCTCAAGGCCGCGCCCGAAAAGGCGCTGGCGAAGGCCTACGACCTGGTGCTCAACGGCACCGAGATCGCCGGTGGTTCGGTGCGTATCTTCCGCCAGGAAATGCAGTCGACGGTGTTCGAGTTGTTAGGCATCGGCGCGGAGGAGGCGAAGCTCAAGTTCGGCTTCCTGCTGGATGCGCTCAAGCTCGGCGCGCCGCCGCATGGCGGCATCGCCTTCGGCCTCGACCGCATCGTCATGCACATGACGGGCACGGACAGCATCCGCGACGTCATCGCCTTCCCGAAGACCCAGACCGCCGCGTGCCCGCTCACCGACGCGCCGACCGAGGTCTCCGAGAAGCAGCTGCGCGAGCTGCACATCCGCGTCCGGGTTCCCCAGGCCTGACGGCCACATCGGAAACGGCGTCGTCAGCGCCGTTCATGGAGTGATGAAGACCGCAGCGATCTTTGTCCACGGTCTGTGGCTGAACGGCGCGGAATTCTCGCTGCTGCGAAGGCGGCTCACGCGCGCGCACGGCTTCACCACGCATCGCTTCAGTTACCCGACGGTGCGCGGCTCCATGGACGACGCCGTGCGAAACCTCGCGCGGTTCGTGCAACGCATCGACGCCGACCACGTCCACTTCGTCGGTCACAGTTTTGGCGGACTGGTGTTGTGCCGCTATTTCCAGAGACATCCCTGTGAGCGTCCGGGCCGCGTCGTGATCCTCGGGTCGCCGCTGACCGGCAGCAAGTCCGCGCGCACCGTCGCGCGCAACAGGCTCATGCGCCGCATGATCGGGCCAATGGTGAACGCCGAGCTGGTGCAGGACACCGAGCCGCGCGCCTGGGCCTGCCAGAACGAGCTGGGCATCATCGCGGGCACCCGGGCGATGGGTCTCGGGCGGCTGTTCACGCGTTTCGATGAGGAGTTCGACGGCACCGTGGCCGTCAGTGAAACCCGGCTGCCGGGGCTCAAGGCGCACAGGGCGCTGCCCGTGAGCCACATGGGCATGCTCATCGACGCCGGCGTGGCGCGGCAGGTGGGATCTTTTCTCGACACCGGCGATTTCATCTGACCGGGTAGCCATCGGAACGCCGCGCGGCGGCTCCGCGAGGTTTCTGCTTCACGCCTAACAAGCCTGTTCCAGCCGCGCTGCCGGTGGCTGTTTCCGATGTTCCGTTCTGAAGCAGGCGAGCGCCGTTCCGCACCGGTGCGGAGCGACCATGGTCCTGGCGACAGCCTCAATTGCTGGCCGGCGCGCGGGCGTGCCATTATCGGGCCGACGTTGCGATTCCGGTGTGGTCTTCACGTCGAACAACAATGGCCGCGCCGCTGCCCGCTTCATGGTCTGCCCATATGAGGAGAACGCGATGCTGCGACGATCATTCCTGAAGAACGCGGCGGTGGCCGCCGCCGGTACGGCCGCGCTGACGGCCTGCGCCAAGAAAGAGGACGCCGGTGGCGCGCCGGCCGTTTCCACCGCCAAGAAAACCGCCATCAAATGGCGTCTGCAGACCTACGCGGGCGCGGCGCTGGCGGAGCACGTCATCAAGCCCTCCATCGAGGCCTTCAACAAGGCCGCCAACGGCGAGATGGTCATCGAACTGTATTTCGCCGATCAGCTGGTCCCCACGGGAGAGCTGTTCCGCGCCATGCAGGCCGGCACCATCGATGCGGTGCAAAGCGACGACGATTCCATGTCCGCGCCCACCGATGTGCGCGTGTTCGGCGGTTATTTCCCGTTCGCCACGCGGTACAGCCTCGATGTGCCCGCCCTGTTTCACAAGTGGGGACTCAACGAGATCTGGGCCGAGGCGTACGGCGAGGTGGAGAACGTCACCTGGCTGAGTTCGGGCTCCTGGGATCCCTGCCACTTCAACACGGTGAAGCCCATCAACAAGCTGGCCGACCTCAAGGGCCTGCGCATCTTCACGTTCCCCACGGCCGGCAAGTTCCTCACGCGCTTCGGCGTGGTGCCGGTGACGCTGCCCTGGGGCGACGTGCAGATGGCCATCCAGACGGGTGAGCTCGATGGTCTCGCCTGGTCGGGCATCACCGAGGACTACACGGTGGGTTGGGCGGATGTGACGCCGTACCTGCTCACCAACAACATCTCCGGCGCGTGGATCGGTTCGTACTTCGCGAACACCAAGTCCTGGGAGAAGGTGCCGCCGCACCTGCAACAGCTGTTCAAGCTGTGCATCGACAGCTCGCACTACTACCGCCAGCACTGGTACTGGGCCGGTGAAGCGGACCTGCGCGTGAACGGCCCGAAGATGAAGCTCACCACCATCCCCGCGGCGGAGTGGGGCACCGTCGAAGCGGAAGCGCACAAGTTCTGGGATGAAATTTCCAAGACCAGCCCGCGCTGCGCCAAGGTGGTCGACATCTTCAAGAAGTACAACGCCCTCCAGGCCAAGGCCGGCCCGCCCTATCGCTACGCCTGATGTCGGAGCAGTCAGCCCCGGGTGAGTCCTCCCCGACGAAAGTCGGGGAGGCGCTGATGCCCAAGCCCATCCGGCTCTACGTGCGCTACGTGGACGCCACCAACCGGGTGCTGGGCAACATCGTCATGTACCTGGCGCTGGTCATGCTGGCCATCCTGCTGTTCGGCTCGATCACGCGGTACGTCTTCAACGTGCCGTTCGTGTGGATCATCGAGATGACGCAGTTCCTCATGGCCGCGTACTACATCCTCGGCGGCGGATATTCCTTGCAGCTGGACGCGCATGTCCGCATGGACGTGTGGTACGAGCGCTGGCAGCCGAAGCGCCGCGCGTTCATGGATACAATCACCGTGTTCTGCCTGATCGCCTACCTCGGCATCATGATCTACGGCGGAATCTCCAGCAGTGCGTACTCGCTCAAGTACGGCCAGACCAACTACTCGGCCTGGGCGCCGCCGATGGCGCCCATCAAGATCATCATGACCGTCGGCTTCTTCCTCATGTTGCTGCAGGCCATCTCGATCTTCTTCAAGGACCTGGCCAAGGTCATCGACCGGGAACTGGCATGAGCTACGAGCTGATCGCGCTGCTGATGTTCCTGAGCTTCATGGTGCTGCTGCTCACCGGGCAGCGCGTGTTCGGCGCCATCGGCGTGGTGGCCGCGGTATTCGCACTGGCGCTCTGGGGCGAAGGCGCCATCGAGATGCCGTTCGCATCGACCATCACGCTGCTGAACTGGTACCCGATGCTGACGCTGCCCATGTTCGTCTACATGGGATACATGTTGTCGGAGTCCGGCATCGCCAGCGATCTGTACCGCATGTTCCACGTGTGGACGGGCCCGATGCGTGGCGGGCTCGCGGTGGGCACCATCCTGCTCATGGTGGCCATCTCGGCGATGAACGGTTTGAGCGTGGCGGGCATGGCCATCGGCGCCACCATCGCCATGCCAGAGCTGCTCAAGCGCGGCTACGACAAGATCATGGTGACGGGCGTCATCCAGGGTGGCAGCACGCTGGGCATCATGCTGCCGCCGAGCGTGGTGTTCGTGCTGTACGCCATGATCGCGCGGCAGCCGGTGGGCCAATTGTGGCTGGCGGGTGTGGGCCCCGGTCTGTTGCTTGCGTCGTTGTTCATGATCTACATCGTCGTGCGCTGCCATTTCCAGCCGCACCTCGGCCCGCCGCTGCCGGCCGAAGAGCGCGCACTCATCACCTGGGGCGAAAAGTTCCGTCTGCTGAAGGCGGGCTTGCTGCCGCTGTTCATCATCTTCGCGATGACCGGCTTGTTCGTCATGGGTTTCACCAGCATGGTCGAGTCTTCCGCAATCGGCGCGCTGGCCGCCACGGTCGTGGCGTGGGGCAAGGGCCGCCTGTCGCGCAAAGTCTTGAACGACGTGCTGCGCAAGAGCCTGGGCGTCAGCTGCATGTTCATGTGGATCATTCTGGCGGCGCTGGCCTTCGGCGCGGTGTTCGACGGTCTCGGCGCGGTGCGCGCCATCGAAACGCTGTTCCTCGAGAAGTGGGGCCTGGAGCCCTGGCAGGTGCTGGTGCTCATGCAGATCACCTACCTGGTGATGGGCACCTTCCTCGACGACACGGCGATGCTGATCATCGTCGCTCCGCTGTACATCCCGCTGATCATCGCGCTGGGTTTCAACCCCATCTGGTATGGCGTGCTCTACGTCATCACCTGCCAGATCGCGTACGTCACGCCGCCCTTCGGTTACAACCTGTTCCTCATGCGCGCCATGGCGCCGAAGGACGTGACGCTGATCGACATCTACCGGTCGATCATTCCCTTCGTGATCATGATGGTGATCGGGCTGGGCCTGGTCATCCTGTTTCCGCAGATCGCGCTGTGGTTGCCCAACCAGGTGTACGGCGCGAAGTAGTGAGACGCGACCCCCGGTCGCAGCCTGTCATCCCAGCAACGAACGCAGCTTGTAGACCAGGTCGAGCGCCGCGCGCGGGGTGAGATCGTCGGCGTTCACTGCGCGCACCGCGGCTTCGAGTTCCAGCAGGCGCGGATCCGGTGGCGGAGCAGCGGGGGGCTCGAGCGGTAGTTGCGCCTGCGCGCTCGCGGGCGGCTTCGGGCGCCCACGATCCGCGGGAAGTCCTTGGCCAGCGCCGGCGTGCATGCCTTTTTCGAGCGAAGCCAGGTACTCGCGCGCGGCGGCGATGGTCTCTCGCGGCACGCCCGCGAGCTGCGCCACGGCGAGACCGTAACTGCGACTGGCCGGGCCATCCTTGACGGCATGCAGGAACACGATTCCGTCGCGATGTTCGGTCGCGTCGAGATGCACGTTGGCGATGCCGTCCATCTCCTGCGCCAGGTGCGTGAGCTCGAAGTAGTGAGTCGCGAACAACGTGAACGAGCGGTTCACCCGCGCGATGTGCCGCGCCACGGCCCAGGCCAGCGACAGCCCATCGAAGGTGCTGGTGCCACGGCCGATCTCGTCCATGAGGATGAGGCTCTTGTCGGTGGCGTTGTTGAGGATGTTGGCGGCTTCGGTCATCTCCACCATGAAAGTGGAGCGCCCGCCCGCGAGGTCGTCGCCCGCGCCGATGCGCGTGAAGATACGGTCCAGCGGTCCGAGCGCGCAGGATTCCGCGGGCACGAAACTGCCCACATGCGCCAGCAGCACGATGAGTGCGCCCTGGCGCATGTAAGTGGATTTGCCGCCCATGTTCGGGCCGGTGACGATGAGCATGCGACGCGACGCGTCCAGAACCAGGTCGTTGGGCACGAAGGCGCCGTCGATGAAATGCTCGACCACCGGATGCCGGCCGCCGCGGATCTCGAGGCAGGTCTCGGCGACGAGTTTCGGCTCCGTCCAATGCAGCGCGGCCGCGCGCTCGGCCAGCGCGGCGAGTGTGTCCAGCGCCGACAGTGCATTGGCCGTGGCCTGCAGGGCGGCGAGGCGGTCTATCAACTGCGTGAGCACGATGTCATACAGCTCGCGCTCCTTCGCCAGGGACTTCTCGCGCGCGCCCAGCACCTTGTCTTCGAAACTCTTGAGCTCCGGCGTGATGAACCGTTCCGCGTTCTTCACGGTCTGCCGGCGGATGTAATCCTTCGGCACATTGTCCGCCTGGGAACGGTTCACCTCGATGAAGAAGCCGGAGACGCGGTTGTAGTTGAGGCGCAGCGACGGGATGCCCGAACGCTCGCGCTCGCGCTGCTCGAGTTCCAGCAGGAACTCGTCGGTGTGCGTGGAAATGCGGCGCAGCTCGTCGAGCTCCGCGTCATATCCGGGCGCGATCACGTCACCTTCGCGCAGCATCACCGAAGGCTCCTCGGCGATGGCCTGTTGCAGCAGCTGCCGCACGTCGGCGTGTTCCCCCACGGCGCCCGTGAGTTCGACAATCAGCGGGGCTTCCAGGCGTTTGAGTGACTCGCGAAGCGCCGGCAACACGGCCAGCGACGAGCGCAACGCCGTAAGATCACGTGGCCGCGCACTGCGCAGCGCGATGCGCGAGAGTATGCGTTCCACGTCGCCGATGGCGCGCAGTGGCTCGCGCAACGCTTCGAAGCGGCGCGCGTCCACCAGCAGCGCGATGGCCTGGTAGCGGCGGCGCAGTTCCTGCTGGTTGGTGAGCGGGCGGTTCAGCCAGCGGCGCAGGTTGCGCGAGCCCATGGGCGTGACCGTGGCGTCCAGCAACGCGAACAACGTGGCCGAGTCCTGGCCGGAGAGCGAAGCGTCGATCTCGAGATTGCGGCGTGTGGCGGCGTCGAGATGCAGCGCGTCGCCGCGTTCCTCCACGCTCAGCGTGGTGATGTGGGGCAGGGCGGTTTTCTGCGTCTCGCGGACGTATTGCAACAGCCCACCGGCGGCCGAGATCGCCAGCGGGAGATCATCGGCGCCGAAGCCGCGCAGGTCGAGCGTGCCCAGTTGATCGGTCAACAGGCGCGACGCGCTGGACAGTTCGAAGTGCCAGGGAGGGCGGGCGCGTTGTTGGCCGAGGGACGCGGATGCCAGTGCCAGTTCGCGCGACTGATCTTCGGGAACGAGTAGTTCGGCCGGCTTGAGGCGCTCGAGCTCGGCTTCGAGAGCGGCGGCGCCGTCCACTTCCATGACGCAGAACCGGCCCGCGGCCAGATCGAGCCAGGCGATGCCGAAGCTCACGGCGTCCTTGTTGACTCGCCGCGTTACCGCGGCCAGCAGGGTTTCGCGTCGTTGTTCGAGCAGCGCGTCGTCGGTGACCGTGCCCGGCGTGACCACCCGGACCACCTGGCGCTCCACCGGGCCCTTGGATTTCGCCGGGTCGCCGATCTGCTCGCAGATGGCCACGGACTCGCCCTTGCGCACCAGGCGCGAAAGATAGTTGTCGAGGCTGTGGTGTGGCACGCCTGCCATGGGAATCGGTTGACCGGCCGACTGCCCGCGCGAGGTCAGGGTGATGTCGATGAGCCGCGCCGCGCGCCGCGCGTCGTCGTAGAAGAGCTCGTAGAAATCGCCCATGCGGTAGAACACCAGCGAATGCGGGTGCTCGGCCTTGATGCGCAGGTACTGCTGCATCATGGGCGTATGGGTCTGCTCCCCCGAAGCGGCCGTCATCTCACCCGCCTTTTCATGCATTTATTCAGCAATTCCAACAGTTTATTCCTCAAGTCGTCTGTCTGCGCCATCGATCTCGAACTGCTTCGGCATTCCGAAGTTTATGGGAACAGCAAAGCGGTGCTTGGAAAGAAGCAGGGAGGGCATGAATTGGGGCGAGTCGGCGAAGCGCGCTACAGTGTGTCGAAGTGGGGTCGTGACACGTGTCGACGAATGCCGGGTACTTTGGGTGGGGCGCGCAGGATGCTTCGAATAGTTTTGGCCATCCTTTCGACGATCGCGGCGACGGGCGCGATGTCCGCAGTGAACCTGTCGGCACTTTGGGACTTCAGTAACCCCGCCGTCAGTGAACACCGGTTTCGTGACGCATTGAAATCCGCCGTGGGCGACGACAGGCTCATCATCCAGACGCAGATCGCGCGAACTTTCATGCTCAGGAACGATTTCGCTGCGGCAAGGAATGTGCTGCAGGCTATCTCGTCCGACGTCGCAGCGGCCGGCGCCGAAGCGAAAGCCAGATATTGGCTCGAGCTGGGACGCACCCATGCATCGCATCGCCACGATCCGGCAACCCAGACGCCCGAATCCCGGCGCATCGCTCGGGATGCGTTTTCTACAGCGATCAAAATCTCGCGGGAAGCGAAACTGGATGGGCTGACCGTCGATGCGCTGCACATGTTCGTGTTTGTCGATACCGCGCCCGCGGATCAATTGAAGTGGAATGAAGAAGCACTGGCGGTCATAGCGGCATCCGAACAGCCTGACGCCAAGCGATGGGAGGCTTCGATCAGCAGCAATGCCGGAGAAGCGTTGTATGACCTCGGCAGGCACGATGAGGCCATGAACTACTTCCGCAGGGCTCTCTTCCTGCGCAAGCAGAGCGATGATCCGCGCGGTGTTCGGGATGCTTACTGGCATATGGCACGCGTGCTTCGTATCCAGGGCCACATCGATGATGCCTTGGCAATCCAGCTGCGACTGGAGCGGGAGAGTGATGTTGCGCAACAGCCGAGAGACTACATCTACGAAGAACTGCAGCTGCTATATCAGGCAAAAGGGGATGCGAGCCGTGCGCGAGAGTACGAACAGCGGGCGAAGGCGCTTCAGCACTGATCGACAAGATGGCGAGCCGCTCACCGGCCTCGGCTGGATCGTGATGGCCACCAGGTGGCGCGCAGGAGAATCGCCGGCATGCTGATTCCCGCGGACACGGCACTGGCAGCGCTGGCACGTGAAGTCGGCGCGAGGCTGCACGAATCCCGACGCGTGCTGGCAACCGCCGAATCCTGTACCGGCGGCTGGATCGCCAAGCTGTGCACCGATATCGCGGGCAGTTCCGAGTGGTTCGACTGCGGATTCGTTTGTTATTCCAATGCCGCCAAGACGCGAGACCTCGGCGTCTCCGAGAGGCTGCTCGGCAACTACGGCGCGGTGAGCGACGAGGTAGTGCGGGCCATGGCGGAGGGCGCCATCGCGCGCACCAGCGCGAATGTCGCGATCGCCGTGAGTGGCATCGCGGGGCCCGGCGGCGCAGCGCCGGGCAAGCCCGTGGGCACGGTCTGGTTTGCGCTCGCACATAAAGTGGAAGACCGCCTCGAGTGCCAGGGCCATCTCATCCAGTTCGACGGCAATCGCGATGCGGTGCGGCGACAGGCCGTGCAATACGCCCTGAATCTGCTCAAGGCCCTGCCGCCGGCGGGCTGATGTTGCGGCTGTTCTTCGCGCTGCAGCCTTCTCCCGACCTGGGAGCGCGCCTTCTGGAAAGCGCGGCGCCGTTGGTCGCCGCGCTGGGGACGCAGCCGGCACCCGTCGGCAATCTGCACGCCACGCTGTGTTTCGTGGGTGCGGTGGCTCCCGAACGGCTGCAGGCGCTGCGCGCCGCCGCATCCCAGGTGCGCGCGGCGTCGGTGGAACTCGAATTCGACGCGTTCGAGTACTGGGTCAAGCCGAAAGTGCTGGTCGCCGTCGCCACGCGTGAATCGAATGAAGCGAATGCGTTGTCAGTGGCGTTGCAGAACGCGGCCACGGCCAGCGGATTCACGCCGGATCAGAAAACTTTCCGCGCGCATCTCACGCTGGCGAGAAAGATCCGCGCGCCTGACGCGGAGAAACTCTCGTGGCCGCAGAAAATCTCGCCGGGATTCGTCGTTCGCTGTGAAAATTTTGCGCTCATGGAGAGCAGGAAGAGTGAACACGGCTCGATATACAGTGTCATCGATTCATGGCCCCTGTATGCGACCGGAGGCCGATGAGTTATTCAGTGAATCGAAGAGAAATTCCTGTGTATTTATACAGGAGCGTGTGCTAAATTTTTTTCACCACATAACGCTTCGCTGCAAAGGGGATTCACGATGGATGACAACCGCAAGAAGGCGCTGGTAGCCGCGCTGGGCCAAATTGAAAAGCAGTTCGGCAAGGGTTCGGTCATGCGTCTCGGCGATGCCGCTGCCTCGTATGATGTCGAAGCGGTCTCCACGGGCTCCCTGGGTCTGGACATCGCGCTGGGCATCGGCGGTCTGCCACGCGGCCGCGTCATCGAAATCTACGGTCCGGAATCCTCGGGCAAGACCACGCTGACGTTGCAGGTGGTCGCGGAAATCCAGAAGCTCGGTGGCACCGCCGCCTTCGTCGACGCGGAACACGCGCTGGATCCGGCCTATGCGGAAAAGCTCGGCGTCAACGTCAACGAGTTGCTCGTCTCCCAGCCGGACACCGGTGAGCAGGCGCTCGAGATCGTCGACATGCTGGTGCGCTCCGGCGCGGTGGACCTCGTGGTGGTCGACTCGGTCGCCGCGCTCACGCCCAAGGCCGAAATCGAAGGTGAAATGGGTGAGCCGCAGATGGGCCTCCACGCACGCCTCATGTCCCAGGCGCTGCGCAAGCTCACTGGCAACATCTCGCGCTCGAACACCATGGTCATCTTCATCAACCAGATCCGCATGAAGATCGGCGTGATGTTCGGCAACCCTGAAACCACCACCGGTGGCAACGCCCTCAAGTTCTATTCCTCGGTGCGC
>JAQSWD010000064.1 GCA_029266835.1 Steroidobacteraceae bacterium
CAACGCAATCACCGGTCGCGTTCCCATTTGCTGCAAATGAGGAATGACCCCATTAGTTGGTACATTGGTGGTATGAGAACCTTCATCGTCGCGTTGCTCGCCAGCGCACCTTTCATTGCATCGGCGGCTACGCCGGCCGATCCAATCGTTCCGGGCAAGGACTATCACTCGTACGCCGATCCCTCGGCGTTCAGGGTGAAGCACCTGGAGCTCGACCTTACCGCGTCGTTCGAGGATCAACGCCTTTCCGGGGTCGCGGATCTCACTGTTTCGCGCGTTTCGCCGGGCGCGCGCAAGCTCGTGCTGGATACGCGCGATCTCGTCATCCGCCAGGCCTGGTGGGTGAGGAGTGCGTCGGATCTCGTGCCGCTGCGCTTCACCGTGGGTGTGCGCGACCCGATGCTGGGTTCGCCGCTGAGCATCGATTTGCCGGCCGAAGCGAACGCGGCGGAGCTGGTGGTCCGCATTTCCTACCAGACGCGTCCGGAAGCCTCGGGCCTGCAATGGGTGCCGGCCGCGCTCACCGCCGACAAGACGCATCCTTTCCTGTTCACGCAATCGCAGGCCATCCACGCGCGTAGCTGGATACCGCTGCAGGATTCACCGCAGGTGCGCATGACCTTCGATGCCACCATCCGTGTGCCGGACGGCATGCGCGCGGTGATGGGCGCGGAGAGCGTGACCAACCCGCTGGAGCTCGCGCCCAACGGCGTCTTCACGTTCCACATGCCGCAGGCGATTCCCTCGTACCTGATCGCGCTGGGCATCGGCAAGCTGGAATTCCGCGCCACGGGCCCGCGCACGGGCGTGTACGCCGAAAGCTCACTCGTCGAGGCGGCGGCCAGGGAGTTCTCGGACACCGAGCAGATGATGCAGGCCAGCGAGAAACTGTTCGGCGCGTATCGCTGGGGCCGCTATGACCTGCTGATCCTGCCGCCATCGTTTCCCTTCGGCGGCATGGAGAATCCGCGGCTCTCGTTCATCACGCCCACGGTAATCGCCGGCGACAAGAGCCTCACCTCGCTCATCGCGCACGAGCTGGCGCATTCCTGGTCGGGCAACCTCGTGACCAATGCCACCTGGCGCGACCTGTGGCTCAACGAGGGTTTCACCGTCTACCTGCAGAACCGCATCATGCTGTCCGTGTACGGCGAGCGGCGCGAAGCGATGGAAGAAGCGCTGGACCTGCAGATCGTGCGGCGCGAACTCGAAACCCATCCGCCCTCGGACCAGATCCTCGCCATCGATCTTCGCGGCCGCGATCCGGACGACGCCTTCACGCAGATTCCCTACATCAAGGGCGCGTTGTTCGTCTCCTGGCTGGGCTCGCGGTTCGGTGTCGACGCGGTCGACAGTTTCCTGCAGAACTACTTCGACCACTTCCAGTTCCAGAGCATCGCCACCGAACAGTTCCGCGCTTACCTGGAAGCCAATCTGCTGCCGAAAAAGCCCGGCGCCGTGACCCCGGCCGAACTCGACGAGTGGATGCTCGCACCCGGCCTGCCGAAGTACGCGGTGCTGCCGACGTCGGACGCCTTCGACAAGGTGGACGCGCAGCGCACGGACTGGTTGGCCGGCAAGCGTTCCGCGGCGGACCTTCCGGGCAAAGACTGGACCACGCACGAGTGGGTGCATTTCATCGACGGCCTGCCGAAAAAAGTGCCGGCGAACAAGCTCGCCGAGATCGACGAGGCCTTCTCGCTCACCGATGTCGGCAACAGCGAGATCGCCTTCAGTTGGCTGCGCGTAGCCATCGCCAACGATTATTCGCCCGCCTGGCCGCGGCTCGACAGATACCTCACCGGCATCGGCCGCCGCAAGCTCATCAAGCCCCTGTACGAGGACCTGATGAAGACCCCGGCGGGCGCGGAACGCGCGCGCGCCATCTATGCGCGGGCGCGGGCTAACTACCACCCGATCGCCACCGCCACGCTCGACCCCATCGTCTTCAAGGGGTCGAAGCCATGACGCCGAAGCCATAGTCGATGGTCATCCCTTTACACGACGACAACCCGACCAACAGCAAACCGTACGTCACCGTCGGCATCATGATTGCCTGCCTGCTGGCGTACGTGGTCCAGCACCTGCTGCTGACCGATGCGGGCACGACGCAGGTGGCCTACGCCTTCGGGGTTGTGCCGGCAGTGCTCACCGGGCGCGAGATGCTGCCGGCGGAGATCGCGTTGATCCCGGACTGGGCGACGGTGTTCACCTCGATGTTCATGCACGGCGGTTTCTGGCACCTGGCCGGCAACATGCTTTACCTGTGGATCTTCGGTAACAACATCGAGGACGCCATGGGTCATGGCCGCTTCTTCGCGTTCTACGTGCTCTGCGGTGTGGCCGCGGTGTTCGCCCAGGTACTGCCAAATCCCGGCTCGATCATTCCCATGGTGGGCGCCAGCGGCGCGATCTCCGGCGTCCTCGGCGCTTACATGCTGCTGTTTCCGCGCGCGCGTGTGCTGCTCGGGTTGCCGCTGGGTTTCCTGTTACTTCAGCTCGGACGATTCCCGGCCATCTGGGTGCTGGCGGCCTGGTTCTTGATGCAGCTGGTGATGAGCGCCATCAACACCTGGACGCGCGCCGCGGGCGAGACCCAGGGCGGCATCGCGTTCGGTGCGCACATCGGCGGCTTCATCGCGGGTTTGTTGCTGGTCGCAATTTTCAAGAAGCGTTCCGTGCCGCTGTGGCGGCGCCACTGAGACGCTGCTACATTCCCGCAGCATCGCGCTGGCCTGGAATGAAAAAGCCGAGCAGGGGAGATTGTTGGCCGAGCCTTTCGACTCGCGTATCGTTTCTGCCGAAGCACCCGGCTCTCTACGTGTCATCGCGCGAGCCGCAACCAACATCGCGGCCTTCGTCGGCCGCGCGCTCAAGGGCCCCGTCAACCAGGCCGTGATGGTTCGCAGCTTCGCCGACTACACACGCGTGTTCGGCGGTCTCTGGCAACCCTCGACGCTGAGTTACGCGGTCGAGCAATTCTTCGAGAATGGCGGACGCGCCGCCGTCATCGTGCGCGTGGTCAATGGCGCCCGCCCGCCCACGCTCACCCTGCCCACCAGCGGCGGCCGGCTGCAGCTGCGCGGCGTAGGCGCGGGGTCGCGCGAGTTCCTGCGTGCCTCGGTCGACTACGACGGCATCGATTCCAAGGACACGCACCTGTTCAACCTGGTGGTTCAGCGGGTGCGCACCGCGGGCTCCGAAGCCATCGAAGACCAGGAAATCTTCCGCCGCCTGTCGGTGAAGCCGGGCATGGACCGCTTCGTGGCCGACCTGCTGCTGGAATCCCGCCTGGTGCGCGTGCAGGGCAGCGTACCCACCGAGCGGCCCACGCGCACGCCCGCGGCCAACGCCGCGGTCATCGGCTACACACCCTCGAACCCGGATGGCGACGACGGCGGCCCGATCACCGACTACGACATCATCGGCTCGGCGCAGGCGGGTACCGGCATCTTCGCCTTGCAGGCGGCGCCCGACATCAACCTGCTGTGCATACCGCCGCTGACGCGCGATGCCGACGTGGGCCTGTCGACGCTGCTCGTGGCCGGCCGCTTCTGCCGGGAGCGACGCGCGCTGCTGATAGTGGATCCGCCGTCCACCTGGGCGTCGAGCGCCGCCGCGCTCGACGGCATGCGTCACTGGCCTTTCCGCAGCGAAGACGCCGCCATGTTCTTTCCGCGCGTGGTCGCCTTTGACCGGTTGCGCGGACGATTCGAGTTGTTCGCGCCCTGTGGGGTCGCGGCCGGCATGATCGCGCGCTGCGACGAGACCTGGCCGGTATGGGCCGCCGCCGAAGGCGACGACGCCATCCTGCGTCCCGGTCTGCGGCCCGCATGGACCGTCCAGAATGCCGATCGCGCGCGCCTGGTGAATGCCGGCATCAACCTGCTGCAGTCGGTGCGCATCGCGCCCAAGTTCGCGGCCAGCCCGCGCACGCTGGCGAGCGGCTCGGCCGCGGTCAGCGACTGGCGCTATCTCTCCGCGCGCCGGCTGGCGCTGTTCATCATGACCTGCATCGAGCGCGGCACGCGCTGGATGCTGCTGGAGCGCAACTCACCGTCCACCTGGCTCATGGCCAAGGCGCAGGTCGAGGCTTTCCTCGATTCGCTGTATGCCGAAGGCGCATTCGCGGGCCGCACCGGCGAGCATAGTTATTTCGTGGTCTGCGACGACCGAATCAACAACGAAGACACCATGCGCGCCGGCAAGGTGAACCTCGCCTTCGGGTTCGCGGCTTCCCGGCCTGGCGAGTACCACGCCTTCATCGTCACCCATCAGCCCAGCGGCTCGCGTGCGCGGCCCATCACGGTCAATCGTTTCGCCAACTATTCGCCCAGCGTGGATCTCGAGATCGAGTCGTCCATCCTGCGCGGGCTGGTGCCGCACAATCCCGTAGCCGATGAAGACACCGTGCGCATGCCGAAGCCCGAGGAAGTGGAGGCCACGGTGAAAATGCCGCCGCGCCAGTTGCCGGCGGAGTCGATTTGACGCGTCTGAGCGTCCCTGCGCCGCGTAGCCGGCGCGTTCAGCAAGCTTCGGAATGATCCGCGCGATTCCAGGCGCTAGCCTGCCGCGATGGACGACGCATGGCGCATTGACGATCTCTCCGTGGAACTCGACGAACGAGGCTGTGCGCGGGTCGAGAAGTTGTTCCCACCGGAAGAATGCGCGCAGCTCGCGGGTCTGTATGACGACGCCGCACTTTTCCGCAGCCGGGTGGTGATGAGCCGCCATGGCTTCGGCCGTGGCGAGTACCAGTACTTCGCCTATCCACTGCCCCGGATCGTCGCCCGGCTTCGCGACCGGCTGTACTCGTGTCTCGTGCCCGTGGCCAACCGCTGGCAGGAACTCATGGGGCTCGACGGCCGCTTCCCTGACACGCACGCCCAGTTCCTTGCGCGCTGCCACGCGGACGGGCAGAGGCGTCCCACGCCACTGCTGCTGCGATATGGCGCCGGCGATTACAACTGCCTGCACCAGGATCTCTACGGCGAGCAGGTCTTCCCGCTGCAAATGGCGGTGCTGCTCTCACAACCCGCCAAGGATTTCACCGGCGGCGAATTCGTGGTGACCGAGCAGCGCCCGCGCCAGCAATCACGCGTGGAAGTGGTGCCGCTGAGGCAAGGTGACGCGGTGATCTTCGCGGTCAACGACAGACCTGTGCGCGGGTCCCGCGGGTTCTATCGCGTGAAGATGCGCCATGGCGTGAGCCGCATCGGTTCAGGACAGCGGCACACGCTCGGCATCATCCTGCACGACGCGGCCTGACGCGCCGTTTCACCCCGGTCTTCCACTGCGCGTACTCGCTGGGCATGCAGACCGCGCAAGGACGATACCCCGCCGCGCGCGCGGTCGCGGCATCGCGAAAGAAAACGCGATGCTTCACGTAACCACCACGCGCGATAGCACTCAATGCGCTGCGGCAATCCATCCGACCAAAGATGTGAGTGGCGCGGTGGCCGCCAAACTTTCCGGCGGTCCTGCTCTCATACGGCTTTCCGCCGGCGCCAACCAGGGTGAACGGCACCGGGGCTTCAGCTCTCTTTCTTCGGCGATACGTACATGCTGATGACGGCGCGCACGACTTCCTTGCCATTCGCGTCATGCACGCTTACCGGCACGGCGACGTTTTCCGCCTGCGCCCACTCGCTTTTCTCGAGACGCGCCGTGGCGGTGACATCGGTCTCCGCCTTGGCCAGGTACTCGATGGTCATGCCGCGCGGAATCCAGCGCATGCCGGTGGGGATGGTGACTTCGGTGCACATGCCCGCCGCCAGCTCGCAAAGATTGCCCATGGCCAGCGCATGCACGGTGTGGATGTGATTCTCGACGGCGCGGCGCTTTTTCATCCACACGCGGCAGAGCTTGGGCTGGAGGTCGAGAAATTTCGGCTTGATGGTGCCGAAGTAGGGAGCGCGCTTCGAGACGGTACGCGCGAACAGCCAGCGGCCGAATGTCGATTTGTGTACGCGGATCCAGGCGCGCAGCGTGGGGCCGGCGGTGGTGGTGTCGGTCAGTGTCAGCCAGTCCATTTGCGGACGAGTGGATGTCATTGCGGGATTGGCCATCGCGTGATGTGATCCGGCGCCGAAGAGGGGGAAACTCTAATCGCTGCGCGGCGTCTGTTCCATGACTTCTTGCCAAGCTTTCCTGGGAACCTTCTGTTCGTCATGTCCGACCTTGCTCAACAACGTGTCTCGGCCATACTCAAGGCGGTACGCGGCATCAAGCGCGGCACCTTCGCAAGTTATGGCGAGGTGGCACGGCGCGCCGGCCTGCCGGGGCGTGCGCGACTGGTGGGCACGGTGCTGCGTGATTCGGGCGACATGAAGTCATTGCCCTGGCACCGCGTCACGGGTGCCGGCGGACGCATCGCGTTTCCGGTCGGCTCCCGTCCGGCTCGTGAACAGATACGGCGCCTGGAACGCGAGGGCCTGAAGGCGCGCGGCAATCGCGTGGTGCAGAAGCCATCGGCGGCGTCACCGCGCACTCTCGACGCTCTGCTGTGGAAGTTGTGAGGAACGATGCCTGATCGTTACGTTGTGTTTTCTCATGGAAAAGACGCCGGCCCCTGGGGCGTCAAGATCACCGCGCTCGCGGGCAATGCGCGCAGCGAAGGTTACGAAGTGGAATCGGTCGACTACCGCGGCATCGACGATCCGCGCGAGCGGGTCAACAAGCTGGTGGAGTTCTGCAAGGAACTGAAGGGCGACCTGGTGCTGTGCGGATCCAGCCTGGGCGGGTACGTGTCCGTGGCCGCCGCGTCGCTGCTGCATGCGCGCGGGGTCTTTCTGATGGCGCCGGCGCTGACCATGCCCGGCCTGCCGCCGCTGCGAGACAAGGTGCTCGACTGTCCGGCCACCATTGTCCATGGCTGGAAAGACGACGTGGTGCCCGTGGAGCAGAGCATCGAGTTCGCGCGCCGATACGGCTGCGCGCTGCACATCCTCAACAGTGATCACCGGTTGCAGGACGAGGTGCGGTTCCTCAAGTACCTGTTCGAGTACTTCCTGATTTCCCTCGACCTCCCGCAGGACGCGTCGTGACCGCATCAGCGGCTCGCCGAACGCCGCGGTGGTGACGCCGTGCACGTGCCGCTGGACGCGCAGCTCGCCGACAACCTGCGCGCCGGTGAAGATGAAGTCATCCAGGTCAACGACGCCATCGAGGCGCTGAAGGGTGAGGACCCGCGCCTGGTGCAGGTGGTGGAGATGCGCTACTTCGCCGGCATGTCCGAGCAGGAGATCGCGGAAGTCCTCGGGGTCACCGATCGCACCGTGCGGCGCGACTGGGAGAAGGCCAGGCTGCTGCTGGCGTCGCTGTTGAGTTGATGTCCGGTGACGGCCCGCCATTGCGTCCCTGGTTGATATGCCGATCTCCGCCACCGATTGGAAGAGGCTGAGCCCGCTGCTCGACGCGGCGCTGGATCTGCCCGCCGCGCAACGCGCCGCCTGGCTGGCGGCGCTTCCCGCCGAACACGCGGACCTGCGCGAATCGCTGGCCGACCTTCTTTCGCACGGCAAGGCCGTCGAAACCGACGACTTCCTCGCGCGCCTGCCACCCTTCAGCGCGCCGCCCACCGGCCTCTCGCTGGAATCCGGCAGCATCGTCGGTCCCTACCGGTTGATTCGCGAGCTGGGCGCCGGGGGTACTTCCTCGGTCTGGCTGGCCGAGCGGGACGACGGCTCCATTCAGCGGAAGATTGCGCTCAAGCTGCCGCACCTGGGGCTCGTCGACCGCGGCATCGCCGAGCGCATCGCGCGCGAACGCGACATCCTTGCGAGCCTCGAACACCCCAACATCGCGCGGCTGTACGACGCCGGCGTCGACGAGCGCGGCCGCCCTTATCTGGCGCTGGAATATGTGCAGGGCGTGCCGCCCGACGAGTATTGCCGACTCGAAAGAATGAACGTCCGTCGCAAGCTGCGGCTGTTCGTCAACATCCTGCAGGCCGTCGCTTTCGCGCATGCGCGGCTCATCGTGCATCGTGACCTCAAGCCCAACAACATCCTCGTCGGCGAGAACGGCCACGTCTGCCTGCTGGATTTCGGCATCGCGCGGCTGCTGCTGCCCGATTCGGCGCCACGCGCCACGCATACATTGATAGGCGGCGCCGCGCTCACGCCGGCCTACGCCGCGCCCGAGCAGTTCACCGGGCAGCCCGTGACCGTGGCCACCGACGTCTACTCGCTGGGCGTGATCCTCTACGAGTTGCTGTCGGGCATGAGCCCGTATTCACCCGACGGCCGTTCCCTGGGCGCGTACGAACACGAAGTGATGCACGTCGAGCCGCCGCTGGTCAGTCGCGCGGCCCGCCCGGCCGAGGCCGGCGCGTTGCGCGGTGACATCGACGCCATCGTGGCCAAGTCGCTGGAGAAAAAGCCCGCGGATCGCTACGCCTCGGTGGAGGCCTTAGCCAACGACATCGAGCGCCATCTTGCCGCCGAACCCATCAGCGCGCGCCACCGGTCATTCGGCTATGTCGCGCGAAAGTTCATCGCGCGCAACGCACTGCCGGTGTCGCTGGGTGCGGTGGCCGTGCTGGTCCTCGGCATTGCACTCGGAGTCGCGGCCTGGCAATGGCAGGACGCGGACCGTCAGCGCGCGGTGGCGGTGGAGCGTCTCGCCAATTCCGAGGCCATGTCGCTGTTCACCTCGACGATTCTCATCGAAGGCATGCAGCCCGGCGAGGCGCTGACGTTCGAACAGCTGGTGGAGCGCAGCGAACGCATCGCTCATGACACGGGCGCGAACGATCTGCGCTCGCGCATCTTTGCCACCGAATTCCTGGCGAACTGGTACAGCGCCAACGGCGCCTACGAGAAGGCCGAACAGTTGCTGACTCGCACGCTGGATTCCTTGCCTGCGCAGCCCGCCACGCTGGGTTCGAGCCTGCGCTGCCAGCGCGCGGACCTCTGGACGGCGATGGGCCGCGGCGCGGAAGCCCTGGCCGTGCTCGACCGTGAATTCGCGCGCCCCGATCTCGACGACGCGGTGCTCTCGCAATGCTTGCTGGTGCGCGCGCAACTGGCCGGCAACGCCGGTGATGGCGAGACCTCGCTGGATTTCGCGCGCCAGGCGCTCGCCAGGCTGGAGTCGGCCGGCGTGGCTTCGGTGTACAACCGCACGGCCATCATTCAAAGCATCGGCGGTGCCCATGGCCTGCTCGATCAGTTTCCGCAGGCGCACGAGTATTACCACGATGCACTGAGTCTGCTCGACAACGCGGGCCGCGGGCGCAGCCGCGCGGCCGCCAATGTCCACGACGATTGGGCGTCCGCCTGGATGAATGCCGGCAACCCGCGACGCGCGCTCGAAGAACTCGATCTCGGATGGGAGATCACACGGGAGATCGCGCCCAACGCCAGGCTCACCGACCGCGTGCTCTATCGGCGCGCGCGCATCCTCGCGCAGCTGGGGCGTTACGAGGACGCGCTGGCGGATTTTCGCGCTGCACGTGAATTCTCCGCCGGCCAGGGCAACCTTTCCGGACACGCGGGCTTGCTCATCGGCGAGGCCGATGTCGCGATCGGCCAGGGTCGGTACGAGGACGCCGATGACCTGCTCGGCGACGCGGAACGGGCGCTGCGGGCAGTGAATCTGCCGCCACACCACGTGCTGGTCACGCGCCGGCTCATGACGTGGGCGGCGTTGCTGGCCGCGCAGCGGCGCGATGCGGAAGCGATGAAGCTGTTCACGGACTCCATCGCCAACTACCAGGCACAGCGCTGCTGCCAGGCGCACATCTCTCTGGCATTGGCTGAACGCGCGGAACTGAATCTGCGCTTCGGCGATCTCGATGCCGCCGAGGACGATGCTCGCCGCGCGCGCGAGCTGGCGCCGCCGCGGGAGGCTGAATCGTTCTCGCGTTTCACGGGCCGCGCCTGGTACGTGAACGGGCTGCTGCATGAGGCGCGTGGCCGGGCGCGCGAGGCGCGCGATGCGTTTGCCACCGCCGCGGTGCAATTCTCGGGGGCGCTCGGCGAACAGCATCCGGACACGTTGCGGGCACGCGACGCGATTTCCCGCGCGGCCGACAGGTTGCCCGGCAGTAGTTTGTCGACAAAAAATCACAACTGATCGTGTCCTGACCGGGCGGCACCTCGCGTCAGTACTCCAGGAGACCCACTTTGTCCTGGAGAAATGATGAAGGCCGTGATGCGGGAAATGGCGCAGGCCAAGCGCCACTATTCGAAACTGCCGCTGTTCGAGTTCCTGAGATGCGAGTCGATCGCGCCGCGCGACCGGCTTTCCTTCTTCCCCTGCATGGCGCCGTTCATCCTGGCGTTCTCGGATCTCAATCGCTTCGTGCTGCGTGACGAGTCCTGCCAGGACCCGCATCAGAAACTGGTCAACGAACACACGCGCGAAGACGATCACCACTGGCCCTGGTATCTCGAAGACTTCACGAAGCTGGGCTTCGACCGCGCCTTGCCCGTGACCCAGGTGTTGCGCTCGTACATGAAGGACGACGCGCAGCAGAACCGCATGCTGGCTTCGCGCCTGGCGCAGCTCATTCACGGGACGACACCCACCGAGAAGCTGGTGATCGTCGAGGCCATCGAAGAGACCGGCAACGTGTTGTTCGGCCTTACCTCGAAGATCGCCCAGCGTCTGCAAGCCGAAGGCGGCCCGGAGTTGCGCTATCTCGGCCAGTTCCATTTCGCGCGCGAAACCGGTCACGCCATGCATGGCATGGACCACCGCATCCTCGAATCCATTCCGCTCACCGAACTCGAGCGGGTGCGCTGTCTCGATCTTTCGTTCCGCGTATTCGACCTCTTCGCGGACTGGAGCGCCGAGCTGCTGGCTTACGCCAGGAACTCGCTCGCGCACCGAACCGTTCCACAGATTCTGCATGGGAGAACCGCATGAAGAACAAATCACCGGCCAATCTGCTGATCCTGGGCGCCATTGCGGCCCTGGCCGACAACCCCGCGGCGGCACAGGACGCACCTGCCAGTGCGGAAGTGCTCGAGACAGTGACGGTCACCGGCTCGCGCATCCGCCGCCCGGACTACGTTTCCGACAGCCCCGTGGTCACGGTGAATGCCGCCGCGCTCACCGAAACCGGATCCACGGCCACCGAGCACCTGCTGAACACGTTGCCGCAGTTCGTGCCGTCCGTGACCACCACATCGAACAATCCGGCCAACGGCGGCCAGGCCAACATCGATCTGCGCGGCCTGGGCACCTTGCGCAACCTGGTGCTGCTCGATGGGCGCCGCCTGCCGCCGTCGAATTCCACTGGCACGGTGGACGTGAACATCATCCCCAGCGCACTGATCGAGACCATCGAGGTCGTTTCAGGTGGAGCGTCGGCGGTGTACGGCTCGGACGCGATCGCCGGCGTGGTGAACTTCAAGCTCAAGCGTGACTTCGAAGGCGTGGCCATCGAGTCGGGTTACGGCCAGACGGGCCGCAGCGATGGCACGGAGTGGTCCAGCGCGTTGACCATGGGCGCGAATTTCGGCGACGAGCGCGGCAACGCGGTGTTCAGCTTCCAGTATTCCGAGCGCGAGGCCCTCTACCAGGATGCGCGTGAATTCTCGGAAGTCACCTTGAACGTGCGACGCCAGGGCCTGTTTCCCCAGGGCTCGCCGGTGATCCTGGAGGGCCGCTTCGACCGCGACCAGGACAATTCCTTCTCGCAGGCGGCCATCGACAGCGTGTTCGGGCGTTATGGCCAGGCCGCCGGCAGCGTGCCATTCGCGCAGAACATAGGCTTCAACCCCGACGGCTCGCTGTTCAGCATCGGCACCAGCGCGGCCGGCAGCGTGGTCAATTACCGCGGCGACACCGACGCCCCGGGCTTCAGCGACAAGGGGTTCACGTACAACTTCGCGCCCGCGAATGCGATGGTGTTGCCCGTCAAGCGCTGGAGCCTGGCGGGTTTCGGCGACTTCGCCGTGAACGAACGCACCGAGGCCTACGTTCAGACCTTCTTCACCACCTACGACACGCAGGCGACGCTGGCGCCGGTGCCGGCCACCGGCCTGACCATTCCCGTCACCAACCCGCACATACCGGACGATCTGGCCGAACTGCTGGCGTCGCGTCCGGATGCGGATGCCGATTTCGATTTTCTGCAGCGGATGCAGGGCGTGGGCCCGCGCGAGTCGCATGACCAGTACGACGTCTATCAACTTCTTGCCGGCCTGCGCGGCAAGGTGGGAGACAGCCACGACTGGGACTTCTACGTTTCGAGTTCGAGCATGGCGAACACCAACGTGCTAGACAATGACGTACTCAAGCCGCGGTTGCAGGAATTGCTGGATTCGCCGGATGGCGGCGCTTCCGAGTGCGCCGGCGGGTACAACCCGTTCGTCGGTCCGCAGGGCATGTCATCCGCCTGCGCGGACTACGTGCGCGCCTATTTCACCAACCGTACGCAGCTCGACACCGCCATGGCCGAGGCGACCTTCGGTGGCAAGGCGTTCGCGCTGGGCACGCGCGACGCGCAGTTCTCCGTCGGGGCCAGCTGGCGCGAGGAGACTTTCGACTTCCGTCCCGACATCATCATCGCGCGGGACGAGGCGCTGGGTTTCAATCAGCAGTTGCCGCTGAAGGGCGGCTTCCACGTCACCGATCTGTTCGGCGAGCTCTATCTACCGATGATCGAGGGAAAGAAGCTGGCGCGGGATGTGGGCGTCACGCTGGGCGCGCGCTTCTCCGACCATTCACTGGCGGGCAGCAACAGCGCGTACAAGCTCGAGGGCAACTGGCGCATGGCGGACAACCTGCGCTGGCGGGCCTCGTACCAGCGAGCCGTGCGCGCACCGTCGATCTCGGAACTCTTCAGCCCGATGAACGAGAATTTCCCGACGCTGCTCGAGGACCCCTGCTCCATCGACTCGGCGGCGCGCACCACCGGCGCGAATGCCGACATCGCCCATGGCGGCAACGGCGCGGCGCGCGCACTGTGCATCGCGCAGGGGATCAACGCCGCGAGCGTCGACTCCTTCAACAACAACGGACAGATCCCGACGCTGGGTGGAGGCAACCCGGGCCTCACGGAGGAAAAGGCGAATACCTTCACGCTGGGCGCGGTCTTGGACTTCGAGAACTTCCGCGCTTCGGTGGATTGGTACGACATCAAGCTGTCCGACGCGATCTTCTCGGTGCCCGCGGGTGAGATCCTGCTGCTTTGCTTCGGCTTCTCGGGCAACAACCCCGCGCTGGACCCCGACGACCCGGCGTGCCGCTCGATCGAGCGCCTTCGCAAACTCGATGGCACCAACGCGAACGGGCAACCCTCGGTGCCCAGCCAGGGCACGGCCAATGTGTCGTCGATGCGCACTTCGGGCATCGACCTGCAGTTCGATTGGGGCCTGACGCTGGGCAACGCCGGCACGCTGGATCTCAACTTGTTGGCCAACTGGTTGCAGAGGTGGGAGATCGCGTACGTGCCCGGCTTGCCGCTCATCGACTACCGGGGAACCGTCGGCGACAACATCGGTGGTGCGTTTCCCGACTACAAGCTCCTGTTGAACGCCCGCTGGCAGCTGAAGGAGTTCGGCGCGGGCATTCGCGTGCAGCATCTGCCGGCGATGGCGAACAAGTACCGCAGCTACGACCCCCTCAGCACCGTAGGCACGCCCGCGATCACCTACCTGGATGCGAACGCTTCCTGGCGCGTGAAGGATGCGCTGGAACTGCGGCTGGGCGTGGAGAACCTCACGGACGAAATGCCACCGCTGTACACCGCGGGCGTGCAGATGAACACGGACCCGTCCACGTTCGACGTGCTCGGCCGGCGCTACTACCTGCGCGCCAACATGAAGTTCTGATCATGCGGGGACACATGAACAATCAAGCCGCCAATACTCCGCAACTGGCGCTGGTCCTCGGAAGCGGAGGAGTACGCAGCATCGCCGCGCTGGGCATCGCCGATGTGCTCACACGCGCCGGTTTCAAGCCGGATCTCGTGGTGGGCTGCAGTTCGGGCGCCCTGTTCGGTGCCTGTATCGCGAAAGGGTGGAGCGGTGAAGAGGGGCTGGCGGCCGCGACGCGGCTGTGGTCGGCCGATCTCACGCAGAAAAAGCGCTGGCGGGCGTATTTCGAACTCGTCGCTCCCAAGCTCTGGGGCTTCGGCTCGGATTTCGCGCTGCGGGATGCGGCGCTGATCCGCGCTCGAGTCGAGCGCGCGTTCGGCAGCACCCAGATGGCCGACCTGCCGACGGCGCTGCGCGTGGTAGCCACCGACGCCGCCACCGGACGCAGCGTGGTCCTCACGCGCGGACGTGTCGCGGATGCGGTACGCGCCAGCATGGCGCTCCCCTTCATGTTCCCCAGCGTGGAGATCGACGGACGGAGGCTCACCGATGGCGTGATCTCGGATCCGCTGCCGGTGTCCGCCGCGCAGGACGCGCGCGCCATCGTCACCGTGGGGTTCCGCGGTAGTTTGCCTCGCCGCATCGACCGCGCATCGCGGCTGGTGGCGCAGGTCACCACAACGATGATCAACAACCTGCAGGAAGCGCGCGTGCGCGCCATGAGTGGCGCGAGCATGTTCCACTTCGAGCTCGACATCGACCGGCGCACGGGGTTGTGGGAGACCAGCGCCATGCCGCGCATCTTCGACATCGGCCGCCTCGCGGCCGAGGAACAACTGCCGGCCATCCGCCGCCTGTTGGGAGATCTGCCGCCAACCGGCCTGGCCGCGTGACCCCTGGTGGATGAACCCTGTGAACAAGGAGCCGCCATGCACAATCGATTGTTGTTAGGCATCGCCACGCTCGCGACCACGCTGGCCGCGCCGTTGATCCTGGCGGGCGACCAAGCCCCGGCGACCGCGGCCCAGGTCATCGCCGCGCTCGACACCGAGTACCAGGCCGCCGTGGAACGCAACGACTGGAAGGTGATGGATCGCATCCTGCATCCGGATTTCACGCTGGTGCTGGGCAATGGCACCGTGGTGTCGCGCGCCGAACTGATCGCCTCCGCGCGTGATGCCCACATCGTCTACGAGAAGCAGGTGGAAGAACCCGGCACGCAGACCGTGCGCCTGTACGGCGATGAAACTGCGACCGTGACCGCGCTGCTGTGGCTCAAGGGCACACGCATGCAGGACCAGAGCCGGTTCGAGTACCGGCTCTGGTTCACCGACACGTACGTGTTGACGAATGACGGGTGGAAATACGCCTTCGGACAGGCGTCGACGCGGCTCCAGGGGCCCCCAACTAGTGCCGGTCGCGGATGGCTTTCGCAGCCATGCGGTCGATCATCGACGGCGCCAGCAACTTGAGCCAGCGCCCCAGCTTGCCGCGCGCCGACATCAGCACCTGCCGCTCACGCTTGTCGATCGCGGTCGCGATGCGCTTCGCGCAATCTTCCGCCGTCATGATCTTCGATTGAACCATGGGTGACTGACCCAGTGGCTCGCCATCCGGACCGATGGCGCGCTTGTGGATTTCGCTGATCACGAAGTCCGGACAAACGATGCTCACGTCGACGCCGCTGCCGGCGAGCTCGATGCGCAGCGAATCGAGGAAGCCGATCAATGCGTGCTTGCTCGCCGAATATCCCGAGCGTTCCGGCACTCCCGTGAGGCCGGCAAGACTGGCAACGCCCATCAGCAAGCCTTTCGATAGCTTGAGGTGCGGCAGCGCCAGCGCGGTCAGTCGCACCGGCGCGAGGTAGTTCACTTCCATCACCTGCTCGAATATCGACAGGTCCTTGAGCTCATCGAACCGGCTCCACATGGTGATGCCGGCGTTGTGGACGACGACGTCGATGCCGCCGAAGGCCGCGACCGTCTCGTTCACCAGCCATTCGCAATCCTGCAGGTTGGTGACATCGGTGGGAAGCGCGCGCGCCTCACCGCCACGCGCGCGGCATTCCTGCGCCAGGGATTCGAGACGCGCGCGATCGCGCGCCGCCAATGCAAGTCGCGCGCCACGATTGGCCAGCTCCAGAGCCAGCGCGCGCCCGATGCCCTCGGAGGCGCCAGTCAGAATGATCCTTCGTCCTCCAAGCATGCGGGGCCTCCAGCCGAGTCGGCTACACTGCGCCGCCTAACATTACACGAGGCGACGAGAACCCGAGCATGGGCTGGTTGCTGCGCCGATTCTTCAAATTGTGGGTACGGGCGGCGGTGCAGCCGGCCGAGGCGCCCCCGTCGCTGACTTCCGCTGGCACACCGGTGTGTTACGTGTTCGACCGCGATTCGGTGGCCGACCTTGCCGTGCTCTGCAATGTCACCGCGCGGATGAATCTGCCGCCGCCCGAAAAGCGCTCGGGCAACCGGCCGGTGGAGCTGCGCCGCTCGTACTTCGATGTCGGCCGCCGGCGCCGCTTCTGGGACGCCAGCATCACGCGGCGCCCGCCGCCGTATCTGCTGGAGCTGGTCGAGGAGTTGCGCAAGGACGCGGTGAGGGACGTGCTCCTGGTCCCCACGGCCGTGTACTGGGGCCGGGCGCCGCAGAAAGAAGGCTCGTGGTTCCGCCTGTTGTTCGCCGAGAACTGGGCGCTGACCACGCGCGCGCGCAAATTCATTTCGGTGCTGGTCAATGGCCGCAATGTGTTCGTGGAGATCGGCGAGCCCATCAGCCTGCGCTCGATGTTCGACGCCGCGCCTTCCATGGACCAGGCGCGGCGTGTCACCCGCGTGCTCAGAGGACTGCTGCGCCGCCAGCGTGCCACTCGCATCGGCCCGGATCTCTCCCACCGCCGCACCATCGTCGCCCAGGTGTTGCGGGCGCGCGCCGTGCGCGCGGTGGTCGCGGCCGAGGCCAAGGACAAGCACACGAGTTTCCGTCCCGGCCTGCTGCAGGCGCGCAAGTACGCATTCGAGATCGCGGCTAACTACTCACACGCCTTCGTGCAGTTCGCCGAGAAGCTGCTGGGCCGCGTGTGGAACCGCGTGTACGACGGCGTGAAGTTCAACCACGCCGCCACGCTCAAGGCGGTTTCGGACAGCGGCAGCGAAGTGGTGTACGTGCCCTGTCACCGCAGCCACATGGATTACCTGCTGCTGTCGTACATCATCTACCACCAGGGTTACGCCATCCCGCACATCGCCGCGGGCATCAACCTCAACATCCCGGTGGTCGGGCGCCTGCTGCGCAAGGGCGGCGCGTTCTTCATCCGGCGCAGCTTCGCCGGTAACGCGTTGTACACCGTGGTGTTCATGAAGTACCTGGCCGCCATCATGGCCCGCGGGCATTCGCTGGAATACTTCATCGAGGGTGGGCGCTCGCGCACCGGCCGCCTGCTGCATCCGAAGACCGGCATGTTGTCCATGACCGTGCGCAGTTTCCTGCGCGACCCGGTGCGACCCGTGGCGTTCGTGCCCGTGTACTTCGGCTACGAACGCATCGTCGAGGCCAACACCTATATCTCCGAGCTCTCCGGCGCCCCCAAGCAGAAAGAGAGTTGGTGGGACCTGCTGACCTCCTTCCGGGTGTTGCGCGAGCGCTTCGGGACCGTGCACGTCAATGTGGGCGAGCCCATACAGCTCAACGACCTGCTGGACGCGGCGCTGCCCAGCTGGCGCGAACAGCGTTTCGACGACGACACCCGCCTGCCGGCGGTGAACGCGCTGGTCAGCGATCTGGCGCAATCCATCATGCGCGGCATCAACTCAGCGGCCGCGGTGACCCCGATCAACCTGCTCGCTACGGCGCTGCTGGCCAGTCCGCGCGGCGCCTTGCCCGAGTCGGCGTTGCTGCGCCAGCTCGACCTGTACCTCAAGCTGCTCAAAGCCAACCCCTACAGCCCGCGCGTGACGATCACCGACGCCACGCCGGAAGAAATCGTGCTCTACGGGGAGTCGCTCAAGATCATTTCCCGCGCGACCCACAAGCTGGGCGACATCGTGAAGATGAGCGACGAGAGCGCGCAGCTCATCGCCTATTACCGCAACAACGTGCTCCATCTGTTCGCGCTGCCGTCGCTGGTCGCCTGTGCGTTCATCGGAAATGCCATGCTGCGAACCGAGGACATCCAGCGCCTGGCGTGGCGTGTCTATCCCTACGTGGCATCCGAGCTTTTCCTGCGTTGGCGCGAGGACGAACTATCGAGGGTGATCGAGGGCGTGCTTGCTGCACTGGCCGAACAAGGCGTGCTGCAACCCAATGAAAGCCGGACCGCGTGGATGCGCCCGGCGCCCGATTCGCCCCAGGCGATGCAGTTGTCATTGCTGGCCCAGGCCACCATCCAGACCATCGAGCGCTACTACCTGGCCATCTCGCTGCTGATGAAGGCCGGATCCGGCACGATGACGCAGAAAACCCTGGAACAGCAGTGCCAGCTGGCGGCGCAACGCATGAACATGCTGTACGGCTTCAACTCGCCCGAATTCTTCGACCGGAGCCTGTTCGAGAACTTCATCGACCTGCTGCGAGAACGAAACGTCCTGAAGGCGGGTGAGGGCGGCAAGCTCGAGTTCGACGAGGTGCTGGCGCGGGTGGCCGCCGACGCCCAGCTGGTTCTGTCCGAACAGATCCGCCATTCCATCCTGCAGGTGACGCAGGTTTAGTAGGGAGGACCCCGGCTATGGCATCCGCCCGGGAACCCGCTGCTATACTGGCCCGCAACACGTCCGCGCCTATGTGTCCGCGAGGGGAGGCAGCAGCGCGGCGAACATCAAGACGATACGGCCAAGCGGTGAGCCTGCTCCCTCCTCGCGACTCGCAGTGTTCCCGCGGTCTTCAGGGGAAATTAATGAGTAACGATCTGATCCGGCGATACGTTATCCGATCGCTGCCCCGATCATTCTCAATCGTAGCCACGATGGCGCTCGCAACTCCCGCCGCCTACGCCTGGGACTTCCAGAACGACTCGGGCACATTCTCCGGCAGCTGGGACACCACGCTCACCTACGGCCAGGCCTGGCGCATCGAGTCCCGGGACTGCCGCCTGATCGCGATCGCCGACGGCGGTTGCGGCCGCTCGCCGAACATCGACGACGGCAACCTCAACTACGACACCGACATGTACTCGCGCGCCGTGAAGGCGCTGACCGAGGTGTCGCTCAACTACCGCGGCGTCGGCGCCTTCGTGCGCGCCTCTGGGTTGTACGACGACGCGGCGGGCAACACGCAACGCACGCCGCTCTCCGACAAGTCCGAAGACCTGGTGAAGAGCTACACGCGTCTGCTCGACGCCTTCGTGTACGCCAAGTTCGACCTCGGCGACATGCCGGCCGAACTGCGCCTGGGCCGCCAGGCGGTGAGCTGGGGCGAGAGCACGTTCATCCAGAACGGCATCAACGTCATCAACCATTTCGACGTCTCGGCGCTGCGCGTGCCGGGCTCGGAGCTCAAGGAAGCCTTCCTGCCGCAGGAGATGGTCAACTTCAGCGTGCAGATGACCGACAACTTTTCGGCCCAGGCTATCTACATCACCGACTGGAACGCCACGGTGCCGGAGCCGGCCGGTTCGTACTTCAGCAACAACGACTTCGCGCCCACCGGCGGCAGCAAGGTGGTGCTGGGGTTCGGCTCGTTCTCGGACCAGGGCGTGGATTTCAGCCCGCTGGGTGGCCAGTACATCGAGAATTTCCAGACCGTCAATCGCCTGCCCACCGAAAAGCCCTCGGACAGCGGCCAGTTCGGCGTGAACCTCAAGTACTTCGCGCCTGAATTCAACAACGGCACCGAGTTCGGCCTGTTCTTTCTCAAGTACCACAGCCGACTGCCGCTGATCTCCGGCCGCACGGGCACGCAAACCGGCCTCGGCAATGCGTTCGGCGCGCTGAACGCGGTGGGCGCCGCCGCCCAGGGCATCGCGGCGGGGCTTCCGGCCGCGGTGGCCATCGAAACCGCGGCGCAGCTCGGCTTCGGCCGCGGATTGGCCGCGGGCGGCGACATCAGCCTGGCCCAGGCGCGCAGCTACGCCACCGTCGGCGCGAACACGCACCTGGCGGGAGGCGACGTGACGGCGCAGGCCAGCAACATCGCCACGCATGAATACGCGCTGACGGCCGGCTACTTCACCGAGTATCCGGAAGACATCAAGATGATCGGCCTGTCGTTCAACACGCAGCTGCAGTGGGGCGGTATCGCCCTGCAAGGTGAGGTGGCCTACCGCCAGGACGTGCCGCTGCAGTTCGACGACGTGGAGCTGCTGTTCGCGGCGCTCACGCCGTTCGAGCAGGGCCTCGCGACGCTGCGCGGTACGCCGCTGCCCACGAGCTGCCCCGAAGGCGTTCCGGCCGCGTCCACGCTCACGCACTGCGGCCAGCTCGGCGGCTTCGGCCTCGATTCCGTGGTCTCCGGCTGGGATCGCTACGACACCTACCAGGTGCAGTTCACCGCCACCAAGACCTTCTCGAACCTGCTCGGCGCGGCACAGATGGTGCTGGTCACGGAAGCCGGCCTCACGCACATCCAGGACATGCCGGACAAGCTGACCGGCGGCCCCAACGGCCGCGGCCTGCGTTTCAACGGCCCGGCCACCAACGTCAGCGGAAACTACGAACTGCGCGGCCGTCATTGCCCGACGGTGTCGGCCGCCGCCTGTCTGGCGCTGGATCTCGTCGAACCGCAGAACCGATTCGCGGATGCGACGTCATATGGATATCGCATTGCCGGTCGTCTCGAATATCCCGGCCTCATGGGCCCCTGGAACGTCCTGCCGCGCTTCAACTGGCAGCATGATGTGCGGGGCACGACGCCTGGACCGGGCGGCAACTTTGTCGAGGGCCGGTACGGCCTGACGCTCGGCGTCGAAGCCAACCTGCAGGCGAAATGGGCGGTCGATCTGTCGTGGACCAAGTTCGGTGGCGCCGGACGGTTCAATGACCTGAACGATCGCGACTATGTCGCCGCCACGCTCAAGTACTCGTTCTGATCCGCGACGAGGGCAACACATGAACAAAATGCTCAAGAAATTCCTACTGCCCGGCGTCGCGACCTTCGCGGGCATGCTCGTCGGCTCGCAGGCCATGGCTGCCGCCTCCGCCGCGGACGCCGCCAAGCTCGGCGGCGAACTCACGCCGCTGGGAGCGGAGAAGGCCGCCAATGCCGACGGCTCCATCCCCGCCTGGGATGGTGGCCTGACCTCGGCGTCGCAGGCGGGCTTCCCGAACTTCCGCGCGGGCCAGCATCACCCCGATCCGTATGCCAACGACAAACCGCTGTACACGGTCACCGCGGCCAACATGGCCCAGTACGCGAGCAAGCTGACTGAAGGCCACAAAAAGCTGCTGCAGACCTACCGCAACACCTACAAGATGCTGGTGTACCCGACGCATCGCAGCGCCGCGGCTCCACAACGCATCTATGACGCCACCAAGCGTATCGCCACCACCGCGCAACTCGCGAAGGATGGCAACGGCGTGGTGAACGCGGGCGAGGGCGTGCCCTTCCCCATTCCGAAGACCGGCGTCGAAGTGTTCTGGAACCACGTGCTGCGTTATCGCGGCGACGTCATCGTGCGCCAGATCGGCCAGGCGCCCGTGACCGCCAGCGGCTCGTACACCATGGTGAAATTCCACGACGAGACCATGGTGGCGTACAGCCTGCCGGGGGCGAAGTCGGAGAACCTCAACAACACCATCGCGTATTTCATCCAGGAAACCGTGGCGCCCGCGCGCCTCGCCGGCGAAGTGCTGCTGGTGCAGGAGACGCTCGACCAGTCGGTCGAAAACCGCCGCGCCTGGGTCTACAACCCCGGCCAGCGCCGCGTGCGGCGCGCGCCGAACGTGGCGTTCGACAACCCCGGCACCAACTCCGACAACCTGCGTACCTCCGACCAGTTCGACATGTACAACGGGTCGCCGCAGCGTTACGAATGGACGCTGGTGGGCAAATCGCGTGCAGGAAGGCCATGTCATCAACTACTACGACGTGCCGACCATCTGGACGGTGCTCGAGACGGTTTACGACCTGACCAATGGCCGTTATCTCGCGCTGGGCCTGGACAACGAGGAACCGCGCAGCCGCGACTTCGCGCAGAAGCGCAGCATCGCCGACTACCAGCCGGCGGCCCTGCAACGGCGCGGCGTCCGCTGACGAATAACTAGCAAGAGCAACCTCACGGGCCGGTGGACATCAATCCACCGGCCCGTTTAGTTTTAGCCAACGAGAAACTCACCAGGGGAAGGGCATGAGGCATGGTTTCGGCCTCGCGCTGGTCGCGGCGCTGGCGGCGGGTGGTTTTGCACCCGATGTACGTGCGCAGCTCGATCCCGAGGATGCGGCCAACCAGCCCGCCGAGCTCGCGCCGCTGGCGGGCTCCTCACTGCTGCTCGATCTCGCCATGGCCGGCAAGCGCATGGTGGCCGTAGGCGAGCGCGGCCACGTGATGCTCTCGGACGATCAGGGCGCGACCTGGCGCCAGGCCAAGAGCGTACCCACGCGGGTCATGCTCACCGCCGTGTTCTTCATCGACGATGCCTATGGCTGGGCCGTGGGTCACGACGAAACCATCATCAACACCGTGGATGGCGGCGAGACGTGGACGCGCTCGCATTTCGCGCCCGACGCGCAACAGCCATTGCTCGACCTGTGGTTCGCGAACCGCGTCAGCGGCATCGCCGTGGGCGCCTATGGCGCCTATTTCACGACCAATGACAGTGGCCGCACCTGGTCCGGCGCGAAATTCGCGCCGGCTCCTCAGCCCCAGCCGGCGGCCGGCGCCGGGTCTTCCGAAGACTCCTTCGAGGATGTCCCGCCTGACTACCATCTCAATCGCATCGTCGGCGTGGGCAACCGGCTGTACATTGCCGCCGAGGGCGGTCAGCTTTATCGCTCCGATGACCGCGGCGCCAACTGGCGCGCGCTGGCGGATACGCCATCAACGACCTGCGCGTGGTGATCGGCGGCCTGACAGGCGTGCTGCTGATTTCTGGCGATGCGGGCGAGACCTTCCGCCTCACCCAGCAGGACGACCGCAAGGGCGTTTCGGCGCTGCTGCCGGGCCCGGCGGGCGCCGTGGTGGTGGCGGGCGAGGGTGGCGTACGCACCATCCGGCTCGACGGGGAAGGTAGTTAGCCGTGGCCGGTTCCTCGAAAACGTCCGACAACGCGTTGTCCGCGGCGCTCGAAAAATTCATCTTCGGCAATCGCGCGCTCATCGTCGTGGTGTTCGCGCTGCTCACGGTGGCGCTGGCCACCGTGGCCGTGCGCGGTCTGCGCATCGACGCTTCCTTCACCAAGCAGCTGCCGCTCAAGCACGAGTACATGCAGACCTTCGTGAAACACCAGGCGGAGTTCGGCGGCGCCAACCGCGTGCTGATCGCGCTCGTGGCGCGCGAAGGCGACATGTTCACGCCCAGCTTCTTCGACGCGCTGAAGAAGGCCACTGACGAAGTGCTGGTCATGGACGGCATCGACCGTGGCCGCGTGCAGTCGCTGTTCACACCCAACGTGCGCTACATGGAAGTGGTCGAGGACGGCATCGAGGCCGGCAACGTCGTCGATGCGGAGTTCGTGCCCACGCGCGAAGCGCTGGACAAGGTGCGCGAGAACATCCTCAAGGCCGGCATCCGCGGCCGCCTGGTCGCCAACGATTTCTCCGGCGCGCTCATCAGCGCCATCGTGCTCGAGAAGGATGCCCAGGGCCGGCCCATCGACCCCATCAAGGTGGCGCGCGCGCTGGAAGAGAAGGTGCGCGACAAGATCCAGGGCAACGACGCCGTCGTGGTCCAGGCGCAGGGATCGACCGTCGACGTCCACATGATCGGCTTCGCCAAGGTGGTGGGCGACATCGCCGATGGCGCCATGTCGGTCATCATTTTCGCCATCGTCACCATCCTGCTCACGCTGCTCGCGGTCTGGTACTACGTGCAGTCGTTGAAGGTGGCGGTGGTGCCCATCGTCTGCTCGATCGTCGCAGTGATCTGGCAGCTGGGCATGCTGGTGCTGCTGGGTTACGGCATCGATCCATTGGGCCTGCTGGTGCCCTTCCTCATTTTCGCCATCGGTCAAGGAAGCGGCGGTGGCCGGCCTCGGCAGCGAGGATGCCGCGCGGCAGACGTTCCGGCAGCTGCTCATGCCGGCCATCATCGCGTTGCTCGCGGATCTCGTCGGCTTCATCACCATCCTGCTGATCCCCGTGCAGGTGGTGCAGGAGATGGCGATCACGGCCAGCATCGGCGTGGCCATCGTCATCCTCACCGACCTCATCCTGTTGCCGGTGCTGGTGTCCTGGGTGAAATGGGACCCGCAGTACAAGGCCCGCGTCGAAGCGCGCCAGCTCAAGCTGTCCGCGCACTGGCAGCGGCTGGCGCGCATCACCGAGCGGCGCAACGCGCTGGTCATCGTCGGCATCGCATTGCTGCTCGGCGTCTTCGGCGTGTGGAAGGGCCGTGGCACGCCCATCGGCGACACCCAGGCCGGCGTGCCCGAGCTGCGGCCCGACTCCCGCTACAACCAGGACAGCAACGTCATCACGTCGAAGTTCTCCATCGGCGTGGACATCCTTACCGTCATCGTCGAGACCGCCGAGCCCACCTGCACCAGTCATGAGCTCATGACTTCCATCGACACGTTCGCCTGGAAGATGCGCAACGTCGATGGCGTCCAGGAAGTCATGGCGCTGCCCATCGTTGCCAAGATCGCGATCGCGGGCTGGAACGAAGGTAGTTTGAAATGGCGCAATATCCCGCGTGAGCCCAACCAGCTCACGCAGTCCACGCGCTACATCGAGACCAGCACCGGCCTGCTCAATGCCGACTGCAACGTGATCCCGGTGATGCTGTTCCTGCGCGACCACAAGGCCGCGACCATCGCGCGGGTGGTCGACGAGGTGAAGGCCTGGCGCACGCTGAATACACCGCCGGGCGCGCAGTTCAACCTGGCCACCGGCAACGTGGGCGTGATGGCGGCCACCAATGAGGAAGTGAAGGCCAAGGAATATCCCATCCTCGGCTGGGTGTTCGCGGCCGTCATCCTCATGTGCCTCCTGACGTTCCGGTCGCTGCTGGGCACCGTGCTGGTGTTCCTGCCGCTGGCGCTGGTATCGATACTGGTCTATGCCGTCATGGCCATGGTGGACATCGGGCTCAAGGTGAACACGCTGCCCATGGTGGCGCTGGGCGCGGGCATCGGCGTCGACTACGGCATCTATCTATGGAGCCGCATGCAGGAATTCCTGCGCGCCGGCGACAGCGTTCACGACGCCTATCTCAAGACCATGCGCGTCACGGGCGCCAGCATCATCTTCACGGGCATCACGCTGGCCATCGGTGTGGTCACCTGGGTGTTCTCGCCGCTGCAGTTCCAGGCCGATATCGGCATCATGCTCACCTTCATGTTCTTCGTGAACATGTTGGGCGCCATCCTGCTGCTGCCGGCGTTGGCGGCGCTGTTCATCCGGGCGAAAAGCCCGCCCGACTCACGACCGCCCGTCACCGGCTAACGGAACAGGGGCGCCGGCGCATCTGGTCTGCAGGAGTCCACATGAAAACCAGCACGACAGTCCTCACCGCCCTCCTGATGCTCGGCGCGGCCTCACTGGCCACCGCCCAGGCGCCGCAACCGCTGTCGAAGCCGGAGGTGGAAAAGGCGCCGATACCGCCGCCGGACGTGAAGATCGAAACCACCCCACTCGCCCCGGGCATCTATCTGCTCACGGGTCGCGGCGGCAACATCGCGCTCACGGTAGGTGTGGACGGGGCGGCCATCATCGACGATCAGTTCGACGACATGGCGCCCAAGATCCGCGCCGCCGTTGCCATGCTGAGCCCGACGCCCGTGAAGTTCGTGATCAATACCCACCTGCACGGCGATCACACCGGCGGCAATGACCAGTTCGGCAAGGCCGGCGCCGTGATCATCGCGCAGGAGAACGTGCGCAAGCGCCTGGGCAGCACGTCTTTCAATACCGCCAACAACCAGCCCATACCGCCGCGCGCCCGCGAGGCGCTGCCCGTGGTGACGTTCGCCGACGCCGCCACGCTGCATTTCAACGACGACGATCTGGAATTCAAGCACCTGCCAAACGCGCACACCGAGACGGACATCTTCATCCGCTTCCGCAAGGCCAACATCGTGCACATGGGCGACATGTTCACAGGTGGCTTTCCGTTCATCGACGGCAGCAATGGCGGCACGCTGGATGGCTTGATCAAGGCCCACGAAGTTGTGCTCGCGATCATCGACGACCAGACCAAGGTGATCCGCGGACACGGGCCGCTGGGAAACAAGGCCGAGCTGCAGGCCTACCATGACATGCTCGTCGTGATTCGCGATCGCATCGCCCGGCTCGTGAAGTCAGGAAGGAGCCAGGAAGAAGTGGTGGCCGCACGCCCGACGAAGGAATTTGAAGCGCAGTACGGCGGTACGAATTTCAACGCGGCGCAGTGGATAGGCCGCGCGTACGTCGACCAGAAGAGCGCGCTCGAGAAGAAAAAGCGGCGCTGACGAATCTCTCCCGGCGTGCGTGCCGGAAGAGAAACCCTGATATCCGCCGTCAAATCGCTCTTCCCTGGTGCGACATAAGCAGGCACGGCGCGGACATTTGCCGCAATCGCGGCACATGTAGGACAGCAGGCCTATAGACATCGGCTCGTGCCGCCCCGAAAGTGACCGCGTCATCCACCACGCGTGTGCCAATGAAAGATTCCGGTAGTACCGCCAAGAAGTTGTTGGACCTGCCTTATGCGCCGGAAGCCGAGGCCTATCTCGACGAACTCGAGCGCAGTGGCCAGTTCCGCATCGGCATCGAGGCCGAGCAGGATGACGAGGGTGTCGACCCTGCGGAAGGTATCGATTACCCGTTCGGCCGCGGCTCGGGTCACGTCGTGGTCCAGGACTGGTGGAAGTCCGGAAACGTCGCGCTGCGCATCAAGGGCAACCTCAAGCCCGAAGACGTCATGCTGACACGCGTGAATGATTCACTGGTGCTGCGAACCCACGATGGCATGGACCGCGTGACACTCGAGAGCTATATCGGGCTGATACCGGACGCGTCCACATTGCGCGTGGTGTTCGCGGACGGCACCGTGTGGGCCGGCGAGCGGCTGGTGTCGCGCATCGTCAAGCGGCTGGTGTCGCGCATCGTCAGCTGGCTCTCAGAAGTGCCGGCCGCGCCTAACCACTAATCGTAAGGGTCGAAATCCACCCAGGCGACCGGCTCACCGTTGTCCTTGTTGATCAGCGCCGTCCAGAACCCTTTGCGATGTCGCACCGGGAGCCAGCCCAGCTGATCGGCGGGCAGGCCCAGGTCGGCGACCGCCGCATCCAGCAACGGCTTCGATGCAGGCTTCCTGTCTTCCAGCGCTTTCAGCGGCTTCGCCTTTGCACGAATAGCGTCGACCTTGCGCTCGAGCGGCACGTAGAACCTGGGCCGCTGGTGTTCTTCGTTGCCCGACAATGACTGGAACATGGCGTCCTGCTGGTCGGCCGCCGGTACATCCACTGCGATCAGGCGTGGACCCGTCCATGGCAGCCGCCGGTACCGCGGGTCGCGCGCCGCCGCGAGTTCCTGTTCATCGATATCTCGTGCGGTCACCACTTCATAGCGGTCGGTGTTGAACACGATGTAGGTTGGCCGGGTGCCGGCGACGATGAACACGCCGTAGACCAGCGCGGCGATCTGCAGCACACCCACGATCGAGTAGTCGATGACCAATTCGCGCCGCGATTTGCGGCTGTTGTAGATCACCAGCGACATGAGCGGACCCAGCGCCAGGTCGCAGCCCACCACGAGCATGAACAGCTCGGTGCCGCCGATCATGGTCTGGAAGGGGCTGGGAAACCAGACGAGGAAAATCAGCGCCGCGGCGATACCGGCCAGCAGCAGCGTCACCGCGAAATGCACGCCGGTGGCGATGAATTTTTCGCGCCAGTTGATCATGAACGCCTCGTCAATCCTCGAATCGTACCTTGCCTCGCAGCCGCTTCTTTTTCTGTGAACGCGATTTCACTTCCAGGCGCCTCTCGCGCGACGCGCGCGAGGGCTTGGTGGCCCGCGGTGGCCGGCCAGCACGCGCAGACGCGCCTTCACATCGCCGCGCAGGGTGGTGTTCGCGGCCAGCGCGAAACGGAGCTGCACTGCCGAGGCCACCTTGTTGACGTTCTGGCCGCCCGGCCCCGCGGAGCGCGTGAAGGCCACCGAGAGGTCCGAGTCCGGAATTTCGATGCCCGGCGCGACGAACAGGGGCATGGGTCAGCGACGCTGGCCCGGAAAGCTTTCGGGCGGTTCGGCCTGGATCACGCGCACGTCGTGCTGCTGCACGGGGATGGTGATGCCGTGTTTCTTGAACAGGCGCCAGATCTCGCGGTTCACGTCCGAGCGCACATTGTTGACGCCGTTCATCGGGTCGCGGATCCAGAAGCGCACTTCCACGCGCATGCCGTAATTCTCGAAGCTCATGAGACGTGACACCGGGCCCGGATCCTTGAGGATGCGCGGGTGATTGGCTGCCGCGTCGATGAGCACCTGCAGCGCCACTTCCGGATCGTCGTTGAAGCTGATCATCACCGGCAGGCGGATGCGCACGCGCTGGTCGGAGTAGCTCCAGTTGATGACCGAGTTGGTGATGAGGTTCTGGTTGGGCACCAGCGTTTCGACGCCGTCGCGATCGCGTACCACGATGTAGCGGCCGCGCAGCTCCTGCACCCAGCCGAAGTTCTCGGTGCTGGTGCCCGTGGTGCCCGTGAAACTGATGACGTCGCCGGGCTTGATGGACTTGTCCATCAGCAGCACGAAGCCCGAGACGAAATTGCTGGTGATGGCCTGCAGGCCGAAGCCCAATCCCAAGCCGATCGCGCCGCCGATGACGCTGAGCACGGTCAGGTCGACGCCGGAGGCGTTGATGCCCAGCAGCACGCCAATGCCCAGCAGCACGAAGGTGGTGAACTTCGAAATGCCGATTCGCGTGGAGATGGCGATGCCTTCCACCTTCATCACGCGGCGCTCGATGGTCCGTGCGATCAGGCTGGTGACGATCACGAAACCTGCGATGACGACGATGCCCTTGAGCAGGGCCCAGAGGCTGAAGGCCTTCGCGCCGGGCAGCAGGTCGATGCCATTGAGCGTGCGCTCGACGGCGTCGAACCAGCCCAGCATCTGGAAACTGATGATGGCCCAGAAGAAGAACGTGAGCCGCAGCTCCCATTTGCGAATCCAGCTGTTCGGGCCCAGTGACACGCTGAGCACGTGCACAGCCAGTCGAACCAGCACCAGCACCGTGGCCAGGTCCAACGCGTGGTCGATGACGCCCGTGGGCATCCGCAGGCTGGCGAACAGGGCGCGCAGGCCCAGTACCAGGACCATGAGAAGCACGGGCGGCGCCAGCACCATGCCGACGACGACGAAGCGGCGCGGCCACACGCCGAACGTAGTGCGCGTGGTCAGGGGCCGCAGCCAGCGCTTGATGTAGGAAGCGAGCGCCACGGCCAGCAGCACCGCCATGAGCAGCGCGAGTACCTCGTAGAGGACTTCCGGGGTTGTCAGCTGCTCGAAGGTTTTTTTCACGCAGGCCGGGGTGTCAGGCGTTCAGGTCCGGGATCAGCTCGCTCTCGAGGCGGGTGATCTGGTCCTTGAGCATGAGTTTGCGCTTCTTGAGGCGCTTGATCTGCAACTGATCGGACTGGAAGTCGAGCGACAGGCGGGCGATGACCTCGTCCAGGTCGCGATGCGCGATACGCAGCTCCCGCAGCTTCTCAACGTTCTTGAAAAGCTCGCGGTCGACGTTGTCCTGATCTTCGATTTCGCTCATCGTGCGGCAGTATTCAGGAGCTCGGTGACCGGCCGGAGGCCGGCCGCAAGCTTAAGCCACCGGCCAAGGGGATTCCACGGCACGGCAGGGTCGTGGAAATCCGAACCCATCGAGGCGTGCAGGTCGAATTTCCGGCACAGCGACGCGATTCGGTCCGCGTCATTGAGGCTCATGCCCGCCATGCTGGCCTCGAGGGCCGCGCCGCCATCCCGGGCGAAAGCCGCGGTCAACTCGCGTAGTTGCCCCGAGGACAAACGGTAACGATGCGGGTGGGCGAGCACGGGCAGCGCCCGGCTGTCACGCAATACCGACATCACGCGGTCGAATTCCGGCCACTGTGCGGGCACATGGCCGGCCTTGTCGCGGTTGAGCCAGCGGTCGAAGGCTTCCTGCGTGTCGCGGGCATGGCCGCGCGCCACCAGCAGCCGCGCCAGGTGCAGGCGGGTGGGTGAGGGGGATTCTCCGGCCTCGGCGGCCAGCTCGCGTCCCGGCAGCCGCGCCTTCTTCTCCAGCCGTTCTCCGATTTCCGCCAGGCGTTCGCGCCGCCGGGCGCGAACCGCGGCCACGTGTTCGCCCAGCCCCGCGTGTGTCGCCTCGACCTGCAGGCCGACCACGTGAATAGTTTGGCCGCGCCAGTTCGCCGAGAGCTCCACGCCCGGCACGAAGCGGATGCCCTGAGCGACGCAGGCGGCGCCCGCTTCGTCGAGACCCGCGGTGGTGTCGTGGTCGGTGAGCGCGAGAGTACCGACATTGCGCGTCCGGGCGCGTTCCACCAGCGCGGTGGGCGAAAGGATGCCGTCCGAGCAATGGCTGTGCGTGTGGAAATCGACCAGGGGTTCATTCATGGGGACCCCGTATGATACGCCCCCACATGACCCTCCCTGCGCACTTCAGGCCGGACTGGTCGGCCATCGACACGGTTTTGCTCGATCTCGACGGCACGCTGCTCGACCAGGCCTACGACAACCACATCTGGCGCGACCTCATCCCCCAACGCTTCGCGCTGCTGCGCGGGCTCGATCTGCACGCCGCCTACGCCGAGATCGCGCATCTTTTCGAGGGACGCAGCGGCACGTTGGAGTGGTACGACATCGACTACTGGACGCGCACGCTGGGAGTCGACGTGGGCGCATTGCATCGCGAAGTTCGCTCGCACGTGGCCTGGCTGCCGGGCGCGCGCGAATTCCTCGCGCGCATGCGTGGCATGGGAAAACGCCTGGTGCTGCTCACCAATTCGCATCCGGTGGCGCTGGCCGTGAAACACGAGCAGACGGGAGTGCTGGACCACCTGGACGCCGCGGTGTCATCACAGGAATTCGGCGCTCCCAAGGAAGATCCGCGATTCTGGCGGGCTGCGCAGGAGCGATTCGGCTTCGATCCGGCGCGCAGCCTGTTCGCCGACGACAACGCGAAGATGCTCGAATCCGCGCGCGACGCCGGCATTCGCTGGGTCTATGGCGTGCGGCATTGGGACACCAAGGGCTCGCGGCGCGAGCACGGGAGTATCCCCGCCGTCGATGGCGTAATGGACCTCTAGCGTCCGCCGCGCCTTCCGCCGCCACCGCTACGCCGTGGCGGACCGCCGCGTCCACCGCCGCCACCCCCGCTGCGACGCGGAGGGCCACCGCGGCCGCCGCCACCGCCGCCACGACCACCCTTGCGATGCATGGGGCGCGGGCCGTCCTCGGGGTCCCATTCCTTGTAGACAGGCGGCTTGAGATCCGTGGCGAGCAGCTCGCGCTTCACCGACGCCACCTCGATCTTGTGCGAGATGTAGTCTTCGATCTCGGGCAATGCCACCGCGTACTCTTCACATCCGAAGCTGATGGCGTCGCCTTCCGCCCCGGCGCGCGCCGTGCGGCCGATGCGATGCACATAGTCGGCTGCGTCCTGCGGCAGATCGTAATTGAACACGTGGCTCACATCGGCGATGTGCAGGCCGCGGGACGCCACGTCGGTGCAGATGAGCACCGCCAGTTCGCCACTGTGGAATTCCTTCATGAAGCGCAGGCGCTTTTTCTGCGGCACGTCGCCGGACAAGGCCTGCGCCTTGAAACCATTGGCGATGAGATAGGCCTCGAGCTTTTCCGCGACGCGTTTGGTGTTGACGAACACCATCGTGCGGCGCGCCTCGTACTGCCGCAGCAGCCCGATGAGCAGCGGAATCTTTTCTTCCATCGCGGGGAAGTAGATGAGCTGCCGCACGCGGTCGGCGGTGACGCGGTCGGGCTCGATGCGCACGAGCTCGGGGTTGTTCATGTGCTCATAAGCGAGCTCGAGCACGCGCTGCGACAGCGTGGCCGAAAACAGCATGGACTGGCGCGCTTCGGGCTTCGGCAGGCGACGCAGGATGAAGCGGATGTCGGCAATGAAGCCGAGGTCGAACATGCGGTCCGCTTCGTCGAGCACCACGGCCTGCGCATGGCGCATGTCGAAGACGTGTTGCTTGAAGTAGTCGATGACGCGGCCCGGCGTGCCGATCAGGACGTCGATGCCATCCTGCAGGCTCTTGCGTTGCTTTTCGTAGTCGACGCCACCATATACGACACCGATCTTGAGCCCGGTGTGCTTTCCCAGCACTTCCGCGTCGTTGAAGATCTGGACCGCGAGCTCACGCGTGGGCGCCAGGATGAGCGCGCGGATGCCCGTCGAGCTGCGCCCCGGCGGCGGTGGGTTGGTCAGCAGCCGCTGATACAGCGCGACGAGGAACGCGGCGGTCTTGCCGGTGCCGGTCTGCGCCTGCCCGGCGACATCCTTGCCCGTGAGCGCAATCGGCAAAGTGCTTGCCTGGACAGGGGTGGCGCGGACGAAACCCGCATCCGAAATGCCGCGTGCGACTTCCGGGACGAGATTGAGTGACGCGAACGTCAGCTCGGAAAGGTGTGTCTCTGTCATTAATCGCTGATTACTTAAGTTTTAGACGCGCGGAGAGATTAAGGCTCATAAATGGGCTTGCAAATGGTCTGGGGACCCGTTAAAAATTGACCCCAAGACGCGGACCCGCTCTCACCGAGCCCCGAGCCGCCAATCCAAAGTTTCCTTCAACCATCAGGTTTCTTCATCCATCAGGCTATTGGCTGCGCAGCGCAGTCTAACCTTTTTTGATCGCGTCCTGAGCACGGCTTCTCCCGGGCGAAGCGCCAACCCCCCAATACCCCTTGTTCATTCCCTACGACACATGCCTTTCGATTTCTATGGAGGTCCTTCCACGTGAGTAATCCGGACATCGTGCACACCACGGACGCGACGTTCTCCCAGGACGTGCTCAAGTCCGACAAGCCCGTGCTTCTCGACTTCTGGGCCGAATGGTGTGGGCCCTGCAAGATGATCGCGCCGATCCTCGACGAGATAGCCACCGAGTACAAAGACAAGCTGCGCGTGGCCAAGATCGACATCGAGTCGAATCCGCAGACGCCTCCAAAATTCGGCATCCGCAACATCCCCACGCTCATCCTGTTCAAGAACGGGACCGTGGAAGCCCAGAAGGTCGGCTCCGTGCGCAAGCCCGACCTGAAATCCTTCCTGGATGCGCACCTGTGAGGGGCTACTTGGGTAATCAGGGCAGAAATCGTCCTAACAAAGGTCCCCGCCACGACGGTGGCCGGGGCGGCGGACATCGAGGCGGTGACCGTGACGGCAACCGCGATCCGAATTACCGGCCGAATCAGAACGGTTCGCCGCGCCACGACGACCAGCCGCCCGAGGCGTTCGAGGTCGACGAATCCGAAATAATCAGTCAGGCCGAGCTCGCCGCTACCAAGAGCTCGATGAACCTGTCGGTGCTCAAGGCCAAGCCGATCTACGAGTTGGTCAAGATGGCCGAGTCCATGGGCGTCGAGGGCCTGGCCCGTTCGCGCAAGCAGGACATCATCTTCGGCATCCTCAAGGCGCATTCGCGTGATGGCCAGAACATCTACGGCGACGGCGTGCTCGAGATCCTGCAGGACGGCTTCGGTTTCCTGCGTTCCTCGGATGGCTCGTACCTCGCGGGTCCGGACGACATCTACGTGTCGCCCAGCCAGATCCGCCGCTTCAACCTGCGCACCGGCGACACCATCTCCGGTCTCATCCGCCCGCCGAAAGACGGCGAGCGCTACTTCGCGCTGCTCAAGGTCGGCGAGATCAACTTCGATTCGCCCGACAGCTCTCGCAGCAAGGTGCTGTTCGAGAACCTGACGCCGTTCCATCCCACCAAGCGGCTCAAGCTGCAGCGTGGCAATGGTTCGACCGAAGATCTCACGGCGCGCGCGATCGACCTGGCCGCGCCCATCGGCAAGGGCCAGCGTGGCCTCATCGTCTCGCCGCCCAAGGCCGGCAAGACCATGCTGCTGCAGAACATCGCCACTTCCATCACATCGAATCACCCTGAGGTCTACCTCATCGTGCTGTTGATTGATGAACGCCCGGAAGAAGTGACCGAGATGCAGCGCACCGTGAAGGGCGAGGTGGTGTCGTCCACGTTCGACGAACCCGCCGCCCGCCACGTGCAGGTCGCGGAGATGGTGATCGAGAAGGCCAAGCGCCTGGTCGAGCACAAGAAGGACGTGGTCATCCTGCTCGACTCCATCACGCGTCTCGCGCGCGCCTACAACACCGTGGTGCCGAGCTCCGGCAAGGTGCTCACCGGCGGTGTCGACGCCAACGCCCTGCAGCGCCCCAAGCGCTTCTTCGGCGCCGCGCGCAACATCGAGGAGGGTGGCAGCCTGACTATTCTGGCCACGGCCCTCATCGACACCGGCTCGAAGATGGACGACGTGATCTACGAAGAGTTCAAGGGCACGGGCAACAGCGAAATCCACCTGGATCGCCGCATCGCCGAGAAGCGTGTATTCCCCGCCATGAACATCAACCGTTCCGGCACGCGCAAGGAAGAGCTGATCACCGATCCGGGCGAGCTCGCCAAGATCTGGATCCTGCGCAAACTGCTGCATCCCATGGACGAGCTGGCGGCCATCGAATTCCTCCTCGACAAGATGAAGGATACGAAGACCAACGCCGAGTTCTTCGATGCGATGAAGAGATAGGTTGCGGTGGGGAGGGGACAGACTTGAAGTCTGTCCCCTTGCTGCCAACGTCTCAGGGGCCGGTGTGATGCGAGTCACACCGGCCCCGTCTGTTTAGGGCGACGCTGGCGCGACCCGCCATCCTGTTAGATCATGGCGCGGCTTGCTTTCAGCCCTTTCGGGAGCCTTTTCATGCGTCTCGGCCTGGTGATCCTTCTCAGCTTCCTGATGACCGGCTGCGCCCTGTGGCGCAAGGACAAGGAAGAAAAGGTCGAGACCCGCGCCGAGCGCGAGCAGGCCGAGGCCGTGCTCAAGCCCAGCGAAGCGCTCAAACCCGAGACCGACACCATCGCCAGCCCGGTCTCCGATCGCTTCTACGTCCGGCTGACCGCTTTCCAGGGTGACGTCGCGACCGAAATGCGGGTGGACTCCACGAACGCCACGGTTCCCGACGGCACGCTGCTGTTCGCCGAAGAGGACCTGGGCCTCGACGATGTGGTCGAGCAGGCGCGTATCGAGTTCGACGTGCGCATGGGCGAGCGCAACCATGTGCGCATCGACTACTTCAAGCTGAACCGCTTTGGCCAGGTGGAGCTGCCCAACGCCATCAGCTTCGGCGATTTCGATTTCGATCCGGGCGACACCTTCCGTTCCAAGCTCGACTGGCGCGCGCTGTCGCTGACCTACACCTACTCGTTGTTCCGGGCCGAACGCTTCGAAGCGGGTCTGGGCCTGGGCCTGCACATCTACGAGATGCACGCGGAAGGCGGCGAGCCGGGCACGCTCAATCGTGACCGCGGCGAGGAAGCCGGTGTATTCCCGACGGGCGCTCTCAATGCGGCATTCCGCATCTCCAAGCGATGGGCCGTGACCGCGCGCTACAACGCGCTGAAAGTCGATGTCGACGAAGGTGGCGGCACCTATGTCGACGCGCACGCGGACATCCAGTATCGCTGGCGCAAGAACATGGTGGTCGGGCTCGGTTACAGCAACATCAACATCGACCTGGATCTGGACGAGGTCGACGAGCCGCTGTTCTTCAACCTGGACACCAAGGGTCCGGAGTTGTTTTTCCGCGCCAGCTTCTGACGAGGCAATGTTCCGCGCCGCCATCTTCGACATGGACGGCACGCTCGTGGATTCCGAGCGTTGCTGGCGGATCGCCGAGCGCGAGGTCTTCGGTGGAGTGGGCATCGAGATCACCGAGGAGATGTCCGCGCTGACGGCGCCGCTGTCTCCACGCCAGGTGACCGAACACTGGTTCCGTCACCGGCCCTGGCCCGATCCCTCCTTCGAGCACATGGAAACCGCGGTGATCCGGCGGGTGGCCGAGCAGTTGCGCGTCGAGTGCGCGGCGTTGCCGGGGGCCATCGAGACCGTGACCGCCTGCGCCGAGCTCGGCTGGCGCATCGCCCTGGCCTCCAATTCTCCGGCGGAACTGTGCAGGCTGGTGCTCGAGCGCCTGGGCATCGCCGGCCATTTCGACACGGTGGTGTCGGTGGACGACGTGGAGCATGGCAAGCCGGACCCGTCCATCTATCTACTGGCCGCCGAGCGGCTCGGTGTGGCCCCGGGCGAGTGCCTGGCCTTCGAGGATACGCCGACGGGTGCGCGCGCGGCGCGTGCCGCGGGCATGCGCGTGGTGGCCATCCCGTCCGCCGGCCAGTCCTTCGCCGATGCCGAATCGCATCTGCTGCTCGGCAGCCTCGAAGAATTCACGCCTCATCACGCGGCGCAGCTCTGGCGTCGCGCCTGATCACCGGGTAGTGAGGAAACTCACCACCCGGGCGATGGTGGCGGGGTCGCGCAGCGCGCCGCTGTGACCGAAACCGCGCGTGCGCCACAACGCGGCGCCGGGCAGGGCATCCACGATGGCCAGGCCCTGCGCGATGGGCGCGACATTGTCGTCATCGTCGTGCACCACCAGCACCGGGATGCGCACGCTGGGCGCTGCCGCCGCCACTGAAATGGCCTTGGCCGATCGGCCGAACTTCTTCTCGAACTGGCGATGCAGGCTGGCGCGCGCCGGCTCGCCCAGGCTGAGCATCAGCGCGAACGACTCCAGGATGTAATCCATGTCGCTGGGCACGCCGAACAGGCAGATCTTCTGCGGATGATGTTCCGGAGTCTCGGCGAGCACGGTCAGCAGCGCGCCGCCGCCCAGCGAATGGCCGATCACCGCGTGTACGGGCGAATGCGTCCGCAGCACTTCCGCCAGGCAGTCGCGGAAACGCAGCAGGTCGGACTGCCGGCCCGGCGACTCGCCGTGCGCGGGCGCGTCGATGCCGATCACCGAGAATCCGGCGGCGCGCAGCGGCGCGATGAAACTGCCGAAGCGCGCGGCATGCGAGCCCCAGCCGTGCAGCAACACCACCCAGGGTGCGGATTCGCCCCATTGCCAGGCGACGAAACGATGCGGGCCGGCGCGCAGATGCCGCTTGCGCGCCGCGGCGAGTATCGGCGCATCACCGGCTTCGATGCGGCGGCGGGCGGGCGTCAGGAACATGCGCAGCGCCACCCAGCCGGCGAGCGCCGGACTGATTCGCTGCAAGAAGGCGAAGAAGCGGCGCAGCCGGCGCTGCAACCCCGGGCTGACCCCGGGAACCACGCGTCCAAGAATGGGTTTGCGGCGTTCGTCCATGCGATGAGCGCAGTCTAGGGGAGCCGGGAACCCGCGGTGTAGAGTGGGGCTCTCATTTCCAACTTTGACTCGCGAGGCCAGACCCATGACCAGACCCGTCCTGACGAAAATGACGATTGCTGCGCTGCTCGCCGCAAGTGGCCTCGCCAACGCCGGCGTATATGTCGAGATGGCCGATCGCGAGATCGCCAACAACAAGACCACGGTGGTGCAGAAGATGTACGTGCAGGGCAACGCCGGCCGCTTCGTCGATATCCCGGAGCCGGGCGACGGGGGCAATGCCACCGCGACCATCATCAAGGACGGCACGCTGTACGCCATCGACGACACCGACAAGACCTACATGCAGCTCGACAAGGCCAGCATGGAATCGCTCGCGAAGAAGATGAACGAAGGTCTCGCCCAGGTGAAGGAACAGCTGGCCAAGATGCCGCCAGAACAGCGCGCCCAGATGGAACAGATGCTGGGCAAGCAGATCCCGGGTTTCGCGGGCGGAGACCAGAAGTGGACGGTGGACGCGGTGGACACGGGGAAGTCGGACAAGGTAGATGGGCGCACCTGCCGGCTCTGGGACGTGAAGCGCAACGGCGAGCTCGATGAGCAATTGTGCGTGGTGCCTTTCAGCTCCCTCCCTGGCAAGGAAAATTTCCAGCAGGTGTTCGGCAATTTCGCCAAGGTTTTCGAGGAAATGGCGAAAGCCGTCCCCATGTTGTCGGGATTGATGAGCAATGAATTTTCCGCCCAGCAGAAGATCAATGGCTTTCCGGTGCGTTCTCGTGACTACGAGAACGGCAAGCTGTCGGACGTGGAACGGATCATGAAAGTGTGGCGCGAGGAAAACGTGCCTGCTGCGATGTTCGCGGTTCCGGCCGGCTACAAGCGGAAGTCCATGGAGGAGATGACTGGACAATGAGCGGAGCCCGATGAAGTACACCGACTATTACGCCGCGCTCGGGGTCGAGCGCGGTGCGTCCGCGGACGAGATCAAGAAAGCCTATCGGCGCCTCGCGCAGAAATATCATCCGGACGTGTCCAAGGAGCCCGGCGCCGAGGCTCGCTTCAAGGAAATCGGCGAGGCCTGGCAGACGCTCAAGGACCCGGAGAAGCGCGCGGCTTACGATGAGCTGGGCAGCCGGCCACAGGGTGAAGAATTCCGTCCACCACCGGGCTGGGGCCGCGCCCAGGGTGGCCACAGTGACGGCGAGGCCTTCCAGTTCGACAACATGGATTTCGCCGACCTGTTCGCGCGGTTTGGCGGCGCCGCGGGCGGCGCGCGCGCAGGGTCGTCCCGCGGCCGCGGCGGCATTCCGGGCCAGGACTTCGAAGTGCCCGTGCAGATCAGCATCGAGGACGCGTTCGGTGGCACCACGCTGTCCCTGAACCTCTCCATGCCCGAGTACGACGCGCAGGGAGTGCCGCGGCGGGTGCCGCATACCGTGAAAGCACGGATTGCCCCCGGCGCGGTCGACGGGCAACGTCTGCGCCTGCCGGGCAAGGGCGGCAAGGGATTCAACGGCGGTCGCGATGGCGACCTGTACCTGGACATCACACTCAAGCCGCACGCGCTGTACCGCGCCACCGGCCACGACCTGTATCTCGACCTGCCGCTGGCTCCGTGGGAAGCAGCGCTGGGGGCCACGGTTCGGGTGCCGACATTGGCCGGCGCCGTGAACCTCAAGGTGCCGCCGGGAGCGTCATCGGGCCAGAAGCTGAGGCTCACGGGCCGCGGGCTGCCGATGCCACGCGGCGGAGCCGGCGACCAGTTCGCGGTGTTGCAGATCGTCGTGCCGCCGGCCAATGAGCGCGAACGCGCGCTCTACGAGGAGTTGAAGAAGGCTTCGACTTTCAACCCGCGGCCATGGCCGGAGGATCAGGAGTCGGGTTCATGACCATCGAAACCGAAGTCTGGTGGCTGGATGAGCACCGGGTGGTGAGCCTCACCGAGCTGGTGGAAGTTTCGGGGTTGCGCGAGGCCGAACTACTCGAGCTGGTGAGCAGCGGGGCGCTGCCTGCGCGCGATTCGCCCGATGGCGGCCTGGCGTTCAGCGCGCGGGTGGTCACGCTGGCGCGCACCGCCTGCCGGCTGCGCGACGATTTCGAACTGGATACGCGCGGTCTGGCGGTGGCGCTGCGGCTGCTGGAGCGGGTGCGCGACCTGGAAGGCGAAGTCACGAGGCTGCGCGCGCATCTGCCGCAGCGCTGACGTCGCGGCTACCTGGGCCGCAACGGGCCCGTGTCACCCTGCGCGCCGGGTGAAACCGGCAGCGAGACGCTCTGGTGAATCTTGCTCGAATCGGTGAACGAGCCCTGGTTCATGAGGCGATTCCTCAGGACGCGGCCGCACACCTCGTCATCGTAATCTTCCAGTCCCAACAACGCTTCGATTCCGCAGGACCAGAAGCCGTCGCAGGGTGGCGGTCGCTCGGGCAGGCGCGGCGAAGGAGGCTCCTCCTTGACCACTGGCGGACTCTGTCGTCGCAGCGCCTCGGTCAAATCCCTCTGGGTTGGAGAAGGCCTCGAATCCTCGATGCGGTAATCGGTATTCGCCTGCGTGGAGGCGGTGGCCTGGACCAGCTTGCGTACCGCTTCGCTGCGAAGATCGAAACCCGGCGGCACAGGCTGGTCCTGCGCGATTCTCGCGTCGGCGTCGGCGCCCGCGTTGGGTGGGGGCTCCGCGGCCCAGCTACTGGTGATCAGTGCGAGGGGTAGCAAGGCGCCTATCCAGATGTGTTTGCGGACCATGCGTGAAGGCTAGTCCGCGGGGCGGCCCGCCGGCAAGACTGACCTCACGAGAAGCGGAATCCGATACGCGCCGAACCGGGGGGCTCCGCCTGACGGGCATCCGTGCTCGACTGGGCGTAAAGTAGAGTGCCTGATTTCAAGTGCGTTCAGGTGGGTTCGGGGGAACAACATGAAAGTGCTCATCTCGAGGCGAGTCTTCGCCCAGTCCGCTCTCGCCGCCGGGTCGGCCGCCCTGGCGGGCAGAACCTGGGGCGCCTGCGCAGAAGGCTTCACGGCTGTCGGCGCCGCCAGCGTGAAGGTCGACGACATCGAGGCCCTCACTACCTGCGGCAAGCAGATGATCCTGCGCGGCGAGGATGTGCAGGAGTTCGGCAAACGCCTGCGCGGCCAGTTGCTGCTGAGAAACAGCGATGGCTACGAAAGCGCGCGACATGTCTGGAACGGCGCCTTCGATCGCCGGCCCGCGCTGATCGCGCGCTGCAGCGGCGCCGCCGACGTGATGGAAGCGGTGAAGTTCGCGGCGGAGCGGCAATTGCTGGTGTCGGTGCGCGGCGGTGGTCACAGCCTCTCGGGCCAGTCGGTCTGCGAGAAGGGCCTCATGATCGACCTCGCCGAGCTCAACTCCGTGCGTGTGGATGCCAGGCGGCGCATCGCCACCGTGGACGGCGGCGCCTTGTTAGGTGCGCTCGACCGCGAAGCGCTGGCGCACAACCTCGCCACCACGGCCGGCACGGTGTCGCACACCGGAGTGGGTGGGCTCACCCTGGGCGGAGGATTCGGCCGCATCGGTCGCAAGTTCGGCCTAACCTGCGACAACGTGCGCTCCATCGACCTGGTGACCGCCAGAGGGCAACTCGTCACCGCCAGCGGCGAGGAGAACAAGGACCTGTTCTGGGGCTTGCGCGGCGGCGGCGGCAATTTCGGCGTGGCGACCTCGTTCGAATTCCAGCTGCACCCGGTCAGCGCCGTCATGCTGGGCGGCGACCTGGCGTATTCCTTCGAGGACGCGCCCGCGGTGCTTCAGCATGTCTTCGATTACGCGCCACATGCGCCGGATGAATTGAACCTCGACGTATCGCTGGTGAGGCTGCCTGACGACCAGCGCTTCCTGACCATCGACGTGTGCTGGTGCGGGCCCTGGGACGCTGGCGAGAAGGCGCTGGCATCGCTGCGACAGATCCGCAAGCCGATGCGCGACACGGTCGCGCCCACGCCCTACGTGAAGCTGCAGACATCGGGAGACGAGGGCACGGCGCACGGGCACAAGTACTACATCAAGGGCGGCTTCGTGCAGAAGTCCAGCCCGGGCCTGCGCGACGCGATGCTGGCGGCGATCGCCGAGGCCAAACTACCCGTGATCACTGCCGTGGCGCTGCCGCAGGGCGGAGGGGCGTACGCACGCGTGAAGCCGAAGGCCACGGCCTTCGCGCAGCGCGCGGCCGATCACAACGTCTTCCTGTTCTCGCGCTGGGATGACCCCGTCGTGAGCGATGCCGTCGGTGAATGGACGCGCGCCACCTGGCGCAAGGTGGAGCCGCACACGCGCGGTTTCTACGTCAACGAGTACAGCGTGGACGATGCATCGCGAGTGGAAGGCACTTACGGCGCCAACTTTGCGCGGCTGCGGGCGCTCAAGGATGCCTGGGACCCGAACAACCTGTTTCGAATGAATGCGAACGTGACGCCCAGCGGGTTCTAGCGGCCGATAGTCACTCACGCTTTCGTAGGAATTCGTGCCGCGTTCTCTGGGAGTGTACTACGGCGGTGATTTGGCGGCGGGCGTAAGATGCCCGCATGTTCCACGACGCCGACGCACTGCTGTTAGCGCGCTTCCAGTTCGCGTTCACCATCAGCTTTCATTTCATCTTTCCCGCGCTGTCGATCGGCCTGGCGAGTTATCTCGCGGTCCTGGAGGCGCTGTGGCTCAAGACCGGCAAGGCGCTGTATCTCGATCTGTACAAATACTGGTTGAAAATCTTCGCGGTTACGTTCGCGATGGGCGTGGTGTCGGGCATCGTCATGTCCTACCAGTTCGGCACCAACTGGGCGGTGTTCTCCGATCGCGCCGGGCCCATCGTCGGCCCGCTGATGGCGTACGAGGTGCTGACGGCGTTCTTCCTCGAGGCCGGCTTCCTCGGCGTCATGTTGTTTGGCATGAAGAAGGTGGGCCGGCGACTGCACTTCTTCGCCACGCTCATGGTGGCCGTGGGCACGTTCATCTCCGCGTTCTGGATCCTCAGCGTGAACAGCTGGATGCAGACGCCCACGGGTTACGCAATGAATGCGGAAGGGCAGTTCGTGCCGGGACCGGACGGATGGCTGCCCATCATCTTCAACCCCAGCTTTCCGTATCGCCTGGTGCATACCGTCATCGCCGCCTACCTGACTACCGCGCTGGTGGTGGGCGCGGCCGGCGCGTGGCATCTGCTGAAGAACAGCAAGCAGGAACACGCGCGCAAGATGTTCTCCATGGCCATGTGGATGGCCGCGCTGGTGGCGCCGGTGCAGGTGTTCGTCGGTGACCTGCATGGCCTCAACACGCTGGAGCATCAGCCCGCCAAGGTGATGGCCATGGAGGGGCATTACCAGAGTCATCCCGAAGGCGCGCCGCTGGTGTTGTTCGGCATTCCCGATGACGACGCGCAGCGCATGAAGTACGCCATCGAAGTGCCCAAGCTGTCTTCGCTGATCCTCAAGCACGATGCCAACGCGCCACTGGCAGGCCTCGACACCATCGCGCCCGAGAGCCGGCCGCCGGTGGAAATCGTGTTCTGGTCCTTCCGCATCATGGTGGGGCTCGGCATGCTCATGTTGTTGCTGGGGCTGGCCAGCCTCGCGGCGCGTGCCACGAAGAAGCTGTACGACTGGCCCTGGTTGCTGCGTTTCGCGCTGGTCATGGGGCCCTCGGGTTTCGTCGCGGTGATCGCGGGATGGGTCACCACCGAGGTCGGTGATCGCGGGATGGGTCACCACCGAGGTGGGCCGTCAGCCGTTCACGATCTATGGGCTGCTGCGTACGGCGGAGTCCGCGTCACCGCTGGCCGCGCCCGCCGTGGCGGCGTCACTCGTCGCCTTCGTCATCGTCTACTTCGCCGTCTTCGGCATGGGCACCTGGTATCTGTTCAAGTTGATGTCGAAGGCGCCCGAGCCGCACGAGTCCGATCCGCCGAACGTGCCCGCGCACGCCGCGGGTATCACCCCGGCGCCGGCGCTCCAGGCGGGCAAACTACCGGAGACGACACATGGCTGAGAGCGACGTGCTCACCAACGTCTGGGCCGCCAT
>JAQSWD010000187.1 GCA_029266835.1 Steroidobacteraceae bacterium
CTCGGACCGCAACTGGAGCGGATCGATCTTCGATCAGGCGAATTGGTACGTATTCGGGCGGCTCGCGTGGGATCCCGCGCTGTCGGCGCGCGAGATCGCGGAAGAGTGGGTGCGCCTGACGTTCACGAACGATCCCGGCTTCGTGAAGCCGGTGGTCGACATGATGATGGGCTCGCGCGAAGCCGTGGTGGACTACATGACGCCGCTGGGTCTCGCGCACCTCATGGGTACGGGGCATCACTATGGACCCGCGCCCTGGGTCGACGATCTGGGCCGCGCGGACTGGAACCCTACTTACTACCACCGTGCCGACGCGAACGGCGTCGGCTTCGATCGCGGCAAGAAAGGCAGCGATGCCATCTCGCAGTACGCGCCGGAAGTGGCGAAGCAGTTCGGTGACGTGAAGAAGACGCCCGAACAGTTCCTGCTCTGGTTCCATCATCTGCCTTGGACCCACAAGGTTTCGTCGGGCCGCACGCTCTGGGATGAGCTGGTGGTGCGATACACGCGCGGCGTCGCGTCCGTGGCCGCCATGCAGGGCACCTGGGAAAACATGAAGGCTTACGTCGATACGGAACGATACGAGCAGGTGCGCGACTATCTCGCCATCCAGCACGATGAAGCGCAGTGGTGGCGGGACGCCTGCATCGCCTACTTCCAGAGCATCAACAAGCTGCCGCTGCCGGCGGGTCATGCGCCGCCGAAGCATCCGCTCGAGTACTACCAGTCGTTGAAGTTTCCTTACGCGCCCGGGCGCACTTGAAGGATTCCGCGGCGGGACGCGTCCGGATATTCGGTGGTATCGAAGGGGGAAGTGATGCGCAATGCGATCTTGTTTGCCGCGCTGGTGCTGGGCGTTACGCCCGCGTTCGCCGCCGATTCCACTCCGCGGCCTCCGCGGGAGCTCACCGCCGAGCAGGATCACAAGCTGATGATGGATCAGCTTGGCATCACTTCGATCCGCCAGGGGGCGAATGGCCGCGACGCCAACGCGCCGAATGCAGCCAACTACGACGAGGCCAAGGGTAATCCCTATCCCGACTTGCCCGCCGTACTGAAATTCGACAACGGCAAGCCCGTGAAGAACGCGCGCGACTGGAAGAAGCGGCGCGCGGAAATCGTCGAGCACTTCGATCGCGAGGTGTACGGGCGCATGCCCAGGAACGTGCCAGGCGTCACCTGGTCGGTGAAGGAGAGCAGGGAGGACGTGGTCGGCGGGAAACCGGTGGTGTTCCGCAAGCTCGTCGGCCATGTCGACAACTCTGCCTATCCACTCATCGACGTGAACATCGAGGCCGAGCTCACGACGCCGAAGGATGCGAAGTCGGTGCCCGTCATCGTGGAATTCTTCCCCTTCGAGTTTCGCGGGCGTTTCCCGCCGCCGCCGTCTCCCACGTGGCAGGAACAGGTGATCGCGCGTGGCTGGGCCTACGCGATCCTCTCGACAACCACCATCCAGGCCGACAATGGCGCAGGCCTCACCAGGGGCATCATCGGGTTGGTCAACAAGGGTCAGCCGCGCAAGCCGGAAGACTGGGGGGCGCTGCGCGCGTGGGGCTGGGGTGCATCGCGCCTCCTCGATCACCTCGAGACGCTGCCGGAAGTCGATGCAAAACGGGCGGTGATCGAAGGTGTTTCCCGCTTCGGCAAGGCATCACTCGTCACCATGGCCTACGAACCGCGCTTCGCCATGGGGTTCATCGGCAGTTCGGGCATGGGTGGCGCGGCGCTGCATCGCCGCCGCATCGGCGAATTGCTCGAGAACGTGGCGGGCAGTGGCGAGTACCACTGGATGGCCGGCAACTACATCAAGTACGCGGGCCCGCTCACCGCCAGGGATCTTCCCGTGGATTCGCACCAACTGATCGCGCTGTCGGCTCCGCGGCCATTGTTCATCGGCGCCGGCGCGCCCGAGCAGGGTGATGCCTGGGTGGATCCGCGCGGCATGTTCATGGCGACGGTGGCGGCGAGCACTGTCTATCGGCTGCTGGGCAAACGTGCGCTGGACACCACGGAGTTTCCGCCCATCGAGACCGCGCTCACTTCTGGCGAGCTGGCCTATCGCCAGCACGCCGGTGGCCACACCTCCGGCCCGAACTGGCCCGTCTTTCTGGAATTCGCCGCGCGATACTTCGAATAGTTAGACGATGGTGCCGGATGATGGTGCCGGGTGGGGAAAGTGGGGAAAAACCCTGCACCGGTGAATTTGATGCGGCGGGCTTTTCCCCACTTTCCCCACCCGGCACCATGACGACATGTCACCAGTCCCACATGGTGCCGTCTTCGAGACGCGCGACCGGGAGCTGCTTGGGGTTGTACGGATACTTCGCGGCCAGCTTTTCGTCGATGGACACGCCATGGCCCGCGGATTCACCGCAGTGCAGCCGGCCATCCTTGAACGTGTAGTCGTGCGGGAAGACTTCGTCGGTCTCCGGCGCGTGGCGCATGTATTCCTGGATGCCGAAGTTGGGCACCCAGGTGTCGAAGTGCAGCGCGGCGCCCATGCAGACCGGTGACAGGTCCGTGGCGCCGTGGAAGCCGGTGCGCACCGAGTGCAGCGCCGCGAAGTCCGCGAGGCGGCGCAAGTGCGTGATACCGCCGCCGTGAACGATGGTCGTGCGGATGTAATCGATGAGCTGGTTCTCGATGAGATGCTTGCAGTCCCAGATGCTGTTGAACACCTCGCCCACCGCCAGCGGCGTGACCGTGTGCTGGCGGATGAGCTCGAAGCTCTTCTGGTTTTCCGCTGGCGTGGCGTCTTCCAGCCAGAACAGGCGATAGGGCTCGAGCGAGCGGCCGAGACGCGCGGCTTCGAGTGGCGACAGGCGATGGTGCACGTCGTGCAGCAGCTCGATCTCGTTGCCGTGGTCCTTGCGCAGACGCTCGAAAAGACCGGGCACGAACTCGAGGTACTTGGACGTGGACCAGACGGTCTCGAGCGGCAGCTCGCTTTCCGCGGGCTCGTACGCATTCTTGAGGTTCGAGATGCCGTAGGCCTTCTTGATGCCCGGCACGCCACACTGCGCGCGGATCGCCTTGTAGCCTTGCGCGAGATACTTGCCGACTTCGGCCGTGCATTCCTCGATGTCCTTGCCGTTGGCGTGCCCGTAAACCAGCACGCCTTCACGAGAGCGACCGCCCAGCAGCTGGTACAGCGGCAGATTGGCCATCTTGCCAAGGATGTCCCACAACGCGACGTCCACCGCCGCGATCGCCGTCATGGTCACCGGGCCGCGACGCCAGTACGCGCCGCGATAAAAGAACTGCCAGATATCTTCGATGCGGCCGGCGTCGCGGCCGATCAGGTTGGGCACCAGGTGGTCCTTGAGATAGGACGCCACCGCGAGTTCGCGCCCATTCAGCGTGGCGTCGCCGAGGCCCGTAACACCCGAGCGCGTAACAATTTTTAGCGTGACGAAATTACGGGCCGGGCAGGTGACGATCACTTCCGCCGCCACGATTTCGCGATCGCGAGCCGAACCTGTGTTTGAAATATTCCCCGCCTGATTGCCCACGCCCATTGCCCCTTCAGTGATTAAGAATTAACGTCGCCCGCTCGAAACGGGCACGCATACTACCAATATATGGACAAACTCAATCCTGATCGGCTGTTTCCCGCCGATCCGAGCACGCGAGCCATCGCAAGGAATCTCTACAAGCTCGTCAAGGATCTGCCCATCATCAGTCCGCACGGCCACACGGACCCGAAGTGGTTTGCCGACAATACCGCGTTCGCCGACCCCGCCAGCCTGCTGCTCACGCCGGACCATTATGTTTTTCGCATGCTCTACAGCCAGGGCATCCGGCTCGAGGATTTCGGCGTGGCGCGCGTCGACGGGGGAAATACCGAGCGCGACTCGCGCAAGATCTGGCGCCTGTTCGCGAATCACTATTACCTGTTCCGCGGCACGCCTTCGCGCATGTGGTTCGACTGGGTGCTGTCGAGCATCTTCGATGCGGACATCCCGCTGACGCCGGAAAACGCAGACAAGACCTATGACCGGATCGCCGAGCGGCTGCAGAAGCCCGACTTTCGTCCGCGCGCGTTGTTCGAGCGCTTCAACATCGAGGCGCTGGCGACGACCGAGTCGCCGCTCGACGATCTGCTGCA
>JAQSWD010000065.1 GCA_029266835.1 Steroidobacteraceae bacterium
CCGCGCTGTTCCCGCGACAGGTGCGACAAGGCCTCGTCGGGTGACGAGAAGACATAGTGCGCGAAGATGTGGCGCCAGATCTCCCGCTGCGCCGGCGGCAGATCGCGCAGCGCCAGCACGCCATGAAGCATGGCGTCGAACGGCGAACCCACCGGGCGCGCTTCATTCCACCAGTAGTTCACCAGCACGTTGAATGGCGTCAGGGATTCGACGTGATGCCACCACGCGTAGGGAATGAAGATCGCATCGCCGGGCTCGAGTTCCGCGCTGCGCGCGTGACGCAATGCTTCAGCGAACTTCGGGAAACGATCCAGGTCCGGCGACTTGAGCGGCACCATGCTGAGGGGTGGACCCGAGACCGTGAACTCGATCGGCCCGACGTAGAGATTCCCGATCTGATCGGGCGGGAACAACGTGAAGCGGCGTTTTCCGCCGACCACGCAGGCGATGTTGCTAGACAGGTCGAAGTGGGTTTGCACGGTGAGTGCATTTCCGAGCCAGACGCGCGGCTGCACCTGTGGCGGCAGCAGGGGCAGCGGATTCGCCTCGGCGAACCCCGGCATGTACTCGGGAGTGGGCGTGGATTCCACATACAAGGCCGCGGGATTCGGATCGTCCACCTGCGCCAGCAACCGCTCGATGGTATGAGCAATAGTGGCGGGACGCCGCTCGAAGTTCAGCCCGCGCATGTCCTCGCGATAGAAGAACTGCCCGCGGATCGCTGGCGGGCCCTCGAGCACGGCGACTTGTTTGCCCGCGTCCAGCCCGCGCAGGTAATCGCCGATTGCGCGCGACGATTGCAGGGACGCACGCACCGCGGGCCAATCGGCGACGAGGTCCTTGAGCACCACGGGCTGATTCGCGGGCACGATCTCCTCGCGAAAGGTCTTGAGATCGACGCCGTGGCGAACGAGTATTCCCGGTGCCGGATTTGGGACAGTCATGGGAGGGGGGATGGTACAGCGGTTGGCCCGAAGTCTGGGGCTGGGCCTGGTGCTTGCGCTGGGGAACGTCAGCCTGGCGCAAAGCCAGGTGCAACCTGGCACGCGCCTGATGGACGCATTGTTCGTCGATCATGCCGTGCTCCAGCGCGACCGTCCCATCGATGTCTACGGCCGCGCGGCCGCGGGGGAGCCTGTGACGGTGACGCTGGGCAATGCCACCGCCAACGCGCGCGCCGATGCGCATGGACGCTGGAGTGCGCAGCTTCCCGCGCTGGGCGCCGGTGGTCCGCACACGTTGACCGCGAGCAGCGGATCACGCCGCCAGATGGCCCGTGACATTCTCATCGGCGACGTGTGGTTGTGTTCCGGCCAGTCGAACATGGAGTTCGCGGTCCGCAGCACGCATGACGCCTACAACGAGGCGGCGCTGTCGGCGAATCCGCGCATCCGGTCAGTGAACATTCCGCGTGGCAGCAGTGCCGCGCCACGCGAAGACTTCGATACCGCGCTCGAATGGAAACTCGCCGCGCCCGGCAACACCGAGCATTTCTCCGCGGTCTGCTACTACTTCGTGCGCGAGCTGCAGAAGTCCGTCACCGATGCGGGACAGCCCGTTCCACAGGGAATCATCCACGCCAGCTGGGGCGGCAGCCGCATCGAGCCGTGGATGAGCGAAGGCGCGTTGCGCCAGCAGCGCGGCTACGCGCCGGCGCTGAAGCTGCTGGGCGAATACCGCACCAGCAAGCCGCTGGCGTTCATGCACTGGGGCGACACCTGGCAGAAGTGGTGGACTTCGCAGGCGGCGACGGGCGGCAAACAACCCTGGCTGTCGGACGGCACTGGGGATGGCTGGAAAGCGGCGCCCGCGGTGCTCGACTACTGGGAAACCTGGGGCACGCCGGAGCTGTCGCGACGGGACGGCATGGTGTGGTTTCGTGCTCGCGTGAATCTCACCGCGGCGCAGGCGAAGCAGGCGGCGAAGCTGTCGATGGGGACCATCGACGATGTCGACGTCACCTGGGTGAACGGCCGCGCCGTGGGCAACACCTTCGGACTCGAGCCGCGCCTGTACGACCTGCCCGCCAAACTACTGAAGGCGGGCGACAACGTCGTCGTGAGCAACGTGCACGATTTCTGGGGCAACGGCGGTTTGTACGGACCGGCCGCGGATCGCGCGCTGGTGTTGGCCGATGGCACGCGCGTGTCCCTCGCGAGCTGGGAATACCAGGTCGCGCCGCCCGATCTCTGGCCGCCGCATGCGCCCTGGGAGACACTGAACGGCGTCAACGTGCTGTACAACGCCATGATTGCACCGCTCGGCAGGTACGGGTTGCGCGGCATCGCCTGGTACCAGGGCGAAGCCAATGGCGGCCTCGACGACGCGAAGAATTACGAAGCACTGCTGCGCGGATTGATGGCGGACTGGCGCCGCCAGTTCGGTGCGCCGCTGCCCTGGCTGGTGGTGCAGCTTGCCAGCTGGAATGCGCTGGCCACGTCGCCGGTAGATAGTGGCTGGGCGCGGCTGCGCGATGCACAGCGGCGCGCGGTGGCCGCCGATGGCAACGCAGGCCTCGCGGTCACCATCGACATCGGCGACCGCGTCGACATCCATCCCATGAACAAGCAGGACGTGGGCAAGCGCCTGGCGCGCGCCGCGCGCCATGTCGTGTACGGAGAAAAGATTTCGCCGGCCGGGGCGCAGCCCGTGTCCGCACGGCGGGTCACTGAAGGTGTCCTCGTCACGCTGGGCGGTTTCGACGGCGAATTGAAGGTGATCGGGTCGAAGGACCCAGCTGGGTTCGAGCTTTGCGGAGCCACGCAGGAAAGCTGCCGGTTCGTGCGGTCGGAATTGCGTTCAGTGACGAAGGTGGGCGAGGTACTGCTCGCTGACGCCGCTGCGGCTTCGGCCACGCGCGTGCGTTTCTGCTGGGCCGATTCGCCGCTGTGCAACCTGTTCGACACCACCGGTTTGCCCGTCGGCCCCTTCGAACTGCCAATCAATTAATGGGGTCAGGCCTGAGGAGCGCAGAATGATTCGATTCGGATTGAAGCTGGCGGCAGTCGCGTCGCTGGCCATTTGTGGGGTTGCGATCGCGGCGGATGCGCCGCCCGCGAAGCCGCTGTTGGGCCCGCTGTTCGTGGACCACGCCGTCCTGCAGCGCGACCGTCCCCTCAACTTGTGGGGCGAAGCCGCGCCAGGCCAGCAGGTCACCGTCACGTTGGCGGACCAGAGCATCGTCGCCACCGCCGATGTGAACGGCCGTTGGCGCGCGCAACTGGCGGCCATGCCGCCAGGCGGTCCCCACGTGCTCAGCGCACGCGCGGGCGATCGCGAGCAGAAGGTCAGCGATGTGCTCATCGGCGACGTGTGGCTGTGCACCGGCCAGTCCAACATGGTGTGGAGCGTGCGAGCTTCGCTGAACGGGCGCGCGGAAGTGGCGGCCTCGGCCAACAACGGCATCCGCCAGATCACCGTGCCCATGGTCAGCAGCGCCTCGCCACGCGCCGATTTCGACAAGCCGCTGGAATGGAAGATCGCGGGCCCCGACACCACCGGTGATTTCTCCGCCACTTGCTATTTCTTCACACGCGAGCTCGCCAAGGTGCAGCCCGTGCCGCAGGGCATGATCGTCTCCGCCTGGGGCGGTTCGAAGATCCAGCCATGGATGAGCGAAGCCGCCATCCGCTCGCTGGGCGGCTACGACGAGCAGCTTGCCGTGCTGGAAGCCTATCGCGGCGATGCCGCCGCCGCCGCGCAGCGTTGGGGCGAGGTGTGGCAACGCTGGTGGCTGGGCCAGACCACCGTCACGCGCGGCACCACGCCCTGGGTCTCGGGCCGTGACTCCGGGAGCTGGCAGCCCGCGCCCGCGGAGCTCACGCCCTGGGAAAGCTGGGACGTGCCCGAGCTCGCCACCTACAACGGCATGGTCTGGTATCGCGCTCGCGTCAAGCTCACCGCGGCCCAGGCCAAGCTACCGGCGACGCTGTCGCTGGGTGTGGTCGACGAGGTGGACCTCACCTGGGTGAACGGCCGCGTCATCGGCAGCAGTGGTTGCTGCCCGGAGCGCAATTACGCCGTGCCGCCCGGATTGCTCAAGGCCGGCGACAACCTGGTCGTGGTCAACGATCTCGACACCTGGCAGAGCGGCGGAATGTACGGGCCGGCAGAGAAGCGCGCGCTGGTGTTCGCCGATGGCACGCGCGTGCCGATCTCCGGTTGGGAATGGCAGATCGCGCCCGCCGGCCTCGACACGCCGCTGCGTTCGCCGTGGGAGGCGACCGCCGGCGTCTCGATGATCTACAACGCCATGATCGCGCCGCTGCGCAACTACTCGCTGCGCGGCGTGGCCTGGTACCAGGGCGAATCCAACGTGTCGGTGCCGGAGGGCAAACGCTATCAGGCGCAGCTCGCCGCGCTCATGGCCGACTGGCGCCGCCAGTTCGAGGCGGCGCTGCCTTTCCTCGTCGTGCAGCTCGCGAACCACGGCCCGATGGCGCCGAAACCCGTGGAGAGCGGCTGGGCGCTGACCCGCGAAGCGCAACGCCGCGCGGTGGACGCCGATGGCAATGCCGGCCTCGCGGTCATCATCGACATCGGCAACCGCGATGACGTCCACCCCACGAACAAGCAGGACGTGGGTCGTCGGCTGGCGCGCGCCGCGCGCCACGTGGTGTTCGGCGAGAAGATCTCGCCCTCGGGCGCGCAACCGGCGGCCGCGAAGCGACAGGGCGAGACGGTGGAAATCACTCTGGCGGATTTCGAGGGTGACCTCGTGGTCTACAGCTCGAAAGATCCTTCCGCGTTCGAACTGTGCGGCGCGGCCGAAGGGTCCTGCCGTTTCGTGAGCGCGCGACTCGAGGCTGGTGGAAAAGTGATGTTGGACGCCCGCGGCATTGCCGCGCCCACGCGCGTGCGCTATTGCTGGGCCGACTCGCCGCTGTGCAACCTCTATGACGGCGCGTCGCTGCCCGTGGGGCCGTTCGAAGTGCCGGTGAACTAGGCGCGCGGGAGCTTCGCGCCGAGCCGAACGAGCAGCTCGGTCAGCTCAGTCGGGTCCGCCGGCTTGGTGAGGTGCGCGTCGAACCCCGCCGACAGCGCGCGCTGCTTGTCGGCGTCCTGGCCCCAGCCACTCACCGCGATGATTGCGATGTCGTCGCCGTGCGTGGCGCGGATCCTGCGGCAGGCGGTGTATCCGTCCATGACGGGCATGCCGATGTCCAGCAGGATGGCTCGCGGCCGGAATTTCGGGATGAGATCGATCGCCTCGCTCGCGGAGTACGCCGTGTGAGTCTTCGCCCCCGCGAATTCCACCAGCATCGCCATCGAATCCGCGGCGTCGTGATTGTCGTCCACCACCAGCACGCGCAGGTCGTGCAGCGAACTCGTGGACTCGGGTGACTGGGTCGGCTGCGCGGAGGAGTCCTCGTCGAGAGGCAGCGTGATCTGGAACTCGCAGCCTTTGCCCGGGCCTTCGCTCCTGGCCTCGATGCGCCCGCCGTGCATTTCGAGCAATTTGCGCGCGATCGACAGCCCCAGCCCGAGACCGCCCTCGTGCGATTGGGTCCGGGCTTCCGATCGCGAAAAGGAATCGAAGATGCCGGGCAACTGCGCGGCGTCGATGCCCCTGCCGGTGTCGAGTACGCGGAGCATCAGGGTGTCGGCTTCCGCCCCGGCCTGTCGTTTCCCGATGATGGAAATGCTGCCGCCGGGCGGCGTGAATTTCACCGAGTTGTGCAGCAGGTTGGAGATCACCTGCGAGAGCCGGGTGGCATCGGCGTGTAGATAGACCTCGGGATGCGGCAGGTCCACGCGCAACGCATGGCCGCCGGTTTCGATGGCGCGCCGTTGCGCGTCGACGGCGTTGCCGACCACCGATGAGAGCGCCACCCGCTCCCGCTTGAGCTCGAATTTTCCGGCGGCGATGCGCGCAACGTCGAGCAGATCGTCGATGAGACGGACCATGTGCGTCATCTGCCGCTCCATCATCGGACGCACGGTCTCGATGAGATCGGGACGCGCGGCCGCGCTCTTGAGCAGTTCGATGCCGGTGCGGATCGGCACCAGCGGATTGCGCAGCTCGTGCGCGAGGACGGCGATGAACTCGTCCTTGCGGCGGTCGGCTTCGCGCAAGGCGTCTTCTTTCTGCACGCGCTCTATCAGGTCGGCGGCCTGCCGGGCCAGCAGGTCGAGGAAATGGAGCTCGCGGTCTTCGAGCCGCCGGTCCGTGCACCAGTGCGTCGAGAACATGCCCAGCAACCGTCCGGATCGACTCACCAGCGGGGTCGACTGCGCCGACAGCAACCCCAGCTCGGCGTGCATCCGCATTTCGCCCGACGGGTCCTGATCGGGCGCGACGTCGAATCGCATGAATACTCTTTCGCGGGATGCGAGCGCACGCCCGCAGGGTGAATCCGAGGAGGCGTCCACTCGCGCGAAGTAGCTGGTCATCGCGGCCGGGAACCCGCGGGTGGCGGCGAGAGTGAGCTCGCGGGTCCGCTCATCGAGCAACTGGATGGTGCCCGCCTGGGCGCGCATCATCGCGATGGCCGCGTCGAGAATGTCCTCGAACAGCTGGCGCGTATCGCCCTCGTGGGTCCGGCGCGTCGCCAGGTCGCGCAGCAGCGTGGTATCGCGGAGGTCGGCTGCCAGCGCCTCGCGGCTGCGCTTCGCCTCGGTGACGTCCCTCACCACGGAAACGGAACCGATGATCTCGCCACCCGCGTTTCGTACCGGCGAGGCGTTCACGTGTCGATGGCGCAGCTCGCCGGTGCGGGGTGTCCGTACCACGTGCTCCTCCTGCGAGATGACTTCACCCCGCAAGGCGCGCAGCGGCGGAGCTTCTTCGAGAGGTCGAGGGCTGCCGTCGGGCCGCAGGACCTGGAGCTTGCCCACGAGTTCTTCGACGCGCACGCCGGCGATGTGGTCGTGGCCGAATTCGCGCAACGCGGCCGGGTTGGCATACGTGTAGCGCTGTGAGACGTCCGTGAAATAGACCTCATCGGTCATCGCGTTGAGAACCGCGGTGAGCCATTCGACGGTCAGTTTTTCGTCGTCGTGCGGCGCGTCGCGCGGCGTGGCCAGATCGACGTCGGAGGAGAACTGTTTCCTGTCGACGCTCACGTGAAACTCACGTCCATTTCAGGGAGCGGCAGCGTAGCAGAGCAGACGGGCGCCAGCCTGTAAGCAACTTCTTACAGGCTGGCGTGCATTACAGAATGCGGCGCGAAGGCGCCGTCAGGCTCAACCGAAGGTGACGGGTCGGCCTTTCTTGATGGACTCGTACACCGCCATCAGGAACTTCACGTCCGCCACGCCCATCTCGCCCGAGACCTTGGTCTGGCGCTTGTTGATGACGCACTCGGCGAAGTCGTCGAGCTCGGTGGCGACCGGGCCATCGCTGCGGCGACCGCGGTTGCCGTTGTAGTAGTAAGCCGGGTCGAGGCCGAACCAGCCGCGCGTGGTGCCCACGCGGAAGCCCTGGAATCCATTCGCGCCATAGGTGCTGGTGCAGTTGGCCGTGACGCCGCTGGGGAATTTCATGATCCAGGTAATGGTCTCGTCCACTTCCTTGAACTTGACGCTGTCGGTTTTCACTTCGGCGGCCGAGATCCAGATCGGGTCTTCACCGGTGATCATGCGCGCGGTCTGCAGGCAGTAGATGCCCACGTCCATGAGCGCGCCGCCACCGGCGAGGTCGTGCTTCAGGCGCCACTGCGTGGGGTCGCCGATGGCGAAGCCGAAGTTGGCGTCGATGATGCGCACATCACCCAATACCTTCTCGCGCGCCAGCCGCACGCATTCGAGGTTGTTGGGTTCGAACTGCAGGCGGTAACCCACGCCGAGCTGCACGCCGGCCTTCTTGCAGATGTCCACGATCTGCTGTGCGCGCTCGGTGTTGATCTCCAGCGGCTTCTCGCAGAACACGTGTTTGCCGGCTTCGGCCGCCACTTTTGCGTCCCGCAGGTGCAGGGCATTCGGCGTGACCACGTAGACGATGTCGATATCCTTGTTCTTCGACATCGTGTGCATGTTGTCGTAGTTGTAGATAGCGTTCGCCGGCAGGTTGTACTTCTTCTGCCATTCGGCGGCCTTGGAAGGCGTGCCGGTGACGATGCCCGCCAGGCGGCAATTGCGCGTCTTGAGCAGCGCCGGCGCGATCTGCTTTTCGGACAGGCTGCCCAGGCCGACCAGCGCCACGCCCAGTTTTTTCTGCGTCTGGGCGAAGCTGATATTGCTGGCGGCGGCCGCCAGGGCTGCCGACTGGATGATGAATCGACGGCGCGAATGTTCAGTCACTGGAAACCCCTTCGATGAGATTGGATCGCTATCGGCAGGCACGAAGTCTAGCCCGAGGCCCAAGAAAATCTAACCCTTGGCTCGTTGCGTAACCTGGCCACCCCCTGCACAGTGACGCGCATGCTCGGCATTCACCATTACTGGCTGTTCATCGCCACCGCAATCCTGCTCATCATCACCCCAGGGCAGGACACGTTTTTCATCCTGGGGCGCAGCTTGTCGGGAGGGCGGCAGGCCGGAATCGCCGCCGCTCTGGGAGTCAGCGCAGGGACCGTGGTGCACACCGTGCTCGCGGCACTCGGCCTGTCGGCGCTGCTCGCCACATCTCCCAATGCCTTCATGGCGGTCAAGCTCGCGGGCGCCACCTATCTCGTCTACATCGGCGTGCGTGCCTTGTGGAGCAGGGCCAGCGGGATTCCCGGAGAGGTCAGCGGAGAAAATGGTCGCGATTCTGCGCATGCCAGCCGTGTCGCATTCCGGCAGGGCGTTCTGACCAATCTGCTCAATCCCAAGGTCGCGTTGTTCTTCCTGGCGCTGCTGCCGCAATTCATCGAGGCGGGGTCGGCGAACAAGGTCGGCGCATTCCTCGCGCTGGGGCTGTCCTTCGTGGCCATGGGCCTGGTCTGGTGCGTGATGCTGGCCATTGCCGCGGCCAGCCTGCGCGGGCTGTTCCTGCGCAGGCCTTCGATGTCGACCTTGCTCAACCGGTTCGCCGGCGCCGTGTTCATCGGGCTCGGCATCAAGTTGGCCACCTCGCGGCAGTAGCTTGGCCGCTCAGCTCAAGGACCAGTTCGGGCCGAGCGCGCCGCGCGCGATCGCCATGATGATCTCCGCCGTGCACTCCGCATTTCCGCGCGCGGCCTTCCTGCGCGACGCGCTCGCGGACTACGACCCGCTGTCGCTCACCGCGCGCGGGTTACACGTCGCCACGGCGTTGCGCACGCATCTGCCCACCAATTATCCGCGCGCCGTGGAAATCCTCGTGGCATCGGCGACCCAGCCGCACGATCACCGTGCCAGCGGCGGCATGGCGTCGTTCCTGTACATGCCGCACCTGTTTTTCGTCGCGAAATACGGGCTCGATGATTTCGAGGAGTCCATGCGCGCGCAACACGCACTGACGCAGCTGTTCACCGCCGAGTGGAGCATCCGCGCCTTCATCGAGAGGCACCCGGAGAAGACGCTGGCGCGACTGCGCGAGTGGACCGCAGACCCCAGCCACCACGTGCGCCGGCTGGTGTCCGAGGGGACGCGTCCGCGACTGCCCTGGGCGCCTCGGCTGCGCGCGTTCCAGAAGGATCCGCGGCCCGTCATCGAACTACTGGAGCTCCTCAAGGACGATCCGGAGCTGTACGTTCGGCGCTCGGTGGCCAACAATCTCAACGACATCGGCAAGGATCACCCGGTGTTGCTGGCCCAGGTGGCGAAGCGCTGGCTGCGCGGCGCCGGCGAGCAGCGGCGATGGATCGTGAACCACGCCTTGCGATCCGCCGTGAAACGCGCCGACGCGGGCGCGCTGGGCGCATTGGGATATGGCGGCAAGGCAGCCGTGAAGCTGCGCAGGATCGACGTGCCGGCCACCGCGCGAATCGGCGGCACCGTGCGGATCGGCTTCGAGATCCACAACCCCGGCCGCAAGGTCCAGCGCGTCATGGCGGACATGGTCGTGCATTTCGTCAAGGCGCGCGGCACGGGCGCGAAGACCTTCAAGCTGAAGGCCTTGACGCTGAAGCCGGGTGAAAGCGTGGCGGTGGGCAAGAGCATCGCGCTGAAGCAGCTCACCACGCGCAAGCACTATCCGGGCAGGCATCGCATCGATGCATTGCTCAACGGACAGCGACTGCCGCTCGGCAGCTTCCTGCTGAAAGGCTAGCGGCGCCGCGACAGCATGCCGGCGAGATGCTGGCGCATGACTTCCGCGAGTTTCGGAGTCATCGGCCCCTGTATGCCTTGCTGCCGCTCGGTGAGATGCGATACCGGGTCGCCGGCGGTACGGAACACGTAGTGTTCGAACAACTGACGCCATAGTTCGCGCCGCTCGGGTGGAAGCGGGCGCACGGCCAGCAGCCCGTGCAGCATGGCTTCGAATGCCGACCCCTGCCAGGGCGGTGTGTCGTCCCACCAGTAGTTGTACAGCACGTTGAACGTCGACAACGATTCGACGTGATGCCACCACATGTAGGGAATGAACAGTGCATCGCCGGGCTCGAGTTCGGCGTACTGCGCGTGCCGCCAGGCCTCGCGGAATTTCGGGAAGCGCTCGTGGTCGGGGTCTTCGATGCGCACCATGCTGATGGGTTGACCGGCCAGCGTGAACTCCAGCGGCCCCACGTAGAGATTCACGAACTGCTCCGGCGGAAACAGCGTGAAGCGTCGCCGGCCCGCGAGCACGCAGGCCACGTTGAACGAAAGGTCGTAGTGCGCCTGCACCGTGACGCGATTCGACAGCCACAGCCGCGGCACTACGCTGGGCGCCACCAGGTCGAGTGTGTTCTCGAGCGCGAGCCCCGGCAGCAGCGCGGGCGTCGGTACCGCGCCCACGTACAGCGCCGGCGGGTCCGGCACGTCGAGGTTCGCGATCAACTGTGCCAGCGATTGCGCCAGCGGTTGCTGGCGGCGCTGGAAGTTCACGCCGGTGAGGTCGTCGTTGTAGAAGAAGCGCCCGCCAATCGCCGGGTCACCCAGCATGATCTCCGTGGCTGCGCGCGCGTCGAAATCCAGCAGGTATTTCGCCATCGCCTGCGGCGACTCACGGCCCGCACGCACCGAGGGCCAGTGAGCCACGGCGCCGCGCAGCACGGCGGGCTGGCCTGCGGGCATGATTTCGTCACGGAAAATGGCGGGAGTGACGTCGCGCCATTCGCGGACGCCGGAATCTGGGAGGGGCATGGCTACTTCAGATAGCAGCCGCGAATAAATCGTTCAAATTTTCAGCGCTGAACGGTGCGGATGGCCGAAGTGCGTTCCCCGTACATGCTCACTTCATTGCGGCGATAGTCGATGACCAGTCGTTCGAGCACGCCCAGCATGTCCATGCCCACCAGCAGGGCCGGCTCCTGGTGCAGGCCCCAGAGCTTGAACACGTGGAAGTCCGCGAAGATGACATCGAGATTCGTCAGCTTCATGTCGCCGATAGTGGCTTCCTTGATCTGCTGCACTTCGCCATCCGCGATGTCGGGAGTGGCGCCGTGCACCACTGCGGAAACCGGGTCGTGGCGTCTCTTGCCCTTGTTCATCGCCATCTGCAGCGCCACGTTGCCCAGCGTGCGTTCCGCGCCGGTGTCGATGACGGCCTTGGCCTTGATGCGCCGGCCCACCCGCACGTCGAGGATCATGAGGCCGGTGGAATTGCGGTTCGCGCGCGCCGTCACCATGCTGAAGTGCGGACGCTTGCCATTGGACTCGACCACCTGCACACGGTCGCGCTTGAAGTCCACGTCGATGCGCTGATCGTGGAAACCGGCGACGCCGAGAATTCCATCGGCATTGCCCATGATGGACGTGAAGATGACGGGCAGGTTCTGCTTCTCGAATTTCAACGCGCCGATCTCGAGACTGTCCACGGCCACGGTGGGCACTTCGGCCGCGCCGGTGACGCCATTCAGCATGACGTTGCGGCCAACCGAATGCGTGAGCCCCAGCGCCCGCGCCAGGTGCGGCGCGAGCGTCGAGCGGCTGGCGCCGGTATCGATGACGAAACGGAACGGGCCCTTGCCGTTGACCATGACATTGGTCATCACGCGGCCGATGCGATCCATACGCGTCGGCGCGGCGAACAGCGGTTCGGGGTCGGCGAGTGCGCCGGACAGATCTTCGGGAGCGCCGGGCATGCGAATGGCGACGTTCGGCTCGGCAAAGATTGAGCGCGAGGCACTGAACCCACCAAGGGCAAGCAATGCCTGCAATGCCATGCGACGGCTGGTCGGCGCGCTCATGTCAAACAACCTACGCCTGATCGCCCGCGAAGGAAACTACGTGCGCACCGAAACGTGCGCGCTGCACGGTCGCATGTCCCACTTTCGCCACAGGCGCCCGCGGAAGGGACGGTTTCAGCTGGGAATTACCGGATCCGGCAGGGCGTGGAACGCATTACGTAACGACTCGCTCCAGCCATCGCGGATGACTTTGAAGTACGCATCTTCCGCGGCGATGCTCCGGTGCAACGTGATCGCCAGCGTGCCGCGGCGCACGATGGCGAGATCGAGGGGCAGGCCTACGGACAGATTGGAGCGGATGGTGGAATCCATGGAAATGAGCGCGCACTTGGCCACCTGCGCCAGCGTCGTTTCGGCCTTCACCACGCGATCGATGATGGGTTTGCCGTACTTGGATTCGCCGATCTGGAAATAACGCGTGTCGGCCGTGGTCTCGATGAAGTTGCCCGCCGAATACACGTGGAACAGGCGCGGCGCCTCGCCACCGATCTGCCCGCCGATGATGAAAGCCGGGTTGAACTCGATGCCATGTTCCTTGAGCGCGGCCGCGTCACGTTGGTATACGTCGCGCACCGCCTCGCCGACGATGCGCGCGGCGTCGAACATGGTTCGCACGGTGAGCAGGCTCGACTTCGCGCTGCTCACACGCTCGCGCAAGAGTCCGGTGACTGCCTGGCTGGTGGCGAGATTGCCGGCCGACAGCAGCACCAGCACCCGTTCGCCGGGCATCTCGAAGAAAGTCATCTTGCGAAACGTGCTGACGTGGTCGACGCCGGCATTGGTGCGCGAGTCGGACAGGAAGACCAGGCCTTCATCGACCTGGACACCAATGCAGTAAGTCATGGAGTGACGGCCACCATTGTCAGGTGCTGACGCAACAGCCGACAGTTTATGGCAGTCCTAATGGGACTCGTAGGAATTTCCGCCGAGGTCGGTCATGGATGCGCCGTCGAAGCGGCGGCCGATGCCGGTGAAAGTGGAGCTGGCCACGTAGATCTCGGCGCCATCGGAGGCTTCATAGGACCCGCGAGCGCCGCCAATGGTGCTGTTGACGATGTGCACGCGGGCCTGCTGCCGCGCGATGATGCCCACTCCGCCGGCGCGGATGCGCGCATTGCTGATGTACAGATCGCAGCCCCGCTCGGCGATGACCGCGTCGCCGGAGAATGAGAGCGTCTCGCCATCGATGCGCATCAGCCGGTTGCCCTGGCAAATGATGGGATCGGTGCGCCGCTCGCCGTTGGAGGCCGGCGCTGCGGGCGCCGCTGACGCGCTGGCGGTGCGAGGCGATGTCTGCCGTTCGATCTTGTAGCCCGGCCCTTCGAGCGTGGCTGGCGCGGGCTCGGGCTTGCTGCCGGTCGCGCGCGTGATGCTGTAGCCAGGCCCCTCGGCCAGAGTGGCGCCAGTGGCCGTCGGCGATTCCACGAATTCGGTAGTTTGGTTGTCGGCAAGCGAGCTGGTGCCTTCGTCTTCCGGCACGTCCGGTGATTCCACCGGACCGGGATCGGCCAGCCCGGGACCGGGGGCAGCTTCGCCGGCATCCTTCGATGGCTTCGGCGCGGCGATCAGATCCTTGAGCTTGAGCGTGGTGATGTCGCCCGTGGACGTGTCTCGCACCGTGAATACGCCGGCGGCTTCGTCAGTGGCAACGATTTCGTAGTTGGGGTTGCGCGACAGCGCCGCCTTGGCCCAGTCGATTTCGCGGATGGCTTCCTGCCGCCCGCAGGCGGCCAGTACCAGCGAAGAAACCAGCAGCGGCGCGAGCAGTCGCGCGTTCATATAGCCAGTGCTCATGAGCGGATCGTAGGCTTCCGCGCGCCGTGCGCAAGTGGTGTTTCTAGTAACCTTGCCGGCCGTGAACCCCGAACTCGCCCAATTCTGTGAGCAGCAGCTGACGCGCATGCGTGAAGCGGGCGTCCTGGCGGAGTTCGAGGGCGCCTCGCCCGAACTACGCGACTCCCTGGCGCCCGTGCTGGCGGCCAGCGATTTCATTTGCGGCGCCCTGGCGCGCGAGCCCGGCCTGGCGCGCTGGCTCATCAACGACGCCGTACTCGACCGGCCGCTCCGGCAGGGCGAAACGGCGGCTCGTCTGCGCGCGGCGCTGGCCGGCGCCCCGGACCTGGCCGGGTTCATGGAAGCCCTGCGCCGCCAGCGAAATCGCGAGATGGTGCGCATCGCCTGGCGCGACCTGGCCGGTTGGGCGTCGTTGGTCGAAACCCTCGCCGACACCTCGTCGTTCGCGGATGACGCCATCGAAGCGGCCACGGATTACGCCACCCAGGACCTGGCGCGCACCTATGGTGAACCGCGCAGTCTCACGGGCGAGTTGCAGCCGTTGATCGTGCTCGGCATGGGCAAGCTCGGAGGTGGCGAGCTCAATTTCTCATCCGACATCGATCTCATCTTCGTGTTTCCGGAGAAGGGCACCACCACGGGCGCACGCTGCATCGACAACGAGGATTTCTTCACGCGGCTCGGCCGCCTGCTGATCCGCATCCTCGGCGAACGCACGGCCGACGGCTTCGTGTTCCGCGTCGACATGCGGTTGCGGCCATTCGGTGACAGCGGGCCGCTCGCGGTGAGCGCCAATTTCCTCGACGGCTATCTTCAGACACATGGCCGCGACTGGGAACGATACGCCTGGGTGAAGACGCGCGCGCTCACCGGCATCGAGGCCTGGAAGGCCATCAACGCCGAAAGCGTGCGGCCCTTCGTGTACCGGCGTTATCTCGATTTCGGTGTGTTCGAGAGCCTGCGCGAGATGAAGGGGCTCATCGAGAAAGAAGTGGCGCGACGCGATCTCGCCGACCACGTGAAGCTGGGCCCGGGTGGCATCCGCGAAATCGAATTCATCGTGCAGTCGTTCCAGCTCATCCGCGGCGGACAGGATCGCCGCATGCAGACCACCTCGCTGCTGGCGGCACTGCCGCAGCTCGCCGGCGGCAAGTTGTTGCCCGGACGCGTGGCGCAGGAACTGGAAGCGGCCTATGTGTTCCTGCGACGCCTGGAGAACCGTCTGCAGATGCTTGCGGACGCGCAGACGCACACCGTGCCGGCGGACGCGCTGACGCGCGAGCGCATCGCGTACGCCATGGGCTTCGAGAACTGGCCGGCTTGCGCGGCCGAGCTGGACGCGCACCGCGACCGCGTGACTCGCGCCTTCCAGCAGGTGATGTTCGCGCGCAATGAAGCCGCGCCCGCCGACCTCCCGGGTGTCAACGGATTGCAGGAGGCCTGGCTGCGTGGCGCGGAAGGCGCGCAGCTGGCGGCCGCACTGGAGGCTCGCGGGTTCGCGGACGGCGCCGCCGCCGCGGGCCAGCTCACGGAGTTCCGCGCTTCGGGCGCCCTGCGTCGGCTGGATGCGGCGGGCAGGGCGCGCCTCGATACTTTGCTGCCGCGTCTGCTCGCGACCATCGCGGACATGAAACCGTCCTCCGATGCCGGCGGCTCGCAGAACGATGCGCTTCGGCGCGTGCTCAAGGTGCTCGAGGCCATTGGCTCGCGTTCGGCGTATTTCGCGCTGCTCAACGAGAATGCCGCGGTTCGCCGCCGGTTGGTGGAGCTGGCAGGCCTCGGAGAATTCCTGGCGACGCAGATCGCATCGCATCCCCTGCTGCTCGACGAACTGCTCGATGAATCTTCCGGCGGGTTGCCGCCGTCGCGCGCGGTGCTGGAAGCCGAAGCCGGCTCGCGTATTTCCCACCTGGCCGAGGACGAGCCCGAACGCCAGGTGGAGGTGCTGCGCCAATTCCAGCGCGCGGCCATCTTCCGCGTGGCCATGGCGGACCTCACCGGCAAGATCCCGCTGATGCGCGTCAGCGACTACCTGACCGAGATCGCCGAGATCATCGTCGAGCAGGCCATGAAGCTGGGCTGGGCACAGATCACGGCGCAGTTCGGCGTGCCCCATCACGTTGTCGATGGGCAGCGGCGCGTGGTGCGCATCTGCGCCGTGGGTTACGGGAAGTTAGGCGGCAACGAATTGGGCTACGCCTCGGATCTCGATCTCGTGTTCCTGCACGATTCCACCGCCGAAGCGGCCGAGACCGATGCCGCGAAGCCCGTGGACAACCAGGTCTTTTTCATCCGGTATGCGCAACGAGTGGTTCACATCCTCACCATGCACTCGGCCGCGGGACGGTTGTACGAGGTCGACCAGCGTCTTCGTCCCTCGGGTAAAGGCGGCATGCTGATCACGCGCATCGGCGCCTTCGCCGAATACCAGGAGAAGGAAGCGTGGACCTGGGAGCACCAGGCCCTGCTGCACGCGCGCAGCGTCGCGGGCGATCCAGGCCTGCGCGCCGAATTCGAGCGACTGCGACTCGACCTGCTCATGAAATACGTGCGCCGCGAGAACCTTCGCGAGGAAGTGCGCGACATGCGCCTGCGCATGCGACGCGAGCTTTCACGCGCCAGGTCGGATTCCGGCCTGTTCGACATCAAGCAGGACGCGGGTGGCACCGCCGATATCGAATTCCTGGCCCAGTACTGGGCGCTGCTGCATGCCGGTACGCATCCGCCGGTGGTCATGTTCGCCGACACCATCCGCCAGCTCGAATCCGTGGCCTCGGCGGACCTGGTGCCCCAATCCACCGTGGACGTGCTCACCAGCGCATACCGGCGGTACCGCGAGCACACGCATCACCTGTCGCTGGAACGAGGGGAGCCCGTGGTCTCCGCGGAGGAGTTCGCCGGGACGCGCGCCGCGGTCACGGCCATCTGGGACAGCACCATGGGGAGCGCGAAACCCGGCGCCGGACACCCCGGTTCGTAGTTGCCCTATAATCCGCCCGCCATGTCAGCCACCAAACCGCTCATCCAGCCCAACGCGCAAAACGAATACAAAGTGGACGCCAGCGATCTGCCGCTGTCGTGCCCCATGCCGGAGATGTATCTCTGGAATTCGCATCCCCGCGTATATCTGCCCATCGAGCAGACGGGCTGGGCCAAGTGCCCGTACTGCGGCGCGGAATACACGCTCGCCAAGTGAAGCCACTGCTCGCGGCGCTGCTGCTGTTGGGCGCCACCGGTCCGCAGGCCCGGACACCCGCACCGTCGTCCGACGAGTCGCACGCCGCAACCTTTGAGCCCGACGCCCCGCCCGCCGCCCCGCCCGCCGTCGATCAGCGAGAAGCCACCCTGCGCGACCTGGAGTTCCGCACCGGCAAGGCGCAGTCCGGGCGCCGGCAGCTGGCCGAGGCACTGTCGGAAATGCGCGCGGACGGCATGGAACAGCGCGTATTCATGATTGGCTGCCAGGTCGCGAACACGACCGTGAAGATTCCCGAGTTCTTCCAGTACGCGCGCCAGCAGGTGAAGAAACTGGAGAAGCCCGCCAACCATCAGGCCTTGACCGCCGAACAGCGCGAACGTCTGGCTTCATTGAAGGCCACGTTGTCCACGCTGGAGGCCGCGCCCGAGTTTGATTGCGCCCGCATCTGGGCAGAGTCGCCGACGCCTGCCTGAGGCGGGTCAGCTGAAGGGCTGGTCGAGCGACCGGGCCGGGGTCGAGAACCACACGGGCCTTTCCTCGCCCATGTGGAAGCAATCTTCGAGCCGGATGCCGAATCTTCCCGGTAGATAGATTCCCGGTTCATCGCTGAAACACATGCCCGGCGCCAGCGGCGTGGCTTCGCCATGCACCAGGTTCACGGGTTCGTGGCCGTCGAGACCGATGCCGTGGCCGGTGCGGTGCGAGAGGCCGGGTAGTTTGTAGCCGGGACCGTAACCCCATTTCTCGTACCGCGCGCGCACCGCGTCGTCGACCGCGCCCGCGGGCACTCCCACGCGCGCGGCGTCGATGGCGATCTGCTGGCCCTCGCGCATCTGCTCCCAGACCTTGCGCTGCTCGGCGGTGGCCTTGCCGAAGACGAAGGTGCGCGAGATATCCGATTGGTATCCCTGCACCGAGCAGCCGCAATCCATGAGCACCACTTCCGATTCACGCACGGCCTGGGGTTTGCCCGAGCCATGTGGATAGGCGCTGGCCTCGCCCAGCAGCACCAGCGCGAACTGCCGCGCACGACGGGTGCGCCGGCCTTGATCTCGACACGCGGCATCACATTGCGCAGCCCATCCACGGCGAAGAAACGCACGGTCTCCTCGATGCCCACCGCTGCGGTGACCTTGCCGTCGCGCAGGATGCCGGCGACGGTGGCCAACGGATCGTCATGTTCATTCCACACGCGCACGTCGGCCGGCACCCGCAGGCTCTCGCGCACCGAGGGCTCTTCGAAATGCGGCGTGACGATGACCAGGTCGCCATCGCGGGGCAGTACGGCCGCCGTGAGCCGCTCGCTGCGCCACCATTGCACGCCGGTGAAGTACACCAGCGACGCGCCGGGCTCGATGAGCAACGCGCCGATGCCGTGTTTGCCCATGAGCGTGCGCGCCTTGTCGAGGCGCGCAAGGTATTCGGCCCCGGCAATGGGCTGGACGCCGCCGGTCATGGGCGCGAGTTTCGAGGCGGACTCCCCGGAGAACAACCGCGCGGATGGCAGCGAGGCGAGGGCGGCAGCGCCACCGAAAGATAGGGCCTGGCGTCGCGTTATGCGCATCGAGGTGCCGCGGCTAATACGATTGGTAGGACTTCTCTTCGACGATGGTCGAGCCCATGGCGGTGTTGATGCGCTTCTTGATGGCGGCGCGTTCGTCGTTCACGACGTACACGGAGCGCGCGAGTTCGATGAACTTCTCGCCGAACCGCTTGGCGCGCTCCTCGTCGCGGATCTCGTCCTCGATGACCCACAGCTTCTCGTTCACGCGCGTGAGATTGGCTTCCTCGTCGCCGATGTCCACCGCGGCGGCGCCGGAGTCACGCCAGGTTTTTTCCAGCAGGGCGAGCTCATGTTTCACGTTGGCCACCTTCACCGGGTCGCTCATGCGCGCGGCCTTGATGCGCAGGATGGTGATCTTGTCGAGCATCTCGCCGGGGCTGAGCGGAACCAGGATGTCTTTCATTTGCCCTTTCTCATATTGGGAGCCGTCGCCGCCGCCGCGGGTGACGCCAGCGAGGCCAGTAGTTCGTCGAGCTTCGCGGTCACCGCGTTCGTCTGGATGAGTTCCATGACGCCGGGCATTTCGATCTTTTTCGTCCAGGGCAGCTCGCCAGCTGGCTTGTTGAGGAATTTCCGCGCCGCTTCATCATATCGGTTCACGCACCAATGGCGCGACAGGTAGGGGCCGCTGCGATCCGGGTTGGTGGCGGCATACAGCCCGATTACCGGAAGATTGACCATGGTGGCCATGTGCGCGGGACCGGAGTCCGGTGTCAGCAGCGCGGTGGCGCGTGACATCAGCGTCAGCAATTGAGGCAGCGTGTCCTTGCCCACCTGGTCGATGAGCGGCACCGGGCAATGCAGCGCGATCTGCTGGGCCATGTCGCGTTCGATGGCGGACGGTCCGCCGCACAGGATCACGCGCATGCCATGGCGGGTGACCGCGTGTTCGGCCACGGCGGCATAACGTTCCGGCAGCCAGTTACGCATCGCATGGCTGGAACAGGCGCTGATCAACAGCGTGCGCTGACGCCCTTCCGTCGAAGAATGCGGGATGAGTTGTTGGGCGTACGCCATGGCCGCCGGAGGCGGCACGGGAATGCCCCAGCTCGGCTGCATGGGCGGCACACCCAACGCGTCCGCGAAACCCTGGAAACTGTCGAGAACGTGTTCGCGCGAACGCTCGGCCACGCGCCGATTGGTGAACAGCCATTGCAGCTCGCGCGCGCGGGGTTTGTCGAATCCCAGCTTGATAGTCGCTGGAATGACGGCCGCGGCCGCGCTCGCGCGCAGGGATAATTGCAGATGCAGCAGCAGGTCGAAGGCCCCTCGGCGTTGCATCTCCTCGCGCAGCCGGGAATACGCGCTGAAGCCGGCGCCCTTGTCGACGGTGATAAGCTCCACATCCGGAATGAGGCTCATCAACTTCGCTTCAAGCTTGCCGATCACCCAGGTGAATCGCGTGCGCGGCCATGCTGCCTGCAGCCTGCGCAGCAGCGGCACGACGTGGCAGGTGTCGCCGATGGCACTGAGTCGCAGCAGGCAGACCCTTTCAGGTGAATTCATGGCGTTCATGGTGCGTGAATGAAGCGCCACTGGCCCGTCGGCGCGGAAGTCAGCGAGGCTGCCATCGATGGCGGCCGGATGCTATACGACACCCAGAGGACCGGCAATTTCTCGGCGGAGTTCTTCGACCCGGAATACTGGCGCAAGCACGATGCCATCGAAGGCTCGGCGATGGGCCGCGGCACCACCTGGTTCATCAAGGCCGGTGACGGGCACTTCGTGCTGCGCCACTACCGGCGCGGCGGTCTGATCGCAAAATTTTCAAAGGACCGTTACTGGTGGAGCTCCGAAGCGGATACGCGCGCCTTCGCCGAGTGGTATCTCACCTATCACCTGCATCGCGCAGGCCTGCCGGTGCCAGCGCCGGTCGCGGCGCGGTACCAGCGCGAGGGGCTGTTCTACCGTGCGGACATCATCACGCAGCGCATCGAGAACAGCGAGTCCCTGGCGCAGCGGCTGCTCAAGGGGCCGCTTTCGCTCACGCAATGGATCGCCGTCGGGCGGGTCCTGCGCCGCTTTCATGATGCCGGCGTCTGCCATGCCGATCTCAATGCGCACAACATCCTGCTGACGCCTGAACAGGTGTACCTCATCGACTTCGACCGCGGCACGTTGCGCAAGCGCGGCTGGTGGGCAGACACCACGCTGGTGCGGCTGTACCGTTCGCTCGAGAAAGTGACATTGATGGACGCACCCGAGAGCTTTTCGGACCAGGACTGGCATTCGCTGCTGGCCGGCTATCGCGAATCGGCGGGACTGCCACAGCCGTCCATGGTCTGAAGCCGGTGCGCTTCGTCTATATCCTCCTCGCCTACCTGATCGCGCCGATCTGGATCGGTGCGCTGGCGCTGCGCGGGTTCCGCGACAAGACCCATTGGCGCGGGTTCTCGCAGCGGTTCGGCCTCGGCCCGACCGTGCCAGCCAGGAGTATCTGGGTACATGCCGTGTCGGTGGGCGAAGTGCAGGCCGCGGTGCCGCTGGTGGAGGCGTTGCTCGACCGATTCCCCGGAATTCCGCTGGTGCTGACCACCGTCACACCCACCGGCCGCGCGCGCGCCGAGGCCCTCTTCAAGCAGCGCGTGGACGTGCGCTACGTGCCCATCGACTGGCCGGGTTCCGTCCGCCGCTTCTTCCAGCGTGTGCAGCCGCAGCTCGCGGTGATCCTCGAGACCGAGATCTGGCCCAACCTCTATCAGCGTTGCGGCGCGCTCGGGGTGCCGCTGGTATTGGCCAGCGCGCGCATCTCGCCGCGCTCGGTGAATCGCTATCGGCGCCTCGTGAGCCTGTTCCGCGAAACCCTGTCGCACGGGATCTTCATCGCGGCGCAGAGCCAGGAGGATGCCGAACGGTTCCGATCCATCGGCGCCAGTCCCGAGCGCACGCACGTGGTGGGCAACATCAAGTTCGACTTCGGCTATCCACCGGACATGGAGGCGCGCGGCCATCAACTGCGGCAGATGCTGGGCCCCAACCGCCCGGTATGGGTGGCCGGCAGTACGCACGAGAAGGAAGAGGAATTGCTGCTGGCCGCGCATCGGCGCATCCGCGAACGCTTCAGCACGGCGCTGCTGGTGCTGGTACCGCGGCATCCGCCGCGGTTCGGGGACGTGTCCACGTTGCTGGGCGAGCAGGGCCTGCGTTTCGTCAGGCGCACCAGCGCCAAGGCCGTCACGGCGGACACCGAGGTCTATCTTCTGGACACGCTGGGCGAACTACCGGCGTTCTACGCCGCGGGAGACGTGGCGTTCGTGGGGGGCAGCCTCGGCATCGACCATGTCGGCGGGCACAACCTGCTGGAGCCGGCGGCGCTCAGCCTGCCCATCATCGCCGGGCCGCACAATTTCAACTCCTCGGACATCGCCCGCATGCTGGTCGAGCGCCATGCCCTGCAGATTGTGCAGAGCCCCGAGGAGCTGGCGAAGGTGGTGGGCAGTCTGCTCGCGGACCCGACACGACGCGCCACCATGGGCTCCGCGGGCCGCAGAACGGTCGACGACAACCGTGGTGCCGTCAAAAGGCTGATGGAATTCCTGGAGCCTTTGCTGCCTTGAAAAAAAACGCCGGCACGAGGCCGGCGTTCATTCTGCTGATGCGCAGTCGATTTACTGCGCGGGCGGTGTGCCCGGGATGACTTCCGGCGGATTTGCCGGCGGCGGCGGAGTCTCCAGCGAACTGTTGACGTCCTCGAGCGCCTTGCGGTCGAGGATGCCCGCGGCCTGCTTGAGACGCAGCACGTTCAGCATGTAGTCGTAGCGGCTGCGCGCGTAATTCGTCTGCGCACGCACCAGCTGCTGGCGCGCGGCAAGCACGTCCACGGCGGTGCGGGTGCCCACGTCGTAACCGGCTTCCGTGGCGCGTAGCGCCGTCGCCGAGGATTCCAGCGCCTGCTTGAGGGCCTGCACGCGCGACATCTCCGACACCACGCCCAGGTAGGCGTCGCGCGCCGTGCGCTCGGTCTCGCGCGACACGCGTTCGAGGCGCTGCTTCGCCGCCTGCCAGCGGTACGACGACTGCCGCACGCGCGACTGCGTGCCGCCGCTCGACCAGATGGGCACCGTGACCGACAGGACGACCGACTTGTCGACGTCGCCATCGGAACTCGAGTTCAGCGTGCCACCGTCGGGAAAACCCGGGATGGCCCCGAAGGCATTCGTCCTTTCCGTTTCGCTGTGCGACCTGCCGACGGTCAGATCCACCTGCGGCAGGTGACCGCCGAAGTTGATGCGAACGTCGTCGCGCGCGATATCCGCGCCCAGGCGGCTCGAAGTGAGCGACAGGTTCTGTTCCATGGATGCTTCGACCCACTTCTGCGGGTCGGCGGGCTCGGGGATGCTGAGCGGCATGTCCGCGCGCGGCGTGGCAAGCACGGCGTATTGCATGTCCGTGATCTCGCGCAGCAGTTCCTGCGAGGTGGCGAGCAGGCGTTTGGCGGCGATCAGGTCCGCGGCGGCGGTGTCGCGCGCGGCACGCGCTTCCTGCACGTCAGTGATGGCGATGAGGCCCACCTCGAAGCGCTTGTCCGCCTGCTCGAGCTGGCGCGAGATGGCATCCAGCGAAGCCTGGTTGGCCTGCACGCTGTCCTGCGCGGCGAGCACGTCGAAGTAGCGCGTGGCCAGGCGCAGCGCCAGGTCCTGCTGGGCGACGCCATAGTCGGCATCGGCCTGGGCGACGATCTTGCCGGCCTGGCGCAGCCCGAACAGCTGGCCCCAGTTGAAGACGCTCTGGCGCAGCTGGACGCCCCAGCCGGTATCTTCGTAGGTCGTATCGCCGCTGCTGTCTTCGGTCTGGATGATGAAGTTGCCCGAGTCATCCGGGTCGACGAGCCTGTCCTGGGTGGAGGTACCGCTGGAGTCCTGTTCGGTCTTGCTCCAGCTGCCGTTGATCTGCGGCAAGTAGGCGGCCCAGGCCTGCGGACGCGCTTCGCGCGTGGCTTTGCGAGTGAACTCCGCTTCGCGGACCAAGGGGTCGTTGACAACGGCCTGGTCGAAGATCGTCAGCAGATCCTCAGCGGCGGCGGTCGAACCAATCAGGCAGCCCATCCCCAGGGCGAATAAACGGCGCATTAATAAGAGTCCTCTTTAGTGTTGTAGTTCACTATATCACCTGGCGCTGGGCCAAGGAAACAGAGCAACTTAGACGAGTCAGTACTGCGGAACGGTTGCATCCACTTCTTCGCTCCAGGCGGAAATGCCACCCGTGAGGTTTGCAACATTCGTAAACCCTTGATCTGCAAGAAAGTGCGCCACTCGCAGCGACCGGCCACCCGCGTGACACATCACGATGGTTTCTGCCTCGCGAGGCAATTCCGCGACGCGCGCCGGTACCTGGTTCATGGGCACATGTACGACGTCCGGAATGCGTGCAAGTTGCAGTTCCCACTCCTCACGCACGTCCAGGACCAGCGGTTGTTCGCCGCGGTCGCGCATGGCCTTGAGCTCCAGGGCCGATATCTCACGCACCATGGCATCCACCCCGGGCGTTCAAAAAGTGAAAGGTTCGGGCCACTTCGCGTTGTCCAACGCGTCGATGGCGGTCTCGAACAAACCCGTGCTGTCCCAAGTTGCATCCCCGGTGCGCGTGATCAACAGCGCCTCCTGGAGTTGGGTGGCACCGACCACGGCGAAAAGTTTTCCACCCACGGCCAACGCGCGAGCGAAGCGATCGTCGTACAGGGGCAGGGATCCACATACCGCAATGACCGCATAGTCCTTGCCCAGGTCCAAGTGGAAAGTGTCACCCTTGACCACTTCGACCTGCCCGAAGCCGGCGCGCTTGAGGTTGTGACGCGCCGCCCCGGCAAGATCCGCGTCTATTTCGATGGCCCGCACGCTGGCGCCCATGGCCGAAAGGCAAGCGGGCACGAAACCGGTGCCGCAGCCGACCACCAGCGCGCGCATTCCGGGTGCGGCTTCCAGCGCCTGAAGGAGCCGTCCGACAATCTTCGGCGGGAGCATGTGCTGGCCGGCACGTAATGGAATCTCGGCGTCGGCGAACGCCAGCTCGGCGAATTTTCCGGGCACGAAAAACTCGCGCGGCGTGCGGCGCATGGCGTCCAGCACGCGCTCGTCGAACACGTCCCACGCGCGTACCTGCTGCGTGATCATCTGAACGCGCGCGAACTCGGTCTGCATGTGCAATTCCTCGGCAAGGATCGAATGGGATGCTACTTATTCTGCCCGATTCCGCTGGCGCAAAGGGCTTCGTTTCAGCGCGGAACTGATCGTCACATCGCTTATCTTTATGGTTAATGTCGAATGAGTGGCTGACACCGCTCGGCTATTCTGCATTTGCAGCACGGATGCTCAGCAAAAAAGACCTACTAATAAAGTTGGGGATTACTTCTCGGCATGTCGATTCTCGGGCTGATCTGCGTGCTGCTCGCACTGGTCGCGACGCTGCTCTTCGTGCTGTACTTGTTTCAGCGGCGCGATCTGCGGGCGATCTCCGAATTGTCGCTCACGGTCCAGCGGGCTGTCAGCGGGGAGCGGCTGCCGCAACGCATCGAGATGGAGCCGGGTCACGAGAGCCAGCTCGACGTGCAGGCGCTCGGCGTCTCGGTGAATCAGCTGTTGTTGCGCGCCGCCCGCACGACCGGCCGCGAACGCGCGGGCCCCAAGCTGTTCACCGAACTGGGTGAACGCGTGCACGAAGCGGTGCTGGTGCATCGCGACGTGATCCTGTACGCGAACAGCCAGTTCGCAAGTTTCGTCGGCGCCGACCGCGTCGACCTCATCGACCGCAAGCTCGCCGACCTGGTCGCGCCCGAATACGCCGACCTGGTGGCCGAAAACCTGCGCCGCCGCCTGGCCGGCGCGCATGGTGCCGAACGCTTCGAAGTCGAAATGGTCGGACTCCAGGGCCAGGTGAGCCTGCTCGAACTAACTACCGCGGTGATCGATTTCGAGGGCGCGCCGGCCCTGCTGGTGACCGGTGTCGAGGTGATCCCGACCAAGAAACTGCGCGCGCTCGCCACCGGCAAGATCGACGAGAAGGATGCCGCCAGGCGCGCCGCGCTGGTGGCGCCGCCGTTGCCCGCGCCACCGCCGGCGCGGCCGCCGCTGCAGGTATTCGCGATGCAGTCGCTGGCCGAAGCCGTCGTCACCACGGATGTCGACGGGCGGCTGGTCTACCTGAATCCGGCCGCGGAAAGACTGCTGGGCGTGGACAAGAACCAGGTCGCCGGGTCCCCGCTTGAAGAAGTCATCGGCCTGGTCGACCAGAACGACCGCAAGCTGCTCGCCGACCCGGTGCGCGAAGCGGTTGCCGGCGCTGCCAATCCACATGCGTTGAGCCGTCGCGCGGTGCTCATCGGCAAGGCCTCGGGGGAGGAGCGCGCCATTGAACTTGCCGCGTCACCGCTGCGGGATGATGCCGGCGAGCTCGCTGGCGCGGTGATCCTGCTGCACGACGTGACCGAACTGCGCGGCCTGCATCGCCAGATGTCGTACCAGGCCACGCACGATGCGCTCACCGGCCTCGTGAACCGGCGCGAGTTCGAACGCCGCCTGGCCGAGGCGGCCGAGTCGGCGCATCGCGGCGAAGCCTCGCACATGTTGTGCTACCTCGACCTCGATCGCTTCAAGCTGGTGAACGACACCAGCGGTCATCTCGCCGGCGATTCGATGCTCAGGGAAGCCGCCAAGTTGCTGCGCGAAGCGGTGCGCGACTCCGACACCGTCGCGCGCCTGGGTGGCGACGAGTTCGGCATGTTGCTGGTGGGTTGCCCGCTCGACAAGGCGCGGCAGATCGCCGACGACGTGTGCCGCTCCATCGCCGGCTATCGTTTCGTCTGGCACGACCGTGTGTTCAACATCGGTGTATCCATCGGACTCATCGAAATCGGACGCGAGTCGGGCTCGGTGGAGCAACTGCTCGCGGCCGCTGATTCCGCCTGCTACGTGGCGAAGAAGGAAGGCGCCGGCCGCGTGTCCGTCTACTCGGCGCGAGATGAAGCGCTGGCGCGCAGCACGGGCGAGATCCAGTGGCTGCAGCGGCTGCAATCCGCACTCAAGGAAGAACGTTTCACGCTTTACTACCAGCCCATCGTTTCGGCCAATGGCGCGGATGTCGACGGGCCCTCCATGGAAGTGCTGCTGCGCATGCTCGACGAAAGCGGCAATGAAATCGCGCCCGGCGATTTCGTCGTCGCGGCCGAACGTTACCGCCTGATGGCGTCGGTCGATCGCTGGGTGGTTCACACGACGCTCGGCGCATTGGCCCGAAACGCATTCCAGCTTGCGCGCGAACGCAGCGTGGCCATCAACATCAGCGGCCAGACCCTGGGCGATCCGCTGTTCCTCGAGTTCGTGGTCGAGTGCCTCGACCAGACCGGTGTGCATCCCGACCAGGTGTGCTTCGAGCTCGCGGAGAGCGCGGTGGTCGGCAACCTCGAGCAGGCGCGGCGTTTCGTCGGCGTGCTGCATGGCATGGGATGCAAATTCACCATCGACGATTTCGGATCCGGAGTCGGCTCGTTCTCGAGCCTCAAGTCGCTGCCGCTGGATTACCTGAAGCTGGACGGTTCTTTTACGCGCAATCTGGCGCGCGATTCGGTCAGTCAGACCATGGTCGCGGCCATGATCAAGCTGGCGCGTTCGCTCAACTTCAAGATCATCGCCGAGCAGGTGGAAGACAGCGCCGCGCTCGATGCCGCCCGCAAGATAGGCGTGGACTACGTGCAGGGATTCGTGATCGCAAGGCCGGCGAAGCTGGCCCTTGCCGCATAATGGGGAAGACATGACCACCGCACTCAACCATGGCGCCGCGCCCTGCAGGTTTCGCGGCGAACATCCCACCTGCTCACGCCCCGCGTCGCGCCGGCCGCTGATTTCGGGCGTGGCGCGCTACCGCTCGGGCGCCCTGTGCGCCGCCACCACGCGTGGATTGCGCGCCAGCAGCCGCCCGCGATTGCGCGATACTCGCGCACGCCGGCCGGCGTCGAAGACGGCGCCGAGGCGAACTTCCTGACGCACACACGCACGCGGGCGGCGGCATCGAGGCATTCATGAAGAAGACCTACCACGGCAGCTGCCACTGCGGCGCCGTCAAGTTCGAGGCCGATATCGACTTCTCGCAGGGCACCAACAAGTGCAACTGCTCCATCTGCACCAAGACGCGCAACTGGAACGTCATCGTCAAGCCCGAGGATTTCCGCCTGGTCTCGGGTGAAGACGCGGTGTCCGACTACCAGTTCGGTTCGATGCAGGGACATCATCTGTTCTGCAAGACTTGCGGCGTCCGCAGCTTCGAACGCGGCTACGTCGAACAGATCGGCGGTCACTACGTGTCCATCAAGGTGGCCAGCCTCGATGACGTGGAGCCGGCCGAACTCATCGACTCGCCAGTGCGGCACGCCAATGGTCGCGACAACGCCTGGTGGGAAGCGCCGAAGGAAACGCGGCACCTTTGACAGCCCCCTGGCCACGGGCATAGCGTCATCGCCATGAAACGCGTGACCGGCATCGGCGGCATCTTCATCAAGTCCAGTGATCCTCAGCGTTTGCGCGAGTGGTATCGCAAGCACCTGGGCATCGACTTCGAGGAATGGGGCGGGTACGCCTTCCGATGGAAGTCCGGCGACAATGTCGCCGGCGTCGGCACGACGGTGTGGACGATCTTCGACGGCGCTTCCAGCTACTTCGCCCCGAGCAACGCGCCGTTCATGGTCAACTACCGCGTCGCCGACCTGCGCGCGCTCGTGGAAACGTTGCGCGCGGAAGGTTGCCAGGTCATGGACAAGATCGACGAATCGGAATACGGAAAGTTCGGCTGGGTGGTGGATCCGGATGGCAACAAGTTGGAGCTGTGGGAGCCGCCCGAAGGGCAGTGAGCCGGTGGCCGGCGTGCGATCGCCGGTCGCAGCGGTTGCGATCTAAGGCTGGTGCCGCAGGCGCGCGATGCCGAGCTTCTTCATGCGATGGCGCAAGGTCGCGGGCTTCATGCCCAGTTTGAGCGCGGCGCCGGAATTCCCTTCGATGACCCAGCGTGTGGCATTGAGCACGCGCAGGATGTGCTCACGCTGCACGTGATGCAGGCCAGTGGCCACGGTGTCGTCGAGGTCGATGGCCGAGCCCAAGGCGGGCGCCTGGTGCCTGCCGCTGGCGGCCGCGGCCACTTCGTCGCGCTCGATGGAATCGAGCTGCGACTTGAGACGTTGTACCTGGGTGTCGAGCATTGCGCGATCCCGCTCGGCGCGCAGCAGTTGCAACTCGGTGGTGAGCAGCACCGCGACTATTTCGATGATGCAATGCTGGTGCTCGGTGATGGCCAGCGTGGAGTCCGAGCGCGCGCAGACGAAGCCGATCACGCGGCCGTCACTCGCATGAAGCGCCAGCCCGAAGTAGCCGGATTCCGCCACGACCGCGGCGGCGTCCGCCTCCGGACCGGGTTCGGCGCCGGGTTCTTCGCGTTGCGGGTCCTCGCGCACCAGCGCCTCGCACGGCGTGCCGGCCAGCGGAAAAGTGTAGTTAGGCTGCGCCGCGCCGCGCTGGCTGACGCCCAGCGTCCGGGCGTGTAGTTCGTCGGCGACTTCGCCAATGAGCACTTCGTCGGCATGCAGCATCGCCGCCAGGTATTGCGCCATGGCCGGGAACAACCCCGCGCCCTGCGTCGTGGTGACGCGCACGGCGAGACCACGCAGGTCATTGTTTGATCCGGCCTCTCCCATGGCGCCGAGTATAGGCGAGCGCTGACCCGGCGCAGCAACGGCGGCGCACGCACCGGGATAGCGCAAACAATTCAGTTAGTTAGCGGGTGCTGGTTCCTAACCAGCCTGCGCGCCGTTCGAGCGCATGATCCGCCGAGAATCGGCCGGCGCCGCAGGCCGCGATCACCAGCAGCATGAAACCCCAGAGCAGGTGCTGAGCCAGCGCGGCCTCGAACCCTTCCTGGCCGAGCACGTGCCAGTACGAGACCACCGCCATGAGGTTCACGGCAAGCAGTCCGAGGGCGGCCAGGCGCGAAAGCAGGCCGAGGATCAGCAGCATGGGGAAGAGCAGCTCTCCAGAGGTTCCTGCGATGGCGGCCAGCGTCGGAGACAGCAGGGGCACCTGATACTCGCTACGGAACAGTTCCAACGTGACGTCCCAGTGGGTTGCCTTGAGCCAGCCCGCCTTGAGGAACTGCCAGCTCACCCAGAACCGGGTGCCGAGCAGCAGCGGCGAACGGAGCTGATCGAGACCCCGGCCAAAATCTGCGTGAATCTTGATTACGTCCAACATTTTCTCCGGACTCCAAAAAAAGCTGTCGATGGCGCGTTCGCAACGTGGCAGGGGTTCCGCCGGATTCCGCTCAATCAAACACTTAAGCCTTTGCCTGCGTGCGCGAACCACGCGGTGTGGGTTGATTGCGACGGTGCCGCGATTTTCGGCGATCGTGCATGTCAGAGGAGACCGGTGCTTGCTGCGCGAAATTGCAGGGACGATCGCAACAATTTCGGGTAGTTTCGGCCGCAATGACGACCGGGGAGGCGAAAGAGATGCAGCTTTCGCAGATGTGGCGTGAACATCTGCAGGCGGGCCGTCCGCCTGGGATTCTGGGGATGAAGATCGCCGGCACCGCCGCTTCGGCGCTGGATGCCGAAATCACCGCCTGCGTCAGCGCCTGCGTGACGCATCAGCTCAAGATGGATTCCCGCATCGAGCGCCGTTTGCACGACATCGCGCATGCGCTCGAGGACGCCCAGGGACAGAGCACCCCTGAAGTGGCCGAGTACTGCACCCGGCTCAATCGCCTGGTGAGCGCGGTGCTGGTGAATGCCGAACCCGCGCCGAACACGGAAAACGGTTCGGAGCCGGCTCAGCAACCCGTCAGGCCACGCGTCCGGCGTCGTTAGGCGCCGGGCTCGAACTTCAACGACACGCCATTCATGCAGTAGCGCTGCCCGGTTGGCGCGGGGCCGTCATTGAATACATGGCCAAGGTGGCCGCCGCAGTTCGCGCAATGTACTTCCACGCGCGTCATGCCGTGGGTCTGGTCCGTGGTGGTGGCCACGGCCCCCGGCAGCGGGCGAAAGAAGCTAGGCCAGCCTGACCCACTCTCATACTTGGTGCCGGACTCGAACAACGCGTGACCGCAGGCGGCGCAGTTGTAGTGCCCGGTGCGCTTCTCGTAGTTCAGCGGACTGGTGCCGGCGCGCTCGGTGCCGTGTTCGCGCAGCACGCGGAACTGGTCGGCGGACAACAGGGAGCGCCACTCGGTCTCGGACTTCTCGACAGGGAAACTCTCGTTCGCCATTCGGTACTCCTGCGGGTTCGTGCGGTGGACCGGATAACTGGGGGCGATATTTCCGGCCACCAGCAGCTACCGCAAGCAAAAAGGGGATGCGGCTCGCGCCGCATCCCCTCGGTCAGTGCGTCCCCGTTACAGCAGCGGGACGAGCAGCAGGGCGACGATGTTGATGATCTTGATCAGCGGGTTGATGGCCGGGCCGGCGGTGTCCTTGTAGGGATCACCGACGGTGTCGCCCGTCACCGAGGCCTTGTGCGCCTCGGAACCCTTGCCGCCGAAGTGACCTTCCTCGATGTACTTCTTGGCGTTGTCCCAGGCGCCGCCGCCGGTGCACATGGAAATCGCGACGAAAAGTCCGGTGACAATGGTGCCGATGAGCAGGCCGCCCAGCGCCTTGATGCCGGCGCCCGGGCCCATGAGCCAGTTCATGCCGAAGGCCACGATTACCGGGATCAGGATGGGCAGCAGCGACGGAACGATCATTTCCTTGATCGCGGCCTTGGTCAGCAGGTCGACGGCGCGGCCGTATTCCGGCTTGGCGGTGCCTTCCATGATGCCCTTGATCTCGCGGAACTGGCGGCGCACTTCGTTCACCACCGAGCCCGCGGCGCGACCCACGGCTTCCATGGCCATGGCACCGAATAGATAGGGCACCAGGCCACCGATGAACAGGCCGATGATCACGGCCGGATCCGACAGCGAGAAGTCCACCATCGCGCGGCCCGTTTTCTCGAGATGCGTCTCGAGGTTGTGCGTGTAGTCGGCGAACAGCACCAGCGCCGCGAGGCCGGCCGAACCGATGGCATAACCCTTGGTGACGGCCTTGGTGGTGTTGCCCACCGCATCGAGCGGATCGGTGATGTCGCGGATCTTCTTGTCCAGCCCCGCCATCTCGGCGATGCCACCGGCGTTGTCGGTGATGGGACCGTAGGCGTCCAGCGCCACGATCATGCCGGTCAGCGACAGCATCGCCGTGGCGGCGATCGCGATGCCGTACAGGCCGGCCAATTCGAATGCGCCGTAGATCGCGAGGCAGATCGCGATGACGGGCAGCGCGGTCGACTTCATCGACACACCCAGGCCCGCGATGATGTTGGTGGCGTGGCCGGTCTGCGAAGCCTCGGCCGTCTTCCTCACGGGACCGTATTCGGTGGCCGTGTAGTACTCGGTGATGACGATCATCGCCGCCGTGAGCGCCAGGCCGATGAGCGTGCAATAGAACATGTGGCGCGAGAGGTTCGGCTCGGCCTCGGTGTTCATGACCAGCTTTTCGGTGATGAACCAGAAAGCGATGGCCGATATGACACCCGACACGATCACGCCCTTGTACAGCGCGTTCATGATTTTGCCGCCTTCGGAGGTCTTCACGAAGAAGGTGCCGACGATGGACGAGACGATGGACGCGGCGCCGAGCGCGAGCGGGTACAGCACCGCGTTCTCGCCCATGCCCTGCATCATGAGTCCGCCCAGCAGCATGGTGGCCACCAGCGTGACCGCGTAGGTCTCGAACAGGTCCGCGGCCATGCCGGCGCAGTCACCCACGTTGTCGCCCACGTTGTCGGCGATCACGGCCGGATTGCGCGGGTCGTCTTCGGGAATGCCCGCTTCGACCTTGCCCACCAGGTCCGCGCCGACGTCGGCGCCCTTGGTGAAGATGCCGCCGCCCAGTCGCGCGAAGATGGAGATCAGCGAGCCGCCGAAGGCCAGGCCTACCAGCGCATGCAGTGCAGCGTCGGTGCCGATGCGCGGCTGGAGAATGGCGTAGTAACCGGCGACGCCCAGCAGGCCGAGGCCCACCACCAGCATTCCCGTGATGGCGCCGCCCTTGAAGGCTACCTGGAGCGCGGCGTTGAGGCCGTTGTTCGCGGCCTGTGCGGTTCGCACGTTGGCGCGCACCGAGATGTTCATGCCGATGTAGCCCGCGAGGCCGGAGAGGATCGCGCCCACCGCGAATCCGCCGGCGGAGGCCCAGCCCAGGGGCGTGAGGCCGATGATCACGAAGAGCACGACGCCCACGATTGAGATCGTGGTGTATTGCCGGTTGAGGTAGGCCTTGGCGCCCGCCTGGATGGCTGCAGCGATGTCCTGCATGCGCTGATTGCCGGCCGGAAGCTTGAGGATCGACATCATCGAGAAGACGCCGTACAAAACGGCGACTACGCCGGCACCAATGGCCAGCCACAGCCACGTCGTGGCAGTCATGCGGAACTCCTGTCGGAAATCAGCTACTTAGTTGTTGTAAGGAGTGCTTTACCTGGGCCCGGCACCCCGAGAGGGCGCGCACTATAACAATGGGCCCTGTCCCGGCCAACCCGAAAGAGGACATGACAACGTATCAGGACCCGGGTTTGCGGGCGCCCAGGCGCGCCAGCATGGCCGACAGGTCTTCGGGACTGATGTAGAAGTGCTCGCACACCCGCCCCCACAGCATGGCCGTGGGGACATTGCGGCCGCCACGTTCCTTCTGCGTTTCGTGCAACACCCAGAGAACCACGCGCTCCTGGCGCGTGAGCCCGTCGCGCACGTCGGGGAGAAAGTCGTCGATCAAATCATCTGCACCATGGAAGACAGAGTCGCGCGTCAGCGCGGTTCGATGCGCACCGTGGTGCCACTGGTGAAAACCACGTTCGGTCCTGCCACCGCACCGACGCCAGGAGATCGGCGTGGGGCGGAGCTGTTGAACAGGACGGCCCCCGTAGTAGCGTCCAATATCTGGTTGAGAGAGGCTGCGTAGAACGAATTGGCGGTCACTGGTTCGATGGCGCCCACCTCTTCAGCAACCGGCAGCGTGGCCAGGACGTTGCCCGTGGTGCTCACTACGTCCACTCGGTCGAGCACATAGATTCCGAAGCTGAGGCCGCCCTTCATCCGGTTGATCACGGCGCGCGAGTCGTCGAGCCAGCCCGCGAAGCGGCCAGGAAGCGCACCGGACAATACGCCGTTCGCATAGAGATTGGTCGTCGGCGAAGAACCGGGGAAAGGCGAACTGGAAGTGGGCTCCACAGGGATTGCCGTGGTGCCGCCATCCGGCGAGAGAAAGATCTTGAACCCGCCCTGGATTTCCGCGCTCCACAGGGGACCGTTTGCCAGTGTCGTCACCATGCGTTCGTAGGGCTGAGGATCCCCAAAAGCTGCCGCGCCTTCGTACAGGCTCTGGCCTATCGTGGTAGATGCCCGTGCCACGCTGAAGTCCATGGGGGTGACGCCACTCCCTGGCGTGTACTGCCATTGCTGGAGGATATTTCCCGTGGTCAGCGAATAGCTGCGTACCCAGAGAGTATTGCCTGCATACCCCCCGCAGCACGAAGCCGGAATCCTGACGTTCAAGGCGACGAGTTGATTGCCGGAATCGGCGAGCTGGATTTTTTCGGCGGGGAACGGGAATTCCCGGACCAGCGCGCGCGTCGTGGCGTCGAATACCAGCAGACGCTCAGCCGAAGTCGCTACCGCGATGTGGCTCGCATCGGCGGCGATGCTTCGCACAAGGCCATAGGAGTAGATTTGAATCGCAGGCCCGGTCGCATCGCCCGCGAGAATGCTTCCCTGGCCGACGATCCAGTCGGAGTCTGAGTTGAGGGCGATCGCGCTCACCGACCTCTGAATAGTGGAGTGATCGGTACGAGAGGGTATGGCGCCCGACAGGTCGATGATGGACACATCCTGGGCCGCGTCATGTTGCAGCACCGTGAGGTAGGCACCCTTTACGACGGTGGAGTGAGAATTCGAGAGGGGATAAGTGACCGCGGGGGCGGCGCTGCTGCCGACCGAGTACACACGCAGCGAGTTGGTATTTCGGATCCAGAACCAGTTCCCTTGTCCGGTCAGGTCCTGGATGCTGTCGAGGCCCGCCAGATCCAGCTGCGCAAGCGCGTTCGAATATACCCAGACCGTATTGCCGACGTTGCTGATGAATTTCGAGCCATCGGTGAACCAGGAATGGAATGTCCCCTGATGCGTGGCGCTCAGCGTGGAAGCGCCTGAAGGCACGGCGATGCGCTCGATGACGTTGGCGGCGGCCGCCGTATTGCCGAGACGGAGTTCGCCCGGTGCGGCGAACGGCTTCGACGACAGATAGTCGTTCGTCTTGGTGGCGAGCAAGGCACCTGTGCGCGACCAGACCTTGAGCTCGGTATCGGACGCGGTGGCGATGTAGCTGCCGTCTGTTGCTAGCGTCCACCAGCGCAGGTTGACCGCCGGAGAAGCGGTGACCACGAATGGAATGATCGCCAGCTCGCTGCCATCGGAAGCGTCGAGCACGATCAATGAGGTCGGCGTCTCGACCACCGCCGTGTCGTCGGCGAGTGCGATCAGCGAATAGCAGGAAGTCCAGCACAATTGCGAGGTCGTGTGACGCACGCCGCTGCGCGTCGTGATGATCTCCCGCGTCTGCCCGTCCCACAGGACGGCACGCCCCGAGCTATCCGTGCTCAACGCCCGCTGTCCATCATAGGCCACCGCAATGATGCTTTCGGTGTGACCCAGCTCGAGAAGAACTCCATTCTCGATATTGAGCGTGAGGGCGAAGGTATCGGCGCCGCCGCTGTTGGTGGCCGTCACCGTGTAACCGGATGCCGCCGTGGCGGTGTCGGGGCTGCCGGAAATCACGCCAGTGGTGGCGTCGAGAGTGACGCCTGCGGGCAGCGCGGGACTGATCGTCCACGTGACGACCGCGCCGCCCGTACTCGCCGGCGTAAGGCTCAACGTCGAGCCGGTGCTCCAGTTGTATTGGCTCTCCGGGTAACTGATTTCCGGCGCGACGTCGTTGACCGTCAGCGCGACGGTCGTATTGGTGGAGCCCGAAACATTGGTAGCCGTGACCTGGTAGTCGGCCGCAGCCGAGATTGCCGTGGGTGTGCCGGATATGATTCCGGTGCTCGTATTGATGGCGATGCCGGCGGGCAGCGGGGGATTCACCGAATAAGTAGTGACACTACCCGTGACAGTGGGAGACAGCGTCGGCATTGCTGTGCCGCGCGTCAGCGGCGGGGCCGCTGAATAACTCAGCGCCGAGGGGGCAGGCGGAGGCGAAGGGGGAGGAGGGTCGGAGTCGCCGCCTCCGCCACATCCGGCGAGAGCCCCCCCAATCAGCGTCGCAAGCGCCCAGGTGGCAAATGCAGGGTTTTTGCGGCGGAACGGGATCACGGGCTCTCTCCGGGTCGTCAGGCCTGAATGTACCTCTTGCTCCAGCAGCAATTCGATGACAGGTTTTCCACTCGCCCGCCTTGCAACTACGGCTTGAACTCCGTATTCAACTTCTTCTTCACCGCCACGCCCTTGATCTTCACGTACTGCGGCAGGCCGTCCTTGTACGGCGGGTAGTCCTCACCGCCGATCAGAGGCTGCAGATACGCCCGGCACTTTTCGGTGATGCCGAAGCCGTCTTCGGTGATGTAGTCGCGCGGCAATTTCTTTTCCACGTTGGCGACTTGGCTGAGCGGCACCGCGCCCACGACCCACTTATACGGCCTGGACTTCTTGCGGATGATGGTCGGCATCATCGCGTCCTTGCCGGCGACCGCGAGTTCCACCGCGGCCTTGCCCATGGCATAGGCCTGGGCCACGTCCACCTTCGAGGCCACGTGGCGCGACGCGCGCTGTAGATAGTCGGGCACCGCCCAGTGGTACTTGTAGCCATGGGCTTCACGGACCATGTTGGCCACGACCGGCGCGACGCCGCCGAGCTGGGTGTGGCCGAAGGCGTCCTTGGTGCCGGCGTCGGCGAGGAACTTGCCGTCGGCGTCGTGCACACCCTCGGAGACGACGACCACGCAGTAGCCGACGCGAGTCACCACTTCCTTCACGCGCGCGAGGAATTTCTCCTTGTCGAAGGCGATTTCCGGAAACAGGATGATGTGCGGCGCTTCATCGGGTCCCTTGCCCGCAAGGCCCGCGGCCGAAACGATCCAGCCCGCGTGGCGGCCCATCACCTCCATGACGAACACCTTGGTGGAGGTCTTCGCCATCGAGGCCACGTCCAGCGCGGCTTCCTGCGTGGAGATGGCGATGTACTTGGCCACCGAGCCGAAGCCCGGCGTGCAATCGGTGTGCGGCAGGTCGTTGTCCACGGTCTTGGGCACGCCGACGCAGATCACGCGATGGCCGAGCTGGTCGCCGATCTGGGACACCTTGTTAGCGGTGTCCATCGAGTCGTTGCCACCGTTGTAGAAGAAGTAGCCGATATCGTGCGCCTTGAAGACTTCGATGAGGCGCTCGTACTTGGCGCGGTCTTGTTCCAGGCTCTTGAGCTTGTAGCGCGCGGAACCGAAGGCGCCGGCGGGCGTGTACTTCAGACCCTTGATGGTCGCCAGCGATTCCTTGCTCACGTCGATGAGGTCCTCGGTGAGCGCGCCAACGATGCCGTGACGGCCGGCATACACCTTGGCGATCTTCTTGGACTTCATCGCCGCCTCGATGACGCCCGCGGCGGAGGCGTTGATCACGGCCGAGACACCGCCCGATTGAGCATAAAACGCGTTCATGGGCTTCTGTTTCCTGGCGGCGGGGCGTGGCATAGGTTCTCTCGTATGTCTCGTTGTGTGTCCCGCCCGCGCGTTTGCGCGGGCGGAGTGGTTTGGGTAGTGTGCAGACCCGTCGAGGGGGTCCCCGTCCGGGTCAAAAAATCCAGGGTCAGAAATCTAGCATGCGCATCGTTCTCATGGGCGCGCCCGGTTCGGGCAAGGGCACTCAGGCCCAGCGTCTGGTCAAGCAGTTCTCCATTCCGCAGATCTCCACCGGGGACATCCTGCGCAAGCATCGCAGCGAAGGTACCGAGCTGGGCAAGCGCGCGGACGCCATCATGGCCAAGGGCCTGCTGGTCGACGACGCCACCATGCTGGAGATCATCCGCGACCGCGTGACGCAGCCGGACGCGCAGGACGGATTCATCCTCGACGGATTCCCGCGCACGCAGCCGCAGGCCGAAGGTCTGGCCGCGCTGATGCTCGAACTCGGCACGCCCCTCGACGCCGTGGTGCTGTTCGAAGTGGGCGACGCAGAGCTGGTGCGCCGCATTTCCGGCCGGCGCACCTGTTCGCTGTGCAACAAGGTGTTCAATGTGTACACCGCGCCGCCATCCTCGCCGGCTTCCGATTGCGTCGATGGCAGCACCGAACACCAGCTGTTCCAGCGCAAGGACGATGAAGAAGGCACGGTGAAGGAACGACTGCGCGTGTACGCGGAGAAGACGCAGCCCGTCGTTTCTTACTACTTGCGCACGGGGCAACTGCGCACCGTCCGCGCCGAAGGCTCGCTCGAGGAAATCACCGAGCGCCTGCTGGCCGCGCTCGCCGAGGCGGTCGCGCCCGCTCCAGCGGTCACGGCGCCGAGAAAGGCCAGGAAGAAAGCGCCCGTGAAAAAGGCGGTCGCGCGCAAGCGCGTCGCACGCCGCGCGAAGCCCAAGGCGAAAGCGCGCGCGCGCCGCATCGTGCGGAAGTCCGCCGCCAAGCGCGCCGCGCCGAAGCGAAAAGTGGCCAAGCGCGTACGCGTGGCGCGCAAGAAGGCGCGCCCGACCGCGCGCCGAACGCGCGCGCGCCGCGGAAAGTAACCCCAGGAAGCGCCGCCGCCGAAGGCAGCCCGGCGCAGGCGGCCTAGATTGCGGCGAGCAGCTTTTCGCCGACCACACTGGCGCGCCAGCCTCGCAGCAGGCTCACGTCGCGTTTGCCCGCGGCGAGCTTTTCGAGTTCGCGGCGAGTGGCCAGCACTTCCGGGCTGATCTCCAACCCCTTCGCGGCCTCCGCGCAGGTTTCCGCCAGCCGCTTCACCAGCGCGACCTGCTCAGGGTCGGGCCTTTCGCGGCGTGGCAGCGGCGGCGGCGGATCGGAAATGCCGGATTGGCTGACCAGTTCGAGCAGTTCCTCGCCGGATTTGCGGACCACCGATTCCTGCATCTCGGGCAGCCCCGCGAGCGCCTCGGGCGAGCGTGGCAGCCGGATCACGATTTCGCGCAGTACCAAGTCGTCGAGGATCCAGCCGCGCGGCCGATTACGTTCGATCGCGCGGCGCTCGCGCCAGGCGGCCAGTGACTTCGCCAGTTCGAGGCGGCCATCGTCGAGTCCCGGCAGACCCTTGATCTTGCGCCAGGCGTCTTCGGGATCGACGCGCAACGCATCGGCATTCGCCAGCGCCGCGAGCTCTTCCTCGAGCCAGGCTACCCGGCCCTTCGCCGCCAGCGTGTCTAACAAGCTGGCGCGCAGCGCGGTGAGATGACGTACGTCGTCCAGCGCGTATTCCTGCTGTTCGGGGCTCAGCGGCCGCCGCGACCAGTCGGTGCGGGTGTGCGCCTTCGGCAACTCGACGCCGAGCAGCCGCCGCGCGAGTTCGGCATAACCCACCTGCGCCGGATGACCGGCCAGCGCCGCGGCGATCTGCGTGTCGAACACCGGAGCCACCAGCCCGACCGCAGGCAGCAGCACTTCCAGGTCTTGCCGCGCGGCATGCATCACCTTGATGGTGCCGGGCGAAGTGAGCAATGGCACCAGCGGGGAAAGATCCTGCAATGCCAGCGGATCGATGCATACGGGTTCTGCGCCGATGGCGATCTGCAGCAGGCAAAGTTCCGCGCGGTAGGTCTTCTCGCGCATGAATTCGGTATCGAGCGCAACGGCGGGCGCGCCCGCGGCGCGGGCCGCGAAGGCCGTCAGTGCATCGGCAGAGTCGATCATCAAGGTCGTCTGGCTCCGGGTGACGTGTACAATCCGGGCCGCATTATGCTTGCGAATCTCCGCGCATTGTTCGGCGTCGTCGTCGACATCGTACTGTTGCGTCGCGGGCCGGAGCACTTGCCGGCCTCGCCGGCGCTGCTCGGCATCGTCATCGGCATTTATCTCGCACTGTACGTGTTGTTCACGGTGCTGATGCCCAATGCGCTGCCCAACTGGATGCTGTTCCTGGTCGCCACCACGGCATTCGTATTGCTCTGGTTCCGGATCAGCCTTGTCCTGGCGAAGAAGCCCGAGCGCTTCGTGCAGACATCGACGGCTTATTTCGCCGCCACCTCGCTGTTCCTGCCATTGCTGGTGCCGCTGGAGTCGGTCCTGCGGCCTTACCTGGCGAGCCAGGAAGCGATGCGGTCAGCGCCCGCGATGCTGGTGCTTTCCGGCGCGGCGATCGGCATCTGGGGGCTGGTGGTCCAGTCGCACGTCGTGCGCAATGCATTCGAGTGGAATCTGTTTCGCGGCATCCTGTTCATACTGGCCATGAATTTCCTGAGCGCTCTGATGCTAGGCCTGGTATTCGGTGTTCCCCAATCCGGCACGACCACCGGTCCCTGAGGCGGAGTTCATGCACGTCCACATTCTCGGAATCTGCGGCACTTTCATGGGTGGCATCGCCGCCATCGCCAAGGCCGCCGGTCACCGTGTCACGGGGTCGGACAAGAACGTCTATCCACCGATGAGCACGCAGCTCGAGGCGCTGGGGATCGAGCTCATCCAGGGTTTCGATGCCGCGCAGCTCGAGCCGCGGCCCGATGTCGTGGTAGTGGGCAACGTGATGACGCGCGGCGCGCCCGTGATCGAAGCGCTGCTCGAAAGCGACATCCCTTACACCTCGGGCCCGGAGTGGCTGGCCAGGGAAGTGCTCAGTGGCATGCACGTTCTCGGCGTGTCCGGCACGCATGGCAAGACCACCACTTCGAGCATCCTCGCCTGGATACTGGAATACGCGGGTCTGAATCCCGGCTTCCTGATCGGCGGAGTGCCCGGCAACTTTTCGGTGAGCGCGCGGCTGGGCGGCCGAAAGTACTTCGTGATCGAAGCGGACGAATACGACACGGCATTCTTCGACAAGCGCGCGAAGTTCGTGCACTACCACTCGCGCACCATCATTCTCAACAATCTCGAATTCGACCACGCCGACATCTACGAGAACCTCGGCGCCATCCAGAAACAATTTCATCACCTGGTGCGCACCATTCCGGCCAGTGGGCGAATTCTCTGGAACGGCGCCGACGAGAACCTGAAGAAGACCCTGGCCATGGGCGTGTGGACACCGCGTGAAGCCTTCGCGCGCGAGGCGGGCGCCGATATCGGCTGGTCGCTGGATGTGCCCGAGGGCGGCGACTTCTCAAAGTTCGTGGTGCTGGAATCCGGCAAGCCCGCCGGCACCGTGAAGTGGGATCTGCTCGGCGCCCACAATGCGGAGAACGCGTTGGCCGCGATCGGCGCCGCGCGCCACGCGGGTGTGCCGGTGGCGCAGTCCATCGCCGCGCTGGCGGAATTCAAAGGCGTCAAACGACGCATGGAATTGCGTGGCGAAGCCCGGGGCATCGCCGTCTACGACGATTTCGCGCATCACCCCACGGCCATCGCGACCACGCTCGATGGTCTGCGGCGCAAGGTGGGAAGCCAGCGCATCGTCGCGGTGCTCGAGGCGCGCTCGGCCACCATGAAGATGGGCGTGCATCGCGACACGCTGGCGCCTTCGCTGGCCGTGGCCGATGCCGTCTGGATGTTCGCGCCACCCGATCTCGGGTGGGATGCCGGCGCGGTGGCTCGCGCCCTGGGTTCCAAAGGCCACGCGGCAACCACGCTGGACGAACTGCTGAAGGGGTTGTTGGCCAGCGTGCGTGCCGGCGACCAGGTGCTCATCATGAGTAACGGCGGTTTCGGCGGCCTGCACGGCAAACTACTCGACGCCTTGTCAGGCGGAGAGGGTGCGAAGGCGTAAGCGCGTGGCGGATAGCAGCGTCATTCCGTTGTTCCCGCTGCATATCGTGCTTTTTCCGGGCGGCCCGCTGCCGCTGCGCATCTTCGAGACGCGCTACACCGACATGGTGCGCCGCTGCGCGCGCGAACAATCACCCTTCGGGGTCGTGCTCATCGAAGAAGGCGAGGAGGCTGGCGAAGTGGCCAGCACCGCGATGGTCGGGTGCTCCGCGCGCATCGCGGATTTCCACACCCTGAAGGATGGACTGCTGGGCATCAGTTGCGTCGGCGAGCGCAAATTCCGCGTGGAGCGGACCTGGCGCGAACACGACGGGCTCAACATGGGCGAAGTCACCTGGCTGCCGGCAGAGCGCGAGCTGCCGTTGGCCAGCGAGTACTCGCGTCTCGGCGAGACATTGCGGCGCGCGCTCACGGAACTCGCCGACCATTACGAATACGTCGAGAAGAAGTTTGACGACTCGTCGTGGGTGGGCTCGCGGCTGGTCGAACTGATCCCGATGGACCCGGCTGACAAACAGGTATTGCTGGAGCTGAACGACCCCATCATGCGCCTGGACGCGCTGATGGGGCTGGTGCCGGGTGGGGAAAGTGGGGAAAAGGCGTGATACGTCCGCAGGGACCGCGCTCTCAGCGCGCCTTTTCCCCACTTTCCCCACCCGGCACCCTGTACCACCACCAGAGGGCCCAGCCGATCACGAAGGTCCAGGCGAGCACCATCCAGCCGATGAAGCCGTCGTAGTCGCTCATGAGCCAGGCCACGGGGCCGGACTCACGCCGCTCCGACGTTTCGCGCACCACGGTGATGATGGCCACCCAGGCCGCGTGCAGACCGATGCAGGCGGCGACGTTGCCGGTCAGGTGCCGCGTCACGCCTAACAAAACGCCGACCATGAACAGGCAGAGGAAGGCATCGAGGATCCCGAGCGGATTCGCGAAGCTGTCGAGCAGGCCCGACAACATGTCGAGTCCGCTGCCGGCGTTCACCTGGTCGGCCGGGATCCGCGTTTTGGCGAAAAAGTGCGTAGCCGCGTAGACCAGCGACACCAGCACGATCGCAAGCGTCGGCCCCGATTCCCGCGCGATGGCGCTGTGCATGACGCCGCGCAAGGCCGTCTCCTCGATGAGCGCGACCACGAGGCCGGTGACGCCGGCCATGGCCACGAGCTTGACCCAGTCCGCCGCGTCCAGGTCCAGCCCGGGCTTCAGCACGCGCATGTCCAGCATCACCATGGTGGCCAGCACCGGCAGCATGAGCACGGCGCCCAGCACCACGGCCTTCGCAAGCTCGGCGAAAAAAGAACGGGCCGGCACGCCGTACCCCAGGCTGACACGGTCGGTCGCCTTGAGCCTGCGGGCGATGAACAGGAACCCGACGAGGAAGGTGAGCATCGCGATGCGGCTCGCGACGCGATGGAATTTCACTTCGAGTCCGGCCGATTGCAGCAACAGCCAGGCCGGATACGTGAATACCGCGATGCCAGCCAGCGCCAGCGCGATCAGGCCGAGAAAAATCGCGAAGGCGCGCATGGCAGGCGGTTAGTTGGACAGGGCGGGCGAGGCGGGCATGGGTACGGGCTTGAAGCCGCGCTTCTCGAGCAGCGCGAGCAGGCCGTCCTTGCCGACGTAGTGCAGCGTGCCCACCACCACCAGGTAATCCTGGTCGCTGCCGAGCAGCGCTTCGATCTTCGGCATCCACTGGTGATTGCGCACCACGAGCAGGGCGTCGTAGAGCGCGGGTGACTTGGCGCGTTCCTTGGCGAATTCCTTCTCCAGCGCCCGCAGGTTGCCGGTGCGCCAGGCGTCGATGAGCTTCGACAGGTCTTCGCCGAGATGCTCGGCGTCGTCGGTGGAGTCGAGCAGGAAGCGTGTCTGCTCCGGGAAGGAGCGGGCATCGAACACGCCTAACTGGTCGACGACGGTTTCCAGGCCTTCGACGGGCTTGCCGTCTTTTTTCGCGCGTTCGGTGATCTGCATGTCGATGCCGAGGTTCGAGTCGAAGCCCGTCTTGACCAGCGCGAACTGCGTGAGCACCAGTGCCGCGGCCCAGGGCTCGAGCTTGGTGATGGCCATTTCGGGAATACCGAGATCGCCGGCCAGTCGGGAGACGCGCGCGTAATCCTTTTCACCCACCACGTCCATGAGCGACTGGTCCGTCGGCAAGGTGCCGTTGGCAGTGATGAACTGCACCGCCTCCAGCGGATCCATGTCGTCGAGATCGACTTCGAGCATCACCACCTGCGCGGCGTCGTAGGCGCGTTCGAGCTGCTCGGGGAAATGCGCGTGTTCCTTCGGCAGCGCATGCACCGAGCCGGCGAAGTACACGGTGTTGGTCCTGCCTTTCACGGTCCAGACTGAAGTCTCGCCGCGCGCGTGGGTCAGCGCGGCAAACGCGAGCAACAGCAGGCCCGCGAGGCCGCGCGTCAGGCCTCGCTGCAACGCTTCAGGAAGGGTCATGCCACCGATTCTGCGGCAGTCAGGAAATGCACGCCAGTGTCGATCGCACCGTTGGAATGGAGCGTCAGCAGGCGATAGGCCGGCGGCAGGTTGTCGATGACAAAGTCATTCGAGCGCGGTTGGAACTGGGCACAGGTCGACGGTGTCGCCAGCAGCCGCACCCCGCGGCGCGCGCCTTCGAAGGCCTGGTGCACATGGCCCCAGACCACCGCCTTGACCTGTGGGTGGCTGTCGATCACCGACCAGAATTCATTGGCGTTGGAGAGCCCGACGGTGTCCAGCCAACGGCTGTTCATCGCGACCGGGTGGTGATGCAGGCAGACCATGGCGTGCCTCTGCCGCGCCATGCCCAGCTCCTCGTCGAGCTTGGTCAACTGCTCGATGGAGATGTGGCCGCCGGCCTGCTGGGGCACGACGCTGTCCAGCAAAACGATGCGCCATGCGCCGATGTCGGCGGGCCCATCGAGATCGAAAGGGGCGCCCGTCAGCGCGGCGCGCATCTCGGGTACGAAATCGTGGTTGCCCGGAATGCACAATACGGGTTTGCCGAAGCGCGCGAACACGCGACGGAAATGTTCATAGCCGCCCGCGTCGTCCTGCACGAGATCGCCCGTGACCAGGATGGCGTCGGCGATGGCGAGATGGCCCGACGCGTCCGCCAGCGTGCGTTCCAGCGTCTCGAAACTGTTCACGCCCCGCAGCGTGCCGTGCACATCGCCGAACAGGTGCGGGTCGGTGAACTGGATGACTCGAATGGCGCTCATTCAATCGAACTCTACAAACATGCCGGAGCGCGGCGGGTGATCCACTTCACGGCCTCATCCATGGCGCCGCCGCGGGGTGAACCAGGTCGCAAACTACCCGGGGAAAATGTGAAGCCGCGTCGGTATATGGCGACCGAATCGCGGGCCGGAAACATTGGTAAATCCATGTCGGAAAATTGGACCGCTAACATCGCCAATGGTGCCGTGGGGTCAGGTGCGGGGTCGCGAGCTGCGGTGTGGATCACGTGTAAGCCCTTTCCACAATTCTTGTACAGTTCACGACATGAAACGCCCCGGCAAAGACGATCCGAGCAGACCGCGCGAAGACGGTTACGAATACAAGCGCGACTTCTACCGCAGCGACAGCGTCGCGGAAGATTACGATTTCCATCGTTTCTCTTCGCCGGAACGGCAGAAGCGCAATGTGCGCAAATGGGCGGCGATCCGGAAAGCGCTGTCGCAGACCACTGGGGTGCGCACCATACTCGACCTGCCTTGCGGCACGGGACGCTTCACCGGCGCGCTGGCGCGGGAAGGGTTCGAGGTGGTGGGCAGCGACATCTCGCACGAAATGCTGAAGAAGGCCGCATCCATTCCGGATGGCAAACAAAAAGCCATCTACGGGTACCTGCAGGCCAACGCCGAACACCTGCCGCTGCGCACCGACTCGCTCGACTGCGTGGTGTGCATCCGGTTCATGATGCACGTGGATGCCGCCACGCGCGTACGCATGCTCAACGAATTCCGCCGTGTGTCCCGGCGCTGGGTGATCGTCGATTACCGGCACAAGTACACCTTCCGTTACGTACTCACGCACACCTTCGGCAAGTTGGGCCTGGGGCGCTCGCCACTGGACCGCGTCTCACGCGAGGATCTCGAACAGGAGTTCCGCGACGCCGGTTTGAGCATCCGGAGTGTGATTCGCGTGTCGGCGCCGCTGCTGTCGGACAAATGGGTGGTATTGGCCGAACGGGCCTGAGGCCGGCTGTCCCCGGCGCGCGAGCGCCTGACGAGGTTGCCGGGGGACCCCGCCTGTCGGACAATGCGCGCCCTTTATGGATACCCCAGCAACCACCCCCACCCGCCGCGCCCTCGCCAACGCGATTCGCGCGCTCTCCATGGATGCCGTCCAGGCCGCGAACTCGGGACATCCGGGCGCGCCCATGGGCATGGCCGATATTGCCGAGGTGCTGTGGCGCCAAGTGCTCAAGCACAACCCGGGCAATCCCAGGTGGTGGAATCGCGACCGCTTCGTGCTCTCGAACGGCCACGGTTCGATGCTGCTGTACTCGCTGCTGCATCTCACCGGGTATCCCGTAACCATCGATGAGCTGAAGAATTTCCGGCAGCTGGGTTCGCGCACCGCGGGACACCCCGAGCGCGACCTCGACATGGGCATCGAAACCACCACGGGCCCCCTGGGCCAGGGCTTCGCCAACGCCGTGGGCATGGCGCTGGCCGAGAAGCTGCTGGCGGTCGAATACAACAAGGACGGCCTCGCGCTCGTCGATCACCACACGTACTGCTTCGCCGGCGATGGCTGCCTCATGGAAGGCATCTCGCATGAAGCGGCGTCGCTCGCCGGCACGTTGAAGCTGGGCAAGCTCATCGTGTTCTACGACGACAACGGCATTTCCATCGATGGCAAGGTCATCGGCTGGTTCACCGACGACACGCCCAAGCGCTTCGAGGCCTACGGCTGGCACGTGGTGAGGAATGTCGACGGACATGACGCCGACGCGGTCGCGGGCGCCATCAAGAAGGCGCGCGGCCGGAAGGACCAGCCGACGCTGATCTGCTGCAAGACCATCATCGGTTGGGGCGCGCCGAACCGCCAGGGCACCAAGGCGGCCCACGGTGAGGCACTGGGTCCGGACGAAGTGGCCGCGGCCCGCAAGAACCTGGGCTGGGATTCGCCGCCTTTCGAGATTCCGCAGGACATCCGCGCGGCCTGGGATCACAAGGAAGCGGGCGCCGCCGCCGAAAAGAAGTGGAATCGCCTGTGGAAGCGCTACAAGCGTGAATTCGCCGCCGAAGCCGCACAGTTCGAACGACGCATGAAGGGAGATCTGCCGGCCAACTGGGCCGAGATTTCGCAGCAGGTGCTGGCTGCCGGAGCCGCCGTGAACGCCCCGCAGGCCACCCGCGCCTCGTCGCAGACGGCGCTCAACGTGCTCGGGCCCTATCTACCCGAGCTCCTGGGCGGTTCCGCCGACCTCACGGGTTCGGTCAACACGCGTCGCAAGGATTCCATCGACCTCACCTGCGACGTGTTCCGCGCCAACTACGTGTTCTACGGCGTGCGCGAATTCGGCATGACGGCCATCATGAATGGTCTCACCGTGCATGGCGGTTTCCGTCCGTACGGCGGCACCTTCCTGGTGTTCTCCGATTACGCGCGCAACGCGGTGCGCGTCGCGGCCATCATGCATGCGCCGGTGCTGCTGGTTTACACGCACGATTCCATCGGGCTCGGCGAAGACGGCCCGACGCACCAGCCCGTCGAGCATCTGTCCAGCCTGCGCGCCATGCCCAATCTGCACACCTGGCGTCCCTGTGACGCCGTGGAATCGGCGGAAGCCTGGATCGCGGGCCTCGAACGCAAGAACGGTCCGACCGCGCTGGTGTTCACCCGCCAGGCGCTGCCGCAGCAGCCGCGCACGCCCGAGCAGCTCATCGCCATGCGCAAGGGCGGCTATGTGCTCATCGACAGCAACGGTCCGCCCGAAGCCATCGTGATCGCCACGGGCTCCGAGGTCGGCATCGCCGCCACCGCGGTGAAGGAACTGCAGGCCGCGGGCAAGCGCGTGCGCCTGGTGTCCATGCCCTGCTGTGAGGCCTTCGATGCGCAGCCCGCGCCGTATCGCGAGAGCGTATTGCCCGCGTCGGTGACGCGCCGCCTTGCAATCGAGGCGGGCAGCACCCAGTCATGGTGGCGTTACGTGGGCAGCGCCGGGAAGGTAATGGGCATCGATACCTTCGGCGCCTCGGGCAAGGGCCCGGACCTGTTCAAGCATTTCGGCCTGACGGCTGCCGACGTGAAGACTCACGTCGAGCAGTTGTTGGCCTGACAGTCGTTTTTCAGTAGCTAGACAACCGCAAGGGGATTGGGACAGATGGCCATCAAAGTAGGTATCAACGGTTACGGACGTATCGGCCGCAACATCCTGCGCGCTCTCTATGAGTCGAAGCGCACCAACGAAATCCAGATCGTCGCGGTCAACGACCTCGGCGACGCGCAGACCAATGCGCACCTGACGCAGTACGACACTGCGCACGGCAAATTCCCCGGCACCGTCGGCGTGGAAGGCGATTCGATCGTCGTCAACGGCGACAAGATCAAGGTGTTCGCGCAGCGCGACCCGTCGAAGATCGACTGGGCCTCGGTGGGCGCCGAGTACGTGTTCGAGTCGACGGGCTTCTTCACGACCAAGGCGGATGCGGGCAAGCACCTGGCTGGCGGCGCGAAAAAGGTCATCATCTCCGCCCCGGGCGGCAAGGATGTGGACGCGACGGTCGTGTACGGCGTGAACCACAACGTGCTCAAGAAAGAGCACACCGTGATCTCGAACGCTTCGTGCACCACCAACTGCCTGGCGCCGTTGGCCAAAGTGCTGAACGACAAGATCGGCATCGTGAACGGCTTGATGACGACGATTCACGCGTACACCAATGACCAGCGCCTGACCGACGTCTATCACGAGGACATCCGTCGCGCGCGTTCCGCCACGATGAGCATGATCCCGGCGAAGGTCGTTCGTGGCCAAGCGCGCCACGACCGTCGAAGAGATCAACAAGGTCATCAAGGAGGCCGCCGAAGGCGCCATGAAGGGCGTGCTGGCGTATACCGAGAAGCAGCTGGTCTCAATCGACTACAACCATGACCCGGCTTCGTCCACCTACGACGCCACCATGACGCGCGTCAGCGAAGGCACGCTGGTCAAGGTCTGCTCGTGGTACGACAACGAGTGGGGCTTCTCCAACCGCATGCTCGACACCACGATCGCCTGGTCCAAAGCGTCCTGAGCCGCGACATGAACGTGTTGCGCATGGCGGACCAGGATCTTCGTGGCAAGCGGGTCCTGATCCGCGAAGATCTGAACGTTCCGGTGGATGACGGCAAGGTCACCAGCGACGCGCGCATCCGCGCGTCGCTGCCCACCATCAAGCTGGCGATGGAGAAGGGCGCGAAAGTGTTCCTCACCTCGCACCTGGGCCGTCCGGAAGAGGGCGTGTACGCGGACGAGTTTTCGCTCGCCCCCGTGGCCACGCGGCTTTCGGAGCTGCTCGGGAAGAACGTGCCCCTCAAGAAGGACTGGCTGACCGGCGTCGATACCGAGCCGGGCACCGCGGTGCTTCTCGAAAACGTGCGCTTCAACAAGGGCGAGAAGAAGGACAAGGAGGATCTCGCCAGGCAGATGGCGTCGCTGTGCGACGTCTTCGTCATGGACGCGTTCGGCACGGCGCATCGCGCCGAGGCGTCGACCCATGGCGTGGGCAAGTTCGCCAAGGTGGCCTGCGCGGGCCCGCTGCTCGTGGGCGAACTCGAGGCGCTCGAGCGCGCGCTGGCCAAGCCGGCACGTCCGATGGTGGCCATAGTTGCCGGCAGCAAGGTCTCGACCAAGCTGACCGTGCTCGAGTCGCTGCTGGGCAAGGTGGACAAGCTCATCGTCGGCGGCGGCATCGCGAATACTTTCCTGGCGGCCACCGGCGTCAATGTCGGCAAATCGCTGCAGGAAGCCGAGATGCACGACATGGCTCGCAAGCTCCTGGAGCAGGCGAAGGCGCGCGGCGCGGAAATCCCGTTGCCCACCGACGTGGTGGTGGCCAAGGAATTCGCGGCGACGGCGCATGCCGACGTGCGAAGCATCCATGACGTGCGGCCCGACGAGATGATCCTGGACATCGGTCCCGATACGGCCGAGCACCTGGCGAAAGTCCTGCAGACCGCGGGCACCATCGTCTGGAACGGGCCGGTCGGCGTGTTCGAGTTCGACCAGTTCGGCGAGGGCACCAAGGCCATTGCACAAGCCATCGCCAAGTCGTCGGCGTTCTCGCTGGCGGGCGGCGGTGACACGCTGGCGGCCATAGAGAAGTACGGCGTCGAAGAAGGCATCTCGTACATCTCTACCGGCGGCGGCGCCTTCCTCGAGTTCGTCGAGGGAAAGACGTTGCCGGCAGTGGCGATGCTGGAGTCGCGCGCGAAGTAAATGGGGACATTCCTCGTTTCCTAGAAAAAGGGGACGCGCCTGATCCAGGCGCGTCCCCTTTGATCATGAATGCCGGAATCTTCCTCTAACTAGCCGGCGCCCGCGCGTCCCCTGGCGTGGGGCCACCGGCCCGCCTCAGCGGCCGATGCTCGGCCTCAGCGCGCGGAAGCCCTCGATCTTCGGCAGCGCTTCCATCGCCTTCTTCAGCGCTTCGGGCGGCGCGATCAGCTTGCGCTGATTCAGATCCAGCCATCCGCCCGTCGATGTGACGACCGCGCACTTCCGTCCGTCGTGATGCGTGAACTCGTTGCGGATCGTGAAGCGGCTGGCATCGGGCGCGAGCGCGGCCAGCGCGAAGTCGACGCGAATCTCCTGCAGCAGCTGCACCTCTCGGAAGTATTCGATCTCGTCCTTCATGACCACCGGGCCGATCCGCATGCGCAGCATGTCGTCGGCGGTGAAGCCGTTCTCCGCGAAGTACATCATGCGCACATCGGCGGCACGGTCCAGGTACGCCGTGTTCGCCATGTGCGAGTTGTAATCCATGTCACGCCAGGTGGCGTAAAGGACCTTCTCGAACCGTTCCATTCGATCCGCTGCCTATCTAATGGGCGAGTAGTCGGTGGCGTCCATGAACACCGACTCGATCCGGTCGATGATCTTGCCGTCCTTCTGGGAATCCTCCGCGACCTTCTTCCATTCCGGGTCGGCGACGAACGCCGCCCAATTGGCCTTGGCCTGCTCGCGGCTGGCGTGCGAGATGATGTAGATCAGCGTGTTCTCGTGTCCCGGATTGTCCTGCGGCACCCAGTACCCGACATTGGTCATGCCATGCTTTTCGAAGATGCGCCGGGTGTGGTCGCGGAAGCGCGTCTGCAGGGCTTCCAGCCTTCCCGGCAGGGTGTAATACGTTCGCATTTCGAACACGCGCGCCGGCTTGGCGTCGGCGGCCTGCAACTCCCCGGAAACGAACCATGCGCCGGCGCCCAGAATGAGCCCGACCGCCAGAAAAGCCCACGATTTACTTGCCATTCGACTATCCCCTTCGATTTGAAATTACGACTTTGATTATGCGCCACACGGCGTTTTCGCATGGCAGAATGCGAGTCCCATGCCAGAACGCCAGATGCACTCCCGCACCAAGATCGTCGCGACCTTGGGCCCCTCCACCGATTCCATCGAAGTATTGACCGAAATGGTCCGCGCCGGCCTCGACGTCGCGCGCGTCAACTTCTCACACGGCAAACACGAGGAACACGGTCGCCGCATCGACCTCGTGCACGAGGCCGCGCGCAGGGCCGGCCGTTACGTCGGCATCCTTGCCGACCTGGGTGGACCCAAGATCCGCATCGAAAGTTTCACCAACAAGAAAGTCGACCTCAAGGACGGTCAGGCTTTCGCGCTCGACACCGCGCACGACATCAACGCCGGCGATGAGACCGTCGTGGGTTGCGCGTACAAGGATCTGCCCAAGGACGTGAAGCCGGGCAACATCCTGTTGCTCAACGATGGGTTGATCACGCTGGAAGTCACCAAGGTCTCGGGCACGCGCATCGACACGAAGGTGATTGCGGGCGGCGAGCTCTCGAATCGCAAGGGCGTGAACCTCAAGGGTGGCGGCATTTCCGCGCCCGCGCTCTCCGACAAGGACCGCGAGGACATCAAGTTCGCCTGCGGCAAGGGCGCCGACTACGTCGCGGTTTCATTCGCACGTGATGCCGCGGACATGAATCTGGCGCGCCAGCTGGTGCGCGACGCCGGCGGTCATGCGCATCTCTGCGCCAAGATCGAGCGACACGAGGCCATCCGCAATCTCATCGAGATCATCGATGCCTCCGACGCCCTGATGGTCGCGCGCGGCGACCTCGCGGTGGAGATGGGTTACGCCGAGATCACCGGCCTGCAGAAAACCATCATTCACGAGTCACGCACGCGCAACAAGGTCGTGATCACGGCCACGCAGATGATGGAGTCCATGATCTCCGCGCCGGTGCCGACGCGCGCCGAAGTTTCCGACGTCGCCAACGCGGTGATGGACGGAACGGATGCGGTGATGCTTTCGGCCGAAAGCGCCGTGGGCAAGTATCCCGTGAAGGCCGTGCAAGCCATGGAAGAGGTCATCACCGCGGCCGAGAAATATCAGCTCAAGCACAACCGCATCCGCCATCGCGTCGAAGGCATCGTGGACCGAACCGAAGAAGCGATCGCGATGGCGGTGATGTACACCGCAAACCACATGAAGGTGCGCGCCATCGTCGCGCTCACCGAGTCCGGCACCACGCCGCTGTGGATGTCGCGCTCGCGTTCCGACATTCCGATCTACGCGTTCACGCGACACGAGTCGACGCGCCGGCGCGTGACCCTGTACCGCGGCGTCTATCCAGTGCCCTTCGACATCCCCGAAGTGCGCACCGCCGAGCTGTTCAAGGCCATCCTCACGCTCATGCTGCAGCTCGAGCTGGTGGACAAGGGTGAAATGGTCATCGTCACCAAGGGCGAGCTCACCGGCATTACCGGTGGCACCAACGCGCTGACCATCCTGCGCGTTCCGAAGGACTGAGAACGCGATGAGGTGGCTGCGCTGGCTGCGATGGACGTTGCTCGTCGTCGCAGTCTTCGCGGTCCTGGCGTTCGGTGCGGCCTGGTGGGCCATGCGCCAGAGCCTGCCGATGATCGAAGGCACCGTGGCCGCCGCCATCGGCGCCGAAGCCACCATCGAGCGCGACGCGCGCGGCATCCCCGTCATCAGTGCCACTTCCCGCGCCGACCTGGCCTTCGCCACCGGCTTCGCGCATGGGCAGGACCGCTTCTTCCAGATGGATCTCTCGCGGCGCCTGGCCGCCGGCGAATTGTCGGAGCTGTTCGGCGAAGTCGCGCTCAGGACAGACCGGCAGAAGCGCCGCTTCGGGTTCCGCGCAGTGGCGCGACGCGTGATGGAAGCAACGCCGGCATCCGACCGCGCCATCGTCGATGCCTATGCGCGTGGCGTGAATGCCGGCATGGCCAGCCTGAAAGCGAAACCCTGGGAATACCTGTTGCTGCGCGCCGAACCGCGTCAGTGGCTGCCGGAAGACTCGGTGCTGGTGGTTCACTCGATGTGGTGGCAGTTGCAGTGGGGCGTGCTGCGTGAGGAAATCGACCGGCGGCGCCTCGAGCGCGCGCTGAACGCATCGGGCGACGCGCAGGCCGCGCATGCGCTGATCACGTTCGTGTACGCCGGCCACACAGACTGGGATACGCCTAACTACGGCAAGGAGGCGCGTTGCGTGCAGGCATCCTGCACCGAGTCCGCGCGCGTGCTCACGCAGCCGTTCCCGGCCAGAACAGCGTTCGCCGGCCCCATGGAGGTCGCCGCGGACGAAGCGCGCAAGCCTGGCAGCAACAGCTGGGCCGTGGCCGGCACACACACGCGTTCAGGCGTGGCGCTTATCGCCAACGACATGCACCTCGACCTGGGTGTTCCGGCGGTCTGGTATCCGGCGCGCCTGCGTGTCACTGGCGCCGATGATCTCGATATCACCGGCGTGACCTTGCCCGGCACTCCCGCCGTGGCGGCGGGATCCAATGGCCAGATCGCCTGGGGTTTCACCAACAGTTATGGCGATTTCTCCGACGCGCGCTGGGGTCCCTGCGCCAGCGACGAGTACGTCGCGCGTATCGAACGCTTCAAGGTGAAAGGCGCCGACGAAGTACAGGTCACCTATCAGGATCTGAAGGGCAGCGGTGCCTCGGATGGCGTCGTTCTCGACGGTGAGGACTTCTCCGACGATGTGAAAACCGGCGAGTGCCTGCAAGCGGCGTGGCTCGCGGCGAAACCCGAGGCCACCAACTTCGGGCTGCTGGCGCTGGAGCGCGTGCGCAATCTCGACGATGCGCTGACGCTGGCGCCGGCCGTGGGCATCCCCGGGCAGAACTTGGTGGTGGGCGACGCCAGCGGGCGCATCGCCTGGACGCTGCTGGGGCGAGTGCCGCGCGGCACCGGGCCGGACCGGTTGTTCGGAACGGTGGAATTTCGCGATGCCAACGATCATCCGCGCATCTCCGATCCGCCCGTCGGCCGGCTCTGGACCGCGAACCAGCGCGTGGTGGCAGGCGAACTCGAAGCGGTGATGGGCGATGACGAAGCCGAGGTGGGCGCCGGTGGCTACGACATCGGTGCGCGGGCGCGACAGATACGCGATGGCCTGCTGAGCCTGACCAGGCCGGCTACCGAAGCGGACATGCTGGCCATCCAGCTGGATGCGCGCGCGCTGTTCCTGGCGCGCTGGCGCAACCTGCTGCTGTCGCTGCTGGACGAAGAGGCCATGCACGAACAGCCGCGGCGTCGCGAGTTTCGCGGCCTGGTCAGCGACTGGAAGGCCGAGGCCGTGCCCGATGCCGTGGGTTACCGGCTGGTGCGTGCTTTCCGCGCCAATGTATTGAACGCGCTGTGGCGGTCGCTGAGCACGGGTTTGTTAGGCGACGATTTCGAGGGGCGGCGTCCCGCGCAGTTCGAGGCGGCGGGCTACAGGTTGATCAGCGAGCGTCCGGGAAATATCGCGCCTCCGGGCTTGTCGACTGACAAACCACTTGCCGGCGGGCAGGGAAACGACCGC